>DATEJA010000210.1:0-9310 GCA_035278405.1 Sphingobium sp. | reverse complement strand
ATGTCGAGGACGGCGGGCGTCGAGCGGAAGCTGCGTTCGAGGGACAGATCGTGGAAGAGATGGTCGGCCGCTTCGGCATGACGCTGGAACGCGATCTGCGCGGCGGCAAAGGCCTGCGGGCTGGTGCCCTGGAAACCGAAGATTGCCTGCTTGAAATCGCCGACGGTGAAGATGGTGCGGACCTTGTCGCCCTTGGCCCCCTCCCCGGCGAAGAATTCGGCCGCGAGCGCGCCCACGATCGACCATTGGCTGACATTGGTGTCCTGCGCTTCATCGACCAATATATGGTCGATGCGCTGGTCAAGCTTGTAGCGGATCCAGTCGGCGATGCCCGGCTGGGACAGCAAGGCGGCGGTGCGGGCGATGAGATCGTCGAAGTCCACCGCCCCGGCAAGCTGCTTCGCCTCGGCATAGGCGCGGGCATAGGCGCGCCCAGCGTGGAGCGCTGCGCCCAGCAATTCGGCATATTGGGCGAGCGCCTTGAGCCCGAGCAGTTCGGCGCAGCGGCCGTGCAGCCGTCCGCTCGCCTCGCCATATCCGTCGATCGGCGGAACCCAGCCCTTGGCGGAAATCAGGTCGCCGTCAGCCTTGGCCCAGGCTGCATGAAGGTCCTTGAGGCTTGCAACGCGCGCGGCGGGCGAAAGTGCGCGCCAGCGGGCGATGCGGTCGCAGCGTTCCAGCGCGCGCCCGGTGCCCCAGTCCGCATTGGCTTGCGCGATCCAGGCCAGCGACCGCATGTCGAACGCCTCGTCGCCACATTCGCGTGCCAGATGGTCGGCAATGTCGCCCTCGGGCAGGCCTAGCTCGCGCTGGAGCCAAGCCCCGATATCGTCAGGAAGTTGATCCAGTTCGGCCGCCCGCGATGCGCAGCGCAGCAGATACTGCTCGGCTCCGCCCTCGCCGAGCCGCAAACTGATCGCCTGGATCGCATCCATCAGCCTGTGATCGCACTGATCCTGTGCGCGCACGACGACATCCGCCAGCGTCTGGCGGGCCAGCGCCCCCTGCTCGCGCTGGTCCAGCGGCCGGAAGCCCGGCGGCAGATCCGCCTCCAGCGGGAAGGCGGTGAGCAATTGCTGGCAGAAGCCATGGATCGTCTGGATGCGCAGGCCTCCGCCCGTCGATTCCAGCACTTCGGCAAAGAGGCGGCGGGCGCGATCGCGCGCCTCGGGCCCCGACTCCTCGTCCAGCGCTTCAAGGTCGCCGAAGAGATCGCCCTCCTCCATCTGCACCCAGGCGGCCAGGCGGTCATGGATACGGTCGGCCATCTCCGCCGCGCCGGCCTTCGTAAAGGTCAGGCAGAGGATATTTTCCGGCCGCACGCCCTGGAGCAGCAGGCGGAAGACGCGCGCGGTCAGCACATGGGTCTTGCCCGTGCCGGCCGAGGCGGAGAGCCATACATGTGCGTCGGGCTGGGCCGCGCGCGCCTGATCGCCAAGCAGCTTCTGGAGCGGACTTGCCTTCCTAGCCATCGTCGCGCCCATACCATTCCTCCAGCCGCATGAGCTGGTCATAATCGCCATAATTGGCGACCTCGGGATTGACCTGGGCATCGAACGGCGCGTCCCCGGTCAGATAAGCAGCAGCCACCTCCTCGAACCGGGCGTGGACCCAGGATGTGAAGTCGGCGGTGATGATCTTGTCGCGCTTGCCCATGGGATCGACCGGGCTGTCGCGATAGCCGAACGCGTCGTTCTTCTTGGCAAGCGACCAATATTCGAAACAGCCCGCGACTTCCTGCGCGCCCGTGCCCGGGAAACCGCCCTGCTCGGCGATCAGGCCCAGCAGCCCGAGCTGCAGCGCATAGCCGGCGCGCACCTGCTTCGCGCTGGGCGGCTTGCCCGTCTTGTAATCGACGATGCCGATCGTCCCGTCGGGCATGCGATCGATGCGGTCGGCCTTGCCGGTCAGGGTGACGCCGGCAATCTCCGCGCGGCCGTCTGCTTCCACCGCCAATATGGTGCGGCCAGCGGCCTGATCGGCGGCGACTTCGGCGGCGATCCAGCGCACCGCCTCGATCAGGCGTGGCTGCCAGAGCGCCTTGAGCAACGGGTGGATGTCGGGGCGATCGAACATCGCCCGGGCGCGCGCTTCCAGGTCGGCGGGGTCGCGTGCGGATTCGGCCCAATGCTGGAGAATTTCGTGCACCGCCGTCCCCCTCCAGGCGGGCCCCGCATCGGCATCCACGGGGTCAAGGCGAGCGAGGCGCAGGATGCGCTTGGCATAGAAGGCGTAAGGATCCGCCTTCAGCCGGTCGACATCCGTGACGGGGATCAGCTTGGGCCGCACCGAAGCAGGCGGCACCGGCGCGGGGCGGCTCGCGGGACGGTGGCGATCCGGCCGGTCGAGAGCCTGGGCGAGGACGCGGTAACGCTCGGCGGCCCTCCATTGCGGGCCGGCCATGGCCTTGAGGCGCAGCCAGAAGCGGGACGCGACCGCAGGCCCGCCCGATCCGCGCCGAGCGCGCGTGATGAGCAGCTGCGGCGCGCCGAGCGCACTGGCGAAATCGTGCGCCGCCAGGCCGATGCGCGTCTCCAGCCCGGGCAGGCCAAGCTCGCGCCGGATGCGCGGGGCGAGCCAGGGGTCGGGCGCGGGCAGGCCCGGCCAGGTGCCTTCGTTGAGGCCGCCCAGGATCATGAGGTCGGCCTGCACCAGCCGTGCTTCGATCAGGCCGAGGATCGCGATGCGCGGATGCCCGCCCTGCGGCGGACGCACCGAAACCCCGCCCAGCATGTGGTCGAGCAATTGGGGCAGCGATCGAATATCGGCCTGTGGCGGACCTTCGCCCGCAGCCTCCTCCATGTCGGCGAACAGGTCGGCGGCGGCATGGCCCTGATGCCCGGACCAGACGGCGTCGTGCGAAAGGGCCCCGGCCTGCTCGCGGATCGCAGCCAATTGCTGGGCAAGGGTCGGCGTGCCCGCCAGGCCCCGCTCCAATGGCTCCAGCAGCGCGCGGGCCTGTGGCCACCAGGCGCGGGCGGTGGCGCGAAGGATGCGCTGACGATCCTCGCCCTCGCGCGGCGCGAGGAGCAGATCGATCCCCTGCAGCCCCGCCGCCGGGCGCGGCCCGCGCAGCAGCAGGTCCAGCGCGCGCACGCCATCCAGCCAGGCGAGCCGCCCTTCGCCACGCCTCACCAGCGGATGCTTGAGCAGGGTCAGCAGCGCGACCGGCGCGAACCGTTCCGCGACCGCCTCCGCCATCGCGATCAGCAAGGTCCCGGGCGGCAGGCGGGACAGCGGCAGGCCGGCCGAATCGTCGGCCTCGATGCCCCAGCGCGCCAGATGCGCCGACACGCGGGTCGCCAACTGTCGGTCGGGCGTGACAAGCGCGGCGGTGCGGCCGGGGGTCTCGATCGCCTCGCGCAGGGCGATGGCGATGGCCTGCGCCTCCTCGCCCGGGGTCGCGACTTCCAGCACTTCCACCCCGGCGAGCGATCGATCGGCGGTCTTGAGATTGCGCCAGCGGCTGGTCAGCCGAGGCGGCAGCATGGCGTTGGAGATATTGCGGCTGCGCACCGCCCGCGCATCATGGCTGCTGCCCCAGCGCCAGAGCGCGACATCATCCCGGGTGGCGCTCATGCGGTCGAGCAGGCGCTTGAGCGCATATTGCGGATGGGTTTCATGCCCGGCGGGCGCATGACCCGTCACCGGATCGGGGTCGAAGGGGCCGATCGCGTCCCAGGCCTCGGCATCCATTTCCTGGTCCAGGCCGGCGAACACGACGCTGCCGCCCGGCATGGCGGCGATGCGGCGCAGCAGGCGCGCGACGGCCGGTGCGGTCGTCGAGATGCCGGCGGCGATGGTGAAGCCCGGCGGCGGCTCCTGCGCCCAGCGCGTCGCCACCCGATCGAACAGCCGGTTGCGCCGATCGGCAAGGTCGATCAGTCCCAACCGCACCAGTTCATCGGGCCAGCGCCGGATGAGGATGGAAAAGAGGTCGAGCGATCGCTGCCAGTGGGCGGAAAGCTCACCCGACAAGCTGAGGTCGGCCAGCGCCGCCACCGGCACCTGCTCGACCTGCATCTGGTCCAGCACCGCGCCCAGCGCCTGGCCGAGCTTCAGCGCCTGACCCGCGTCGACCGGCTGGGCGGACGCCTGCTGCACCAGCCGCGCGAGGATCATTTGCCGGCGCATCGGCGTGATGGCAGGCGGGATGGCGTCCGCCTCGCCCAGCGGATCCAGCGCGCCGCCGACCTGCTCGCCCAGGTCCGGGTCGCCGATTGCGACCAGGCGGGGCAATAACAGTCCGCCTTCCGATTTCCGCACGAAGGCATCGCTGACGGCGCGAACGGCGCGGTTGCTCGGCAGCAGGACCATGCCCTGCGCCAGGCGCAGCGGATCATCGCCATGCTGGGCAAGGATGCCGGCGACCAGCGCATCGGAAAAGGCGCGGTGGGCCGGAATGTTGAACAAGGCAGGCCGGGTGCGATCACCCATGGGCGAGGAAGGACTCCACAAACGGGATCGCCCGGGGCGTGCCGACATCGAACCACAGCCCCTGATGGGACACGCCATAGAGCCGTCCCGCCTCGATCGCGCGATTCCAGAAGATGTTGGTCGAGAAGACGTCGGAAGGCGGATCGACCAGCAGCCGTGGCGACATGATCTGCACCCCGGTAAAGACGAAAGGCGCGACGTGGGCAGTCTTGCGCCGACTGAGGCGTCCGGCGGCATCCATATGGAAATCGCCCGGTCCCGTATGGCAATGGGCGCGCGCCAGCGGCACCAGGAGCAGCAGCGCGTCCATCCGCTCCGGGTCCCAGATGCGCTGCATCATGCCCAGCGTCTCCTGCGGGCCATCGATCCACAGATTATCGCTGTTCGCGCAGATGAAAGGCGCGTCCCCGAGTAGCGGCCGGGCGTGGATGAGCCCGCCGCCAGTCTCCAGCAGCTTGGCCCGCTCGTCCGAAATCACCACTTCGACATCGTCGCGATAGGCGCGCAGATGGGCTTCCACCGTGTCGGCAAGATAATGGACGTTCACCACCACCCTGCGGACCCCGCCTCCCGCCAGCCGATCGAGCGCATGATCCATCAGCGGCTTGCCCGCGACCTTGACCAGTGGCTTGGGACGGGTGGCGGTGAGCGGGCGCATCCGCTTGCCCAGACCCGCCGCCATCAGCATTGCCGTTTCGATCATAGGGCCGCCTGGTCCGCAAGCGCGTCATGGCGCTTGTCTGCGGGAATATTGGCTGAGAACCACTGGGCGACCGGCGCCACGGCGGGATGGGCCAGGTCCCGCTCCAGCAAGTCCCACATGCGCGGCAGGAAGGACAGGTAGCGCGGCTTGCCGTCACGCTGCCACAGCCGGGTGAAGATGCCGATGATCTTGGCGTTGCGCTGGGCACCGAGCACCGCATAGGCGGCATCGAAATCTGCGGGCGGGTTCGCGGCCGCGCGATAATGGTCGATCATCGCCGCTTCCAGCGCCGGGGGCACGTCGCGCCGCGCATCCTGCAGCAAAGACACAAGATCATAGGCCGGGTGGCCGGCGAGCGCGTCCTGGAAATCGAGCAGCCCAAGGCCACGCGCAGAAGGCCGGTCGATCAGCATGATATTTTCGGCATGATAGTCGCGCAGCACGGTGACGGCGGGGCTGGCCGATTGCTCCACCAGCGGCAGGACGGCGTCCCAGGCACGCTCATAGCCCTCTGCATCGACATCCAGACCGATGGCGGGGCAATACCATTCGGTGAGAAGCCCCGCCTCGCGCTGATAGACGGCGCGGTCATAGCGCGGCAGCTCGGCGGGGGCCGGCAGGCGGTGGAGATCGGCGAGCAGGTCGACGGCGCGGGTATAAACCGCCTGCTCGTCGGCGACATGCTCGTCCAGATGCTCCTTGACGCGCAGGTCGCCGAAATCCTCGATCAGCACCAGCCCTTCGTCCAGATCACGGGCAAGTATCCGGGGCGCGGCGAAGCCCTGCCCCACTAGATGTTCGGCGATCGCGATGAAGGGGCGCGGGTCTTCGTGGGGCGGCGGCGCATCCATCAGCACCGCGCGGCGGGCGCCATCCAGAACACGGAAATAACGCCGGAAGGAGGCGTCCCCCGCCAGAGGCACGATCGCCGCATGGGCCCAGCCCGCTCGCGCGAGGAAGGCGGGGGCAGCGGCGGGCGGGATCATATCTGCGACCATCGCTCCGTCCAAGCGTCCGGCACGCGCGCTGTCAAGCGCCTAGCGCCGTCGGGTTCGATGTCGATGTGGAGCCGCAGCGCGTCGGGCCACGCCTCCTCGCCCAGCCGGTCGGGCCATTCGACGATCAGCAGGCTGTCCGCCAGATAATCGTCGAGCCCCAGTTCCTCGGCCTCTTCCGGGCCGTCGAGGCGATAAAGATCGACATGCGCGACGGGCAGGCGCACATCGGGAATGTCATAGGGCTGGACGATGGCGAAGCTGGGGCTGGGCGCTTCCTCCTGAAGACCCAAAGCTTCCAATATGCCGCGCGCAAGCGTCGTCTTGCCCGCGCCCAGCCCGCCTTCCAGCGCGATGACGTCGCCGATCCGCGCGCCTTGCGCCAGGCGGTGGCCAAGTTCCAGCATGGCCGCTTCATCGGCAAGGATCAGGACCGCCTCAGCCACGGGGCAACTCGATCACCGCCATCGTCCCTTGGCCGGGTTCCGACACCAGTTGGAGGTCGCCGCCATGCGCTTGCGCCAGTTGCTTGGCGAGCGGCAGGCCGATGCCCGCCTTTTCTCCGTTGCGCGCCTGCTCGGCCCGCGCGGCGGCGTCGAAGATCGTGGCCTGTCGCTGGGTGCTGATGCCCGGGCCATTGTCGGACACGACCAGCCGCGCGCTGCCAGCGCTGCCGTCGCCATGCAGCAGGACGCGACCGCCCTTGCCGCTGTAGCAGATCGCGTTTTCCAGCAGATGATCCAGCGCCTGGCCGATGCGCCGGCTGTCCCCCTGCACCGTGCCCAGCGTGTCGTGCAGCGACAGCGCCAGGTCGATGCCCTTGGCCGTGGCGTCCGCCTTGATCCGCTCGACGCTGTCCCGCGCGAGTTGAGCGAGGTCGACCGGGGCGCGATCGATCGGCAGGGTGCCCGCCTCCCCCTGCGTCAGGTCGAGCACATTGTCGATCAGCATGGCGAGCCGCTTGGTACTCTGCAGGATGCCATCGACATAATCCTTGGCGGAGTCGCTGAGGTCGCCGGCATAGCCCGCGCTCATCATCTCGGCGAAGCCCGCTATCGTGGTGAGCGGGGTGCGCAGCTCATAGCTCATATTGGTGACGAAAGCGGTCTTGACCTTGTCCGCCTGTTCCAGCGCGTCGTTGCGATCGCGCAGCACCTGCTCGACCCGGCGGCTGTCGGTGACATCCAGCATGGTGAAGAGCGCGTTGCCGTCGGGCAGCGGGATGGCGGCGAATTCGAAGATGCGCCCGTCCGCGAAGCCGACATGGCCGACGCGCTGCTTGCGCTCGACCGTCGCGGTGCGGACCAGTTCGCGGACGAGATTGGCCTGTTGCGGTTTTGCCAGGCGCGATTGGACGGCGCGGAGCAGTTCGTCGATCCGCGGATGCTGCGCCAGCAGATCCTCGGAAATCTCCCAGATGGTGCGGAAGCGGCTGTTCCAGAGCGACAGCCGGCCATCGGAAGAGAAGACGCCGATCGATTCGAACAGATTGTCGAAGGTCGCGGTGCGCACCCGCAGCAAGGTGTCGCGCGCGCTCGATAGCTGGACCTGCTCGGTGCGATCCTCGAAGATGAGGAGCAGGCCGCCATCGGGCAGCGGCTGGGCGTAGACGCGCAGGTGCGTGCCGTCGGCCAGCAGCCAATTCTCCTCGCGCGGGTCGGGCGAGAGAAACCAGTCGCGGCGCTCCGCGCGCCAGGCGGGGAAGTCGCGATGCTCGGGCAGGCGCCGGGCTTCGCGCATGCGATCGAGCACCCGCTCGAAGACAGGTTGATCGGCCAGATGCTCCTGATCGAGGCCGAACAGGCTCATGAACGGCTGGTTCCAGAAGCGCAGGGTGCGGTCGGACCCGAAGCGCGCGACGCCGGCGGACAGGCGATCGAGCAGATCGCGCTGTGCCGTTTCCAGCCGGCGATGTTCGACCCGTGCCTGTTCCAGCTCATTCTGGTCCATGGCAAAGCCGGCAACGCCCGCGTCGCCGAGCGGCACGTCGACCACCCGCATCGTTCGCCGTTCGCCGTCGATCGTGGCGGGCACCATGCGCTCGACCGCCCTGCTTTCGCTCAGCGCCTGCTCGGCCGCAGCCTGCGGGGTCAGGCCGCCGACCGGCTCGACCAGTTCGATGCCGCTGGCGATGACCTCGCCCGCGCTTTCACCGTCGACCGCGCGAACATAGGCAGCGTTCACCAGGCTGAGGCGCATGTCGGGGGTGCGATGCCACATCGGGAAAGGCGCGGCC
The DNA here is from genome assembly GCA_035278405.1 of Sphingobium sp. GTDB lineage: Bacteria > Pseudomonadota > Alphaproteobacteria > Sphingomonadales > Sphingomonadaceae > Sphingobium. The sequence goes on along the minus strand of DATEJA010000210.1, from coordinate 939 downwards.
TCGACCAGGCCGGCGAGCGCCTCCAGCGCGTCACGCAGTTGTTCTACGCGGCCCTTGAGCGCCTGTATTTCAGACTGGCTGTCGGTCGCGTCGAAGATCCAGAGGGTGACGCCACCGCTTTCCGCCAGCACCGGGCCAGCCGGTGCGCCGCGCACCAGCAGCAGGCGCGACGACCCCTCGCCCCGCACCGGCAGCGCGAAGCTACGTCCGGCGCGCTGCGTCGCGGCGATCTCCTGCGCAAGCGCGGCGGCGTCTTCGGGCTCCAGCCCCCCGTCGGGCGCGGTGAGTTCGGAAACGAAAGTCGGGACGCGATCCTTCCCCAGCCATTTCGCCAGGCGATCGGCGGCTTCCAGACGGCCATCGGGATGGATGATGATCGGCGCGGCCGGGGCGGACGACAGCAGGCTCGACAGCCGGTCGAACTTGCCCTGCGCCTGCCGGCCTTCCCGCCGCATCCGCTGGCCAGTGGACAGCGCCCAGACGGCCGCCGCCAGCCATCCGGCGAGCACGATGCCCAAAATGACGGTGGCGAGCGGGGTCAATGACGTCATCGCGCCTGCCTTGCCCTCGTCACCAGCTTCCAGCCCCTTTGCATGATTATCAGGGGACTAACCCAAGTCGGATGCAGCGTGAAGCGTCCCGATACAAAGAATTGTCAGATAAGGGGGGATGGTTGGAGAGCGACAATATTATTCAGTTGAAGAGTGTCGTGCTCCTGCCTTCGCAGGAGCACCTCAGCAGCGACGGCGGCCATTGACCAACGGGGCAGAAAAAAACGGGGAGGCCCTCGCCTCCCCTTCCCCTGTCGTCCGCTTAGTAGCGATAATGATCCGGCTTGAACGGGCCTTCCGGCGTCACGCCGATATAGGCGGCCTGCTTCTCCGTCAGCTTGGACAGCTTCACGCCCAGCTTTTCGAGGTGCAGCGCGGCGACCTTTTC
>DATEJA010000209.1:0-6083 GCA_035278405.1 Sphingobium sp. | reverse complement strand
CGCAGACCGGGGTCAAGCTCGCGGTCGCGGTCGGCGCCATGGTGCTGGCGTTCGTCGCCCTGGTCGCGCTCGCCAACGGGCTGCTCGGCGGCCTCGGCAATATGGTCGGGGTGCCCGACCTCACGTTCCAGCGGCTGGTGGGCTACATCTTCGCGCCGGTCATGTTCCTCATCGGAATCCCGTGGAATGAGGCGCTGACCGCCGGCGGGCTGTTCGGGACGAAAATGGTCCTGAACGAGTTCGTCGCCTTCATCGACTTGGGGAAAATGAGCGGCGCGGTGCTCAGCGACCGCAGCCGTGCCATCGTCACCTTCGCGCTGTGCGGCTTCGCCAATTTCAGCTCGATCGCAATCCAGATGGCGGTGACCGGCAATCTCGCGCCCAACCAGCGGCCGGTGATCGCGCGGCTGGGGCTGAAGGCGCTGGCGGCGGGCAGCCTTGCCAACCTCATGAGCGCGGCGCTGGCCGGCCTCATGCTGAGCCTGGGCTGAAACGCCCGCCGCGACGCAGCCTCTACCCTCCGCCTATAAAGCAAGTTATGGTTAACCCATGGGGGCAACACGCATGTTCATGGCCGCGGCTTGGCTGTCGGCGATCATCGGCTTGGCACCGGCGCAGGCGGATATGCCGCTCGTCGCGCCCAAGCCTGGCGCATTGGAAACCTACAAGGACTGGACCATAGGCTGCGACAATCGCGGCCGCTGCGAAGCGGTGGCGCTCCAGGCGGAGGGCAGCGACTGGCCCGACCAGCCGGTGATGCTGGGCATCGCGCGCGACGCGGGCGCGGCGGCCGATCCCGAAATCTGGGTCAGCCGCGACGCCAAGGGGCAGGAGGCATTGAGCTTCCTTGTCGACGGGCGCGAAGTGGCGCGCGCCACCGCCCAGGATGGCGAGGCGACGCTGCAGGGGGTCGTGGCCTCGACCCTGGCGCTCGCGATGGCGCGCGGCGGGCGGATGGAGATACGGTCGGGCGCCAAGGCGATCGCCCAGCCGTCGCTGGCGGGAATCGCGGCGGCGCTGCGCTACATGGACGCGCGGCAGGGGCGCGCCGGCACCAGCGTGGCGCTGGTCGCCACCGGCCCGCTCGGCCGTAGCGCGGTGCGTGCGGCGCCCGCGCCGGTCGAGATCCGCCGCGCGATCGTCCCCGCCGGGCCCGCCCCGGCGACGCTCTGGCGCGAGGAGCTGGGTGCGCTCGGCAAGTTCACCGGCTGCACCGACGAGATGCAGGACGCCTCGCCGCCCGATCTCTATCGCCTGTCCCGCACGGAAACGCTGGTGCTGGTGCCCTGCGGCGCGGGCGCCTATAATTTCACCTCCGTGCCGGTGATCGCCACCGGCATCCCCGGCCGCCGCAGCTTCCGCTTTGCGAGCTTCGATTATCAGCCCGGCTGGAGCGAGGATGCGAGCCACCCCATGCTGGTCAATGCCGACTGGTCGGCGGACAAGTCGAGCTTGCAAAGCTATGCCAAGGGCAGGGGGCTGGGCGATTGCGGCGGCAGCGAAACCTATGTCTGGGACGGCACCCGCTTCCGCCTGAGCGAAGCCAGCGCCATGGGCGAATGTCGGGGCGCGTGGCACTGGATCACCACCTGGTCGGCGAAGGTGGTGGAGTAAAAATTCGTCATCCCAGCGCAGGCTGGGATCTCGTGAGGCGGGGCCGTGCCCGCCGGCTGTCGTTCCCCGGCGAAGGCCGGGGTCCAGTTCCAGCCTCGCCACTGGGCCCCGGCCTGCGCCGGGGAACAACTCAGCCCGCCCGCGCCAGGATCAGCGAGAACAGCCCCTCGTCATCCGTCCACGCGCGGCACGGCTCCCAGCCGCCCGCGCGCAGCAGCAGCCGGGCGTCGCGCTCGCCATATTTGTGGCTGCTCTCGCTATGGATCGTCTCGCCTGCTTCCATCCGGAAAGGCTGGCCCGCCACCTGGAATTGCAGCGGCCGCACCGCTTCCAGATGCATTTCGATGCGCGCCTGGTCATCGTTCCAGATCGCCCGGTGGACAAAGCCGTCGATCGGCAGGTCGCCCTCCAGCTCGCGATTGATGCGCGTGAGCAGGTTGAGGTTGAACGCGGCCGTCACCCCCGCCGCATCGTCATAGGCGGCGATCAGCCGAACGGGGTCCTTGATCCGGTCCACGCCGATCAGCAGCAGCGCCTCGCCCCCCAGCAGCCGGCGCATCGCGCGCAGCAGGTCGACGGCGGCGGCCGGCTCCATATTGCCGATGGTGGAGCCGGGGAAGAAGCCGAGACGCGGCAGGCCCGCGATCGCGGCGGGCAGGGCAAGGTCGCCGTTGAAGTCGCCGACCACCGGCAGCACCGGCAGCTGCGGAAAGGCCGACGCCAGCGCCGCGCTGCTCACGTGCAGGAAATCGCCACTGATGTCGATCGGCACATAGGCGGCCGGATCGATGGCGCGCAGCAGGTGCGGCGTCTTGCGCGCACTTCCCGCGCCGAACTCGATCACCGCGCGGCCCGGCCCGATCGCCTCGGCGAAATCCGCGCCATGGCGTTCCAGCAGCGCGGTTTCGGTGCGGGTCGGATAATATTCCGGCAGGTCGGTGATCGCCTCGAACAGTTCCGATCCACGCCGGTCGTAGAACCAGAGCGGCGGCGTCGCCTTGGGCGAGCGGGACAGGCCGGCCAGAATGTCGCGGCGGAAGGCGGGATCGACGCTGGCCGCATCCCGCGCGGGTTCCTTCGTCAGCAGCATCGGATCACAGGTCCCTTGCCAGCCGCAGCCCGGTGAACTGCCAGCGCTGGTGCGGGTGGAAATAATTGCGATAGCTCGCGCGCACATGGCCGCGCGGGGTGGCGCAGCTGCCGCCCTTCAGCACGAACTGGCCGCACATGAACTTGCCATTATATTCGCCCACCGCGCCTTCGGCCGGGTGGAAGCCGGGATGCGGTGCATAGGCGCTGGCGGTCCACTCCCACACGTCGCCGAACATCTGGGTGAGTGCCGATCCGCCCTCCGCCGGTTGCGGCCGCGGGCAGGCCGGGCCGTCCAGCTGGTTGCCGCTGACGGGCGCGACGTTGAGCGCGCCGCTTTCCCACTCCGCCTCGGTCGGCAGCCGCGCGCCGGTCCAGCGGGCATAGGCGTCCGCCTCATAATAGCTGATATGGCTGACCGGCGCCGCGGGATGCACCGGCTTGCGGCCATCCAGGCCGAAGCGGGACCAGCCCTGTTCTTCCCGTCGCCAGTAGAGCGGCCCTTCGATCGCCTCCGCCTGGACCCAATCCCATCCTTCCGACAGCCAGTGCGCCGGATCGCGATAGCCGCCCTCGTCGATGAAGGCGATCCATTCGCCGTTGGTGATGGGTCGGTGCGCCAGCACATGGGGATGCAGCAGCGCCTTGTGGCGCGGCCCTTCGCAATCGAAGGCGAAGTCGGCCTTGCCATCCTCGCCGATCTCGACCAGCCCCTGCCGCCCCTCGATCCAGTGGAGCGACCCCGGCACGGCGGCGGGATTGCCGCTCGGCCCCTCGAACAGCGCCGGCTCCAGCGGGTTGAGCGAGAAGAGATGCTGGATGTCGGTGAGCAACAGTTCCTGATGCTGCTGCTCATGATGCAGGCCCAGCGTCACCAGCGCGCGGACGGCCGGGTCCAGCAGCGGCAGGGCGATCAGCATCGCTTCGTCGACATGGGCGCGATAGGCCATCACCTCGTCCAGCGACGGCCGGGTCAGCATGCCCCGCATCGGCCGGGCATGGCGTGGCCCTTCGGCCTCATAATAGCTGTTGAAGAGGAAGGCGTAGCGCGGATCGAACGGCTTGTAGCCCCGCACATGGTCGCGCAGGACGAAGCTTTCGAAAAACCAGCTGCTGTGGGCCAGATGCCATTTGGCGGGCGAGGCATCGGGCATGGACTGCGCCGTCGCATCGGCATCGGACAGCGGCGCGGCCAGCCCTTCGCTCAACCCGCGCACTTCGCGGTAGCGGGAGGGGAGGTCGTCCTCATTCGGTGCTGTCCGGCTCCGCGCCATGCCTGCCCCTTCCGATCCGATTGCGCCGCTCGCGAAAAGAAGCGCAGAAAGGGGAATTAGGTTCCGGGGGAGGAGGACCGTTCATGGCGTGTTCCTGCGAAAGCAGGAACCGAGGTCTGGGCTTTGCGCGTTGCGCTACCCTCCGGACTGGGCTCCGGCCTTCGCAGGAGCACGCCCCATTGCCACTCTCAGCGCGATGCGCCGGGGACCCATTTCACATCCCCCGCGCCATTGCCGTTGAGGCGCCGGGCGAGGACGAAGAGCAGGTCGGACAAGCGGTTCAAATAGGCGAGCGCCTGCGGGTTCAGCCCGACATCCTGCGCGGCGGCCGTCGCGCTGCGCTCGGCGCGGCGGGTGACGGCGCGGGCCAGATGCACGGCGGCGGCGGCGGGCGATCCGCCGGGCAGGATGAAACTGTCGAGTGCCTGCAAATCGGCGTTCATCGCGTCGATCTGCTCTTCCAGCCGCTGCACCTGGCTGGCGACGATACGCAGCGCCCAGGGCGCATCCTCTCCGCCTTCCGGCAGCGGGGTGGCAAGGTCGGCGCCCAGGTCGAACAGGTCGTTCTGGATCGTCGTCAGCCAGGCGGCTTCGGGCGCGTCGGCCATCGCCACGATGGCAAGGCCGATCGCGCTGTTCGCTTCGTCGACATCGCCGACCGCCTGCATGCGTGGCGCATGTTTGGGCAGGCGCGACCCGTCGACAAGGCCGGTCGTGCCCGCGTCGCCGGTGCGGGTGTAGATCTTGTTGAGCTTCACCATGCGCGGATCAGCTATTGCCCTTCATCAACAGCAGGAGGGCGACGATGATGACCGCCGCCGCCTGGAACAGGATGCGGTTCATCATCATCCGGTTCTGCTTGAGGCTCGACTGGCTCGGCGTGCCCTCCGGCGCGTTCAGCTGTTCCTTCGTGGCCTGGAGAAAGGCGATGATGCCCCGGATCAGCGCGAACAGGGTGGCGCCCATGGCCAGGATCAGGGCGATGATAAGGACGATATTCATGGGACAAATCTAGGCTTTTGCCAGCGAAATGCCAACCGGAAAGCGCGCCTGGCGCAGATCCTCCGCCAGCGCGCGCGGGTCCGTCCCTTGGGCGCGCAGATCGGCCAGCGCGATCGACCCGTCGCGCTTGGCGAGCCGCCGCCCGTCCGCCCCGACCAGCAGCGGATGGTGGCAATAGACGGGCGAGGGGAGGCCGAGCAGCGCCTGGATCAGCCGGTGGACATGGGTCGCGGCGAAAAGGTCCGCGCCGCGCAGCACATGGCTGACGCCCGTCGCCGCATCATCCAGCGTGCAGGAGAGGTGATAGCTTGCCGGCGCATCCTTGCGCGCCAGCACCACGTCGCCGGCCGCGAGGGGATCGGCGTCCACCACCTCCGTTAGCCCTGAGCTTGTCGAAGTGCCATGCCGGCATCCACCGGCCTGGGCGGGGCCAGCGCGAAGGGCGAAGGGCAGGTTCCCCCAGGTCAGCGGGCCCGTCCGCTCGACCGCCCGCGCCATGTCCAGCCGCCAGGCATGGGGCTCACCCGCCGCGATCCGCCGCCGCCGCTCCTCGACCGACAGCTCCCGGCAGGTCCCCGGGTAAACCGGCCCCTCCGGCCCATGCGGCGCGCTGGCGCTGGCCGCGATGTCGGCCCGCGTGCAGAAACAGGGATAGAGCAGGGCCATCTCCCGCAGCCGGTCGAGCGCGGCCTCATAGTCGGCCAGCCGGTCGGACTGGAGGACGATCTCCCCGTCCCACGCCACCCCCAGCCAGCGCAGATCCTCGATGATCCCCTGCACATGGTCGGGCCGGCTGCGCGTGCCGTCGATATCCTCGATCCGCAGGCGAAAGGCGCCGCCCGCCGCCCGCGCCATGTCCATCGCCAGCAGCGCCGACCAGCCGTGACCGACATGCAATCTACCCGTTGGGCTCGGCGCGAAGCGAGTTACCATATGCTGTGGTGCGACGGATTGGATCATACAGGCCCTTGACGGGTCGGGGTGGTTAATGCTGTCATGCTGCCGTCACGTTACTGGGTAATCAGGACGGTGGCGAAGGGGTTGAAGGGTTCTTATGTACCATCCCGACCTGATACGACATCCGGAAAACTGTCCGGCCCTGGT
>DATEJA010000208.1:0-2744 GCA_035278405.1 Sphingobium sp. | reverse complement strand
CGCTTCGGGCGCGGTGACGATGGGCAGCGCGGATCTTGCCGGGCTGTTGAGCGTCGTGACGCCGGGCGCGGTGGCGCTGACCGGGAGCGTGGGCGCGGGGTCGGTTGATATCAATGCCGGGAGCATCGGCGTCGGCGCGATCGTGGCGCGGACGGGTGATCTGGCGTTGCGGTCGGTGGCGGGGCTGACGATCAGCAATGCGCAGGCGGCTGGGAATGTGCTGCTGCGGTCGACGGGTGGGAGTTTGACCGTCGGGTCCGCGCTTGCCGGGGGTGCGCTGACCTTGGGCGGCGTGGGGATCGGGGCGCAGGCGCTGGCGTCGGGCGGCAATGCGCTGCTGGATGCGGGCGCGGGCGATCTGGTTGTCAATGACATCGCGGCGCGGGGGGCGATCACGGCGCTGGGGCGCGCGGTTTCGCTGGCGGCGAGCGGCGCCATGACGATCGCCGATGTGACCGGCGGCGGGACGGTGACGCTGAACGCGGGCGGGGTGATGAGCGTCGCCGGACGGATCAGCGGCGGGTCGGTCAGCCTGGCTTCGGGCGATATCGTGATCGGCGGCGCGGCGCAGATCGTGACGGCGGGGCAGTTGCGCTTTGCCGCGACGGGCGCTCAAGCCGCGGTGGTCGGCGGCGCGGACGCGGCGGGCGGCTACAGCCTGTCGGCGGCGGAGCTGGCGCGGGTGGCCGCGGGGAGCATGCTGATTTCGGGCGCGGGCGACATAATGGTGCGCGACCTGACGATCGGCACGGCGGTGCTGCCGGCGGCGGGGGTCTTGAGCATCGTGTCGCCCGGGCGGCTGCGCGTCGAAGGGGCGCTGCGGATGACCGGACCGAGCGGGCTGGGCGGGCTGAGCCTGGCGGCCGGGCAGCGGATCGAGGTGATCGCGAACACGGGCTTTATCGACCTGAGCGACGGCAATGGCGGGCTGGCGGGCGTGCTGACGCTGAGCAGCCCGGCGGTTTATGCGGCGAGCCTGGCGGCGATCGCGGATGTCGATGCGGCGAGCAGCCTTGGCGCGCGCGAGCAGCGGCTGGCGCTGAATGACGGGCTGGTCAGCGACGCTGGACTGCTGCGCGCGAGGGCGATCCGGATCGACGCGTCGCGCGGCATCTATGTCCAGAATAGCGGCGTGTCGGCGAGCTTCCCCGCGCGGCGCGGCTTTACGGCGGGCAGCCTGTCGATCACGGGCGGCACGGGCCAGCCGGAAATCGCGATCAACGGGCGGCTGCTGCTGGCGACGGGCGCCTATGCGACGGGCCTGTCGACCATCCCGCTGGTGGCGATCGCCGGCAGCTATGCGGCAGGGTCGAAGATCAACGGCTGCCTGATCGCCAGCGCGGGCGCCTGCGCCAGTTCGGGGGAGGAGAGCCGCGACAGTTTCGAAGGGCGGCTGGACCCCACGGTGTCGATCACGCGGAACTTCGGGCTGGCGCTGGTGCAGCTGCGCGATCTGGTGGCGCAGGGCTATCCGCCGCTGATCGACGAGCCGGTGACGGGCGCGGGCAACGAGGATCTGTGGGACGCGCATTGCGGCGGCGAAGGCGAACCGGCCTGCGCGGCGCCATAAGCGCAAAAAAAGTGGCCAAGAACAGGATTGAAAGCGCGGGGGCGACAAGGCTAGAGCGGTCGCGCGCAAGGGGCATGGCGGGCCGCGACGGGCCGGCACGGGGGGCGTGTAGATGGGGGTGAGCCGTAGCGGCAGATGGGGCAGGATCGCGGCCGGCATGATGCTGGGCGTGGCGATGCTGCTTGCCCTGCTGCTGTTCGGCCTGCCCGGCAGCGGCGCCGACGCCGCGCCGGGCCCGGCGCGCGCTTTCCAGGGCGTGGCGTCCTGCGCCGGATCGACCTGCCACGGGCGGATGGAGGGCGACGGCAAGGTCGTGCGGCAGGACGAGCTGGCGCGCTGGCAGGAGCCGTCGAGCCCGGGCGGCGCGCACAGCCGGGCCTATGCGGTGCTGGCCGGCACGCGCGCGCGGCAGATCGCGGCGACGCTGGGACTGGGCGAGGCGACGGCGGCGCCGGCGTGCCTGGGGTGCCATGCGACGCCGGCGGCGGCGACGGGCGCGCGCTTCCTGACGCAGGATGGCGTCGGGTGCGAAGCCTGCCATGGGCCGGCGGGCGGCTGGATCGCGAGCCATTATGCGGTGGGGGCCAGCCATGCGAGCAATGTTGCGGCGGGGATGATCCCGCTGGAGCGGCCGCAGGCGCGCGCGTCGGTCTGCCTTGACTGCCATTTCGGCAGCGACCGGCCGGGCCAGTTCGTCGACCATCGCATCATGGCGGCGGGGCATCCGCGCATCAGCTTCGAACTGGATCTCTTTTCGTCGATGCAGGCGCATCATGACGAGGATGCCGATTATGCGCGGCGCAAGGGGCGGACGGACAGCCTGAAATTCTGGGCCGTGGGCCAGGCGATGGCGGTCGAGCGGGCGCTGACCCTTTATGCTTCGCCCAAGGGCAGCGAGGGCGCCTTCCCCGAATTTACTTTTTTCGATTGCCAGAGCTGCCATCGGCGCATCTACGACCAGGCCGAGCGAAGCAAGAGCTGGGAGGCCAATCCTGGCCGGCCGATCCCGGCGGGGATGCCGCCTTTCAACGATGAGAATATGATCATGCTGTCGGCCGCCGCGAAGGTGATCGCGCCGGGCGCGGCGGCGCGGTTCGATGCCGACAGCAAGGCGTTCCACGCGGCGATCGCGAGCGACCGGCGCGCGGCAGTGGCGGCGGCCGGGCGGCTGGGG
>DATEJA010000207.1:0-3384 GCA_035278405.1 Sphingobium sp. | reverse complement strand
AGGCGGTCGGTGCTCGACGAGACGAAGTTCCACCAGACATGGCGCGGGGTCTTGAACGCCTCCCCGCCGCAATAGATGACCCGGCCGCCATCGACGCTCATCAGCGTGGCGCGGCTGCCGGGGCGCAGCACGTAGAGCGTCTGCGGCAACAGCGCGACGCCATCGAGCGCCGCGTCGCCGCCCGCGACATAGAGGGCGCGCTCCTCGGCGTCGGTGTCGATCGGCACGCTGCCGCCGGGCGACAGCTGGATGTCGGCATAAATGGTGTCGGCATAGGTGGTGACCGGGGCGGTCGCGCCCCAGAGGGTGCCCATGATGACGCGCGCGCTCGCCCGGCCGCAATCGATGATGGGAAGGCCGCCTTCGCTCACATGTTCGAAGGCGGGCGCCATTTCCTCCCGCGCGTCGGGCAGGGCGAGCCAGGTCTGGATGGCGGAGAGTTTCGATTCCTTCGCGCGGTCGCTGGCGGGCGAGCGTTCGGAATGGACGATGCCGCTGCCCGCCGTCATCAGATTGACCGCGCCCGGCTCGATCAACTGCTCGGTGCCGAGCGAGTCCCGGTGCAGGAAGGCGCCTTCGAACATATAAGTGACGGTCGCGAGGTTGATGTGCGGATGCGGGCGCACGTCGATCCCCTGCCCCGCCGCGATCTTCGCCGGGCCCGCCTGGTCGAAGAAGATGAAGGGGCCGACCATCGTGCGCCCCGGCGCGGGCAGCGCGCGATGGACGCGGAAATCGCCTAGGTCGTGGGTGGTGGGCGTGATCGTCTGGATGACGATGTCGTCAAGGGTCATGGCGCGTCCAGTTCGGGATAATGGCGGAAAATGTCCTGGTTGCTGAAGGGCAGCCGGCGGCTGCTCGCCAGATAGTCCTGCAATTCGGGCAGCATCGCAACCCGCTCCTGCAAGGCGTCCAGCCGGGGATGCCGGCCGACAAGCGTCGCCATGCGCAGCGGGAAGGCGTAGCGCAAGCCCGCGATCAGGTGGAAGAGCGACAGGTCGGCATAGCTCCAGCGGCTGCCGGCCAGCCAGTCGCCTGTCTCCGCCCCCAGCGCGCGATCGAACCAGGCGAGATATTTGGGGATGCGCTGTTCGCGGAAGGTGGCGGCGGCGCGGGCGGCTTCCCCCTTCTGCTCCTCATAATAGAGGCTGGCGGCGACGGGATGATGCACGTCATGCGCCTCCGCCACCATGTCCATGATGGTGAGCTGCGCCTGGGACAGCCAGTAGCGCGCCTTCATGCCGGTGGGGCCACATTCGTGCCGCTCGGCAAGGTAGAAGAGGATGTTGGCGGTCTGCGCGATGGTGCCGCCGTCGGTGGCAAGATAGGGCGGGGCGAAGGCGGGCGCGGCGTCATGGCGGGCGATATCGGCGACCAGCGCCTTTTCCCCGTCCGCCCGGGCGCGATCGCGATAGGGGATGCCGCACGCCTCCAGCGTCAGCCGGACGAATTCGCCCCGGCCAGGGATGGTGGGCCAATACCAGAAATCATAGGCCATGCGCGTCGCTCCTTCAGGCCGAAAGAGCGACAACGCACCCGGGGGCTTGCGGGTTCTTACGCCTCGCCGGGCGCGCGCGCCTTGATGGCGAGGGCGTGGACCTTGTCGCGCAGCAGGTCGGCGAGCGCGGCGTTGACCAGGCGCTGGCGGGCGACGCGGTTCTGGCCGGCAAATTGGGCCGACACGATCTCCACCGTGAAATGGCTTTCACCGCTGCCGTCATGGCCGGCATGGCCGCGATGCTTGTCGCTGTCATCGATGACGGCGAGATGCTCCGGCGACAGGGCGGCCTGCAGCCGCTGCTCGATCTCTGTGGCCACGGGGCCTTTCAGTTGGGTGCTCATCGCCCCTATATAGGCGCTTTGCCCCTTCTTGCATCAGGACAATCTTGGCCAGCGATCCCTTCTCGACCCGGCGTTTCAATCGTTTCCATGGCCGCGTGGAAAGCGACCGCCCCTGCGCGGTGGACGGCTGCGACGAGCCGGGGGAGTTCCGCGCGCCGCCGCTGGAGGGCAAGCGCTCGGTCCATGAGGGGCCGCAATGGCGCTGGCTGTGCCTGGACCATGTCCGCGAATTCAATCAGGGCTATAATTTCTTCACCGGCATGAGCCCGGAGGAAATCGCCGCCGCCCAGCGCCCCTATGCGGGGTGGGAGCGGGAGACGCGCGCTTTTTCCTCCAGTGCCGCGAGCCCGCCGCCCAAATGGTCGGATTTCCAGGACCCGCTCGACGCGATCGGCGCGAAGTTCAAGGAGCGGGTCGCCAAGGCGCGCGCGGACGCGCAGACGCGGCAGGACGGCAAATTCCTGTCGAACGAGGATCGCAAGGCGCTGGGCGTGATGGGCCTGCCGATCGACGCGGATCGCAAGGCGCTGAGGCAGCGTTATACCGAATTGCTGCGGCGCTTTCATCCCGACCATAATGGCGGCGATCGCAGCCATGAACAGGCGCTGCAGGGCGTGATCGAGGCTTATGGATTGTTGCGCAAGGCGGCGGCTTTCGCGTGAGTTGTCTTTCCCGTGGAGGGAGACCGTCTCACCGACCTTGCGTCTGGGCGCCGCCGTTGGAAGATGGGTCCCCCCTTCGCGGGGGCGACAATAGGGGCAGGAATGACGATAGGGATATGATGGGGGAGCAGGCCAATCCGATCCAAGGGGCCGCTTGATCGAGCCGGTTGAAGGCTCCACTGTATCGACACGCCGCGCCCCGATGGCTAGGGGCTGAACGACATGACGAGAAAGACAAGGCCATGACCGACATTCCCAACGTCCAGCCCGACACCCGTTCCGAAACGCTGCTGGCCGCGCCCGACCGCGAGGTGGATGCGCGCGAGATGTTCGGGGTGGACGTCGACCTCAAGATCCCGGCCTTTTCCGAAGCGGACGAGCGCGTGCCGGACCTGGACCCCGCCTATGTGTTCGATCCGGACACGACGCTGGCGATCCTGGCGGGCTTTGCCTTCAACCGGCGCGTCATGGTGCAGGGCTATCACGGCACCGGCAAGTCGAGCCATATCGAGCAGGTCGCCGCGCGGCTGCGCTGGCCCTGCATCCGCATCAACCTGGACGCGCATATCAGCCGCATCGACCTGGTCGGCCGCGACGCCATCGTGCTGCGCGACGGGCAGCAGGTGACGGAATTTCGCGAAGGCCTGCTCCCCTGGTCGCTGCAGCGGCCGGTCGCGCTGGTGTTCGACGAATATGACGCCGGCCGCCCCGATGTCATGTTCGTGATCCAGCGCGTGCTGGAAACCGACGGCAAGATGACGCTGCTCGACCAGAACCGGGTGATCCGGCCGAACCCGCATTTCCGCCTGTTCGCGACCGCCAACACGGTGGGCCTGGGCGACACGACCGGCCTTTATCATGGCACGCAGCAGATCAACCA
>DATEJA010000206.1:0-4222 GCA_035278405.1 Sphingobium sp. | reverse complement strand
GAAAAATGGGCGGGCGGCAATCATGACGGCATGGAATATTTCGACCTGTCGGGCACCGACGCCAATGCCGGCGGCCTGCTCGCCATCAACCATGAACTGGCGGACTATAACATCCTCTTTTCCGGCAGCTACAATGCCGCGACCGCGACGGCGGACCAGAAGGCGCTGGCCCTCTCGGCCGTCGGCATCTCGGTGGTCGAAGTGGCCAAGGGCAGCAACGGCAAATGGGCGGTCAAGGCGGGATCGCGCTACAACAAGCGCTATACCGGCAACAGCAGCTATCGCGCGGGCGGTCCGGCCGCCGGCCAGCTGTCCGGCTCGATCAAGGGCATGCTGAACAATTGCTCGTCGGGCCGCACCCCCTGGGGCACCTATCTGACCTGCGAGGAAACCACGGACAATTATCTCGATCCGACGCAGCCGGCGCAAAATTACGGCTGGGTGGTGGAGATCGATCCCTATCAGGAACTGGCCGCGCCGACCAAGCGCACCGCCATGGGCCGCTTCGACCATGAAAATGTCGCCCATATGACCAACAGCGACCGCCGCGTCGCCTTCTACATGGGTGACGACAGCACGCCGGGCTGCATCTACAAATTCGTGCCCGACCGCGCCTATAGCGCGTCGAACCGCGCCGCCAACACCGACCTGCTCGACTATGGCACGCTCTATGTCGCGCGCTTCAACGCCGACGGCACGGGTGAATGGCGCGCGCTGGTGCAGGGCCAGAACGGCCTGCTGCCGGGCGCATCCGATCCCGGCAATGTCAGCCAGAGCACGACGCCGCCGGCGCCCACCATCGTCAATTTCAACAGCCAGGCCGATGTGCTGCTGAACACGAAGGCGGCCGCCCGGGTGGCCGGCGGCACCGTCATGGACCGTCCCGAATGGCTGACCGTCGCGCCGGACAACAGCGCGATCTACTGCACGCTCACCAACAATAGCGGCCGTCAGGTCACCGACGCCGCCAATCCGCGCGTGCGCAACCTCCACGGTCATATCATCAAGTTCAAGGAGAAGGACAATTCGCCGCTGGCGGCCAGCTTCACCTGGGAAATCTTCCTGCTGGCGGGCGATCCCAGCCTGTCGTCGGGGGGCGCGAACCTCACCGGCAACATCAATGGCGACACTTTCTCCAGCCCCGACGGCATCCGCATCGATCCGCAGGGCCGCCTCTGGGTGCAGACCGACCATAGCGTTCCGGGCAGCTCGGGCGTGACGGGCAAGACCATCGACCAGGTCTTCGGCAACAATGCGATGTTCCATGTCGACCAGGCGAGCAAGCAGTCCAAGCGCTTCCTGGTGGGGCCGGCGGGCTGCGAGATCACCGGCATCGCCTATACGCCGGACCTCAAGAACTTCTTCGTCAATATCCAGCATCCCACGGGCAACTGGCCGGTGGCGGGGCAGCAGCCGCGCTCCTCGACCATCGTCATCACCCGCACCGACGGCCAGCCCGTCGGCAACTGATCGGGCGAGGGGAGGGGCTTGGCGTCTCTCCCCCGTTTGCTTCGCGCGAAGTCGAGAAGCCACGCGCAGCTTTCTCGACTTCGTGCGAAACGAACGGGCCAAATACGACGTCAACAAGGAAAGGCCCGTTCCCACGAGGGGACGGGCCTTGTCGTTCGGGCGTTGCGCTCCGAACCCTGGATCCCGGATCAGGTCCGGAATGACGACGGGCGGCTAGGCCGCCCGGCCATCACTTGATCTTGGCTTCCTTGAACTCGACATGCTTGCGCACGACCGGGTCGTACTTGCGGAAGCTCAGCTTCTCGGTCTTGGTGCGCGGATTCTTCTTGGTGACATAGAAGAAGCCGGTGTCAGCCGAGCTGACGAGGCGGATCTTGACGGTTGCTGGCTTGGCCATGGCCCTGGTTCCTGGTCGTGAATTTCGTGAAAAAGAAAAGCGGCCCCCCAATGCGGGCCGCCCCGTTTCAGCAGCCGCCCATGAGGGAGATTCGGGCCAATGTCAAGACGCGCGTGGCGACAGCTGCGGCTCCATGCTAGAGTTTACGCGGCCTTAACCCGCCTGGGTCCATCTTTCGACTCAAGCGACAGGACGGGGGGAAATATCCCATGCGACATGATCCGATGCTGGCCATCCTTGCAGATCTGCTGCGCCGCGTGGACGGCCTGGCCGGCGAGCGGAGCCACCTCACCCTCGCCCGATTGCGGGACGAGGTCGACCAGATCCGCCATGTCGCGCGCGCCTATCATATCGACAGTGTCGAAGGGCTGGCCGGCACGCTGCAATCGGCGCTCTCGCTGCAGGGCATGGGCCCGGTCGTGCTCTCCTATCTCGACCTGATGCGCGACGCGATCGCCGCGGAACTGCCCGAGGCGCAGATCATCCCCATGCCCGCCGCGATGAAACCGGCGGTCATGGCCGGAACGCCGCTGTCCTTCTGACGCCTGCCCGCCGCCCATGGATGCCCTGCTGACGGCGCTGCTCGGCTGCTTCCTGGGCGAAATGGGGGACAAGGGCCAGTTGCTGCTGATCGCCCTCGCCACCCGATTCGACCGCAACGGCGCCCTCATCGCCGGCGCGACGCTCGCGGCGATCGCCAATGCCGCGATCGGCGCGGTGGCGGCGGCCTTCTTCCTTCCCATGCTCGGGTCCGACGCGCGCCTTCTGTTCCTGGCGATCGCCCTGCTCTTCTCCGGCGTCGCCATGGTCTGGCGGGTCCAGGCGCCCGATCCGCTGACCGGCTGGCGGATCGGGCCGTTCCTCACCGCCGCGCTCGGCCTCTTCATCCTCGGCTTTGGCGACGGATCGCAATTCCTGATCATGGGGCTGGCCACCCGCACCGCCGACCCGATCCTCGCGGCGGTCGGCGGCGCGATCGGCATGGTCGCGGCGCTGGTCCCGGCCGTCCTGCTGCGCCAGGCGCTGTTGCGCGCCGTCCCGCTCCGCGCGATCCGCGTGGGCGGCGGCGTGCTGATGCTGCTCATCGCGCTTGTGCTGGGCGTGGCTGCGCTCGGCCTCGCCTGATCGATCCGCTGCATCAGACTGAACGAGGATTTGCGCGGGCAATTCACCGGCAGTCATGGCACCTTATCGGCGCCGGATCATTATAGGCCCGAAACTGTCCCACGCAGGAGCAAAGCATGACAGCCCCCGATCTCCAGACCCCGACGGACTTGCGCAGCAACGCGACCAAATCGGTCGCCGAGGCGCTGAATGGCGTGCTGGCGGACAGCTACGCCCTCTATTTCAAGACCAAGAATTTCCACTGGCACGTGTCGGGCCCGCATTTTCGCGACTATCACCTGATGTTCGACGAGCAGGCGGCGCAGATCCTGGCCGTGACCGACGCCATTGCCGAGCGCGTGCGCAAGACCGGCAACACCACGCTGCGCTCGATCGGCGACATCGCCCGCCGCCAGTCCCTCAAGGACAATGACGCCGATTATGTAAGTCCGGCGGACATGCTGAACGAACTGCGCGAGGATAATCTGCGCTTGGTCGAATCGCTGCGCGCCGCCAAGGCCGCCGCCACCGAGGCCGGCGACAACGCCACCGAAGGCATTGTCGACGACTGGACCGACCAGGCCGAGGAACGCGCCTGGTTCCTGTTCGAAGCCAGCCGCAACAGCTAAGGCTTTCTGCGCGGGCGGGGATCCGAAAGCTGATCTGCGCTGTGCCCGATGACCGGGGAACGACAGGCGACGGGCACGGGCCCAGCCTCACGAAACCCCCAGCCCCCGCCGTGCTCCTGCGAAAGCAGGAGCGCAGGGTTCAAGCTCACCCATCCCACTCCTGGGCTCCCACTTCCGCAGAAGCATGAAAAGCAGTCAGGCTTTCCCCGCAATCGGTTCGATCGCGACAATCTCGATCGCGCCCGGCTTGCCCCCGAAATCCACCATCTCCCCCACCTCCGCATCCATCATCGCGCGCGCGAGCGGGGAAGAAAAGCTGACGCACCCGGCGTTGGGGTCGGCCTCGTCATCGCCGACGATGGCGATCCGCTTGTCCTTGCCGCCCAGCCGATAGGTCACGCGCGTGCCAAAGCTCACCGCCTCGCCATCGGGCACATCGCGCAATTCCGCCGTTGCCAGCCGGGTGCGCCAGTAGCGCAGTTCGCGCTTCAGCTTCTTGCCCTCATCCTCCGCCATCGCGGCGGTGTCGACCGCTTCCAGCGCCGCCACTTTCTCCTGCGTCAGCCGCAGCCCGCGCGCCGTCACCCAATTGGGGCCGGGCGGCAGCGGAATCTCGAATGTG
>DATEJA010000205.1:0-34382 GCA_035278405.1 Sphingobium sp. | reverse complement strand
TTCTCGGCGGACTCGCCCGATCCGCTGGTGCCGCATCCGTCGGGCATCTACATGCTGATGGACAAGCTGCCGCAGGCGAAGATGGCGCGGATCGACCCGACCATTTCCAACCAGAGCAAGAGCGGCGGCATATTGGGCTATGCGCTGACCGGCGGGATCGCCTCGCTCAGCATCAAGGCGGTCATTCCCAATACCAGCGCGCGCGTGCGGACGCCGACCGCGCGGCCGACCTTCTATTTCTATTTCGACGAGGCCAGTCGCGGACTGTCCCAATCCGGGACAGGGTCCTTGTGGATGGCCGGGCCCGCCAATGCGATCACATCGCCCAACGAGTTCAGCCTCATCCGCTTCGACGTCAAGAAGGACAGGCGCGAGACGCGGACCGGCAGCATGAACCTGGCCGGGGTGAAGGCGGGCGTCATGGACAAGGACCGGATCGGCTTCGATTATGAGCAGGTCACGCCCGGCGTGTTCAAGGTGACGCCCAAGGCCGAACTGCCGGTCGGCGAATATGGCTTCCTCTATTCGGTCAGCGCCGGCACCGGGCCGGGCATGTGGGGCGGCGGCACCGGCGGCGCGCGCGTCTTCGACTTTGCGGTCCAGCCCTGACCGCTTGGGCAAAAAAAAGGGGCGCCGTCTGGTCTGATCCAGGCGACGCCCCTTCCCAAATGCCAGGACCTCGGGGGACGAGGGCCGTTGGCGCAACTGACGGACCGGGAGGGTCGTGGGTGTTCGGCCCGTCAGTTCATTGTCATGACGTCACGGAATGACCTTTGCCGTCGCCTGGAATGACAGGGCGACGTGGCTTTGCCGCTGTTCCGCGCCATGGGGCGGAAATCGATCAGAAGGCGAAATCGACGCCGATCCGCAGCGTGCGGGGACGCAGCGGCGTGGTATAGTCGCCGCGCAGGTTGAAGGGCGTGCCGAGGGAGAAGCGGTTGCCCGCATCGTCGAGCAGGTTGGTGAGGGAGAGCGAGAACTGCAGCAGCCCATGGGCGAGGCTGGCGGTCAGCGCGGTGTCGACATAATCGCCCTGCGTGCGCCCCAGGATCGGGCCGACACCCAGGCGCGACTTGCCGACATAGCGCGCCGATCCGCCGAGATGGAGCGTGAGGCTGTCGCTGATGTCGGTGCGATAATCGAACGCCAGGCGCCCGCCCAGATTGGCGACATTGGGCAGCGTCAGCGACTGGCCCGCGAAGCTCAGCATCCGCACATAGGGGGTAGGGCGATAGAGGCGGCTGTCGTTGAAGATGACGCTGCCGTCGATGGTCAATGGGGCCATCGGGCGCACGACCGCGCGCGCTTCGAAGGTGTAGATGCGACCGTCGCCGATATTGGCGGTGGCGGGCAGGCCGATCCGGTCGATGACGTCGGCCTGGATGTCGCGCCAGGCGGTATAGGCAAGATTGGCGGTGAGCGCGATCCCGTCGCGGCCCGGCAGCCCCTTGCGGAAGCCGAATTCCAGGGTCGACACGCGGTCGTTGCTGAAGCGGCCGACATGCTGGTCGTCGATGGCGAGGCCGCCGGGCCGGAAGCCCTGCTGATAGCGGGCGTAGAGACTGAGGCCGCGCACCGCATCGGTCAGCACGGAAAAGGAAGGCAGGAAGATGGTTTCGTTGCGGTTCGCCTGATCTTCCGCGCGGGCGACGAGGGTGGGCGAGAGATAGGGGATGGGATCGATCGCCTTGCCGGAAAGGCGGCTGTTGGTGAGCCGCCCGCCGAGCGTCGCGACCAGGCCCGGCGTGGGTTCGAAGGACGCCTCGCCAAAGAGCGTTGCTTCGCGGACGCGGTTGCGCACGCCGGTGGTGGTGGCGGGCAGGCCTTGGCCGTAGAGGGGCACGCCGGGGATCACCTGCGACGTGACCGGCGCCGGTCCGAAGGAGGTGAGCGAGCGGCTGATGTCGGAACTGCTTTCCAGATAGGATATGCCCAATAGCCAGCCGAGCCCATCATCCAGATCGCGCACCAACCGGTTTTCGGTCGAGAAGATCGAGACGTGGTTGCGCTGGCGGAACAGGCTGGAGGGCGTGTCCGGCTGGGTCGCGTCATAGCTTTCGGTGAGGATGTTGCGGACATAGCCGGTCGAGGACACGAAGCGCAGGTCGCCCCATTGCCGCTCGACCCGAAGATTGGCGAGCGCATAGTCGGCGTCATAGGGCTGGGCCACGCTGGACTTGCGCGCAAGGCGGCCCGCCTGCTTGCTGGCATATTGCGCGTCATCGCCCCTTATCTGTTGATAAAGGCCGGTAAGGTCGATGGTCCAGTCCTCGGTCGGCGCGAAGCGGAGCATCGCTCGGCCGCCATAGGTGCGGGTGCGGTTGACGTCTTTGAGGTGCCGCTCGACATCGTCGATATAGCCGCCGTCCTGCACGCCATAGCCGACGACGCGCAGCGCGAGCTTTTCCGAAACGATCGGCAGGTTGAGCGTCGCCGCCAGATCGCCGCCCGGATCGCCATGCCAGGTCGCGCTCGCCCCCGCCGAAACCTGTCCGCCGAAGGTCGCGAGGTTGGGCGGATTGGGGATCATGCGGATGATGCCGCCCAGCGATCCCGCGCCGTAGAGGGTCCCCTGCGGCCCTTCCAGCACCTCCACCCCCTGCATGTCGTAGAGCCGCAGGTCGGGGTCGGGCGCGGCATAGTTGAGCCGCATGTCGCCGAGATATTGGCCGGTGGTCGCCTGGGTGGGGCCGGCAATGCCGGAATCGGCGATGGCGCGCAGGAACAGCTTGTTGCGGCCGGTGCCGGCATGGGTCGAACTGAGGCTTGCGACGCGCGCGACCAGGCTGGCGGTGCCGGCGGCCGCTTCCGCGCTGGTGAAGCCGCCATGGTCGACCACCTCCACCATGCCCGGATAGCGGAGCAGCGGCATGTCGCGCTTGGAGCCGGTGACGATGATCTCCGCCGGTGGTTCGCCGGGGGGCGGGGGGAGCGTCGTGGCGCCGCGGACTGGCGGCGTGCGGGGCGGCGAAGGACGGCGCACGATGCGCCAGGTGAGGGCGTTGATCCGCTGGAGGCTGGCGCTGCTGCCCTTGAGCAGGCGCTTGAGCGCGGCCTCGGTCGACAGGCGCCCGCTGATCGCCGGGCTGGGGAGGCCGGCGAGCGATTGGTCGGACATGCCGATGCTGGCGCCGGTCTGGCGGCCGAGCGCGACCACGGCCTCGCCGAGTCGTCCTGCGGCGATGCTGATCGATTGTCTGTCCGCCGCGCGCGCGGGCGATGCGGCCGTCAGGGCGAGGGCGGCGACGAAAAGGACGTCAGCGTGGCGGGCCATCCCCCTCCTTCAGCAGCCAGCCGTCGCCCTGTCGGGTCGCGGAAAGGCCCATCAGCGGAGCGGCGGCGGCGAAAAAGCGGACCGGGTCGCGGTCCAGCCTGATGGTGCCGGTGAAATGCAGCGCGCCCGCGCCGGGCGTGGCGGCGAGGCGCACCCCGAGCGACCGGGCGATGTCGCCGCTGATCTGGTCGACGCTGGCATTGGCGTAGGTGAGCCGCCCCTGACGCCAGCTGGCGACCGCGTCGGGCGCGACCGTCATGACGCGCAGCCCGGCCGCATCCTGGCTAAGGCCGCGACCGGCGGGCAGGGCGATCGCCTCTCCCTTGGGATTGTAGATGACCTTGCCTTCCGACACGCCGATGCGGGTGGCCGATGCGGTATGGACGATGTTGAAGACCGTCCCGGCATCCTCGAACAGGGCGTCGCCCACGGTGACGCGGAACGGGTCCTCCGCATCGTGGCGCACGGTGAAGGCCGCCTCCCCGCTGTCGAGCGCGGCGAAGCGGCTGTTCTTGCGGTCGAGGCGCAGCGTGGTGCCGCCGTTCATGTCGATGCGCGTGCCGTCATCGAGCGCGATGCTGCGGGTTTCGCCCGGGCGGGTGGTGACGCTGTAGATGTCCGCGCGGTTCGACAGGCCGATGGCGATCGCCCCCACCAGGACCGCCGCCACGGCGCTGCCGCCGATCCAGCGCAGGGGCGTGCGGCGCCGATCGCCAGGATCGTTGGCGGGGGTGGGGATGCCGGCGGCGTCGGCGGGGATGATCGCCGGCAATTCGGCATCGGCGGCCATCAGCGCGTCATAGGCGGAGGCATGCACGGGGTCTGCCTCCAGCCATAGGGTGAAGCCTTCCCAATCCGTGAACTCCGGGTCGCGCGTGGCGATGACCCAGGCGAGCGCCGTCTCGTCGATCATGGCTGTTGCCCCTGTCATTCCATGCCCCTTGCCGGGACAGACGCCGCCGCCGCGCTCATTCCGTATCCAGCCTCTGCTTGAGGGCGATCATGGCGCGATAGGCCTTTTGCAGATCCTTCTCCACGGTGGTGAGGCTGACGCCCAGCTCCTCCGCGATCAGCCGCTGGCCGACGCCTTCGAGGCGGAAGCGGCGGAAGACCAGCTCGACGCGGGGACCAAGGTCGCGCAGCACCGCCTGCGCCTGCTCCAGCCCTTGCGCCAGGATCATGCGGTCGTCGATGGCGATGTCTTCCGCCGGGTCGGCCATGACGCCGCCGGCGCCCTCCGCCCAATCCTGTTCCCGCCGGGCGCGCCGGGCGCTGGAGCGGTAGCGATCCAGCATCAGATTGTTCGCCATGCGGTAGAGATAGGGCAGCGGATCGGCGACCGGGCCGATATCCTTTTCGGCGAGTTTCAGCCACATGTCCTGCAACAGGTCCTCCCCATCCGCCCCCGCGCCCCGCGCGCGCAGGAAACGCAGCAGGGCAGGGCGGTTCGCCAGGAAGATAGCCGAAAGGCCGGTGGCCATGGGATGTCATGTCCGGTGCAGGTCAGGCGGCTGCCATAGAGGGGGAGTGGGGGTGTTGGCAATGTGTGGGATCGCGTGTTTGGATCACGGGGGTGTGCAGCGTTTGCACGCAGTCGGTGATGGCCTTTATACCGACGGGGCATGATGGATGGTGGGATATGGCGGCGCGGATGCGGGAGGTTGATGTCGAAGCAGCAGGCGACAGGGGGATGGACGCTGGGCGGCTGGAGGCGCTGGCCCGGGGGCTGGACCAGAGCTATGTCGCGAGCGGCAAGCTGCCGCATCTCTCGCTGCTTGTCTCGCGCGATGAACGGCCGCTGCTGCGTCATGTGAGCGGGGCCGCGCGCGCGACGGGGGAGCCGCTGCGCGAGGACGCGCTGTTCCGCATCGCGTCGATGACCAAGCCGGTGACGTCGATCGCCTTCATGATGCTGGTGGAGCAGGGGCTGGTGAGCCTCGACGATCCGGTCACCGACCTGCTGCCCGAATTCGCCGCCTTGCGCGTCGGAGTGGCGGGCCGGCCGCTCGATCGGCCGATGCGAATGATCGATCTGCTGCGTCACACGTCCGGCCTCACCTATGGATTGCAGCGCCAGACCGCGATCGACGCGCGCTATCGCGACCTTGGCCTCGACGAGTTCCAGCAGAAGCGCGGTTCGGACGAATTCATCGCGGCGCTCGCCGGACTGCCGCTGGAATTCTCGCCGGGCGAGCGGTGGAATTATTCGGTGTCGACCGATGTGCTGGGCGTGGTGGTGGAGCGGCTGAGCGGGCTCGCTCTGGACGCCTTCTTCGCCGAGCGCATCTTCGCGCCGCTGGGGATGGTCGACACATTTTTCGAGCTGCCCGAGGACAAGGTCGAGCGGATGACCGACGCGTGGCAGATGGGGCCCGACCGGCGCCTGTCGCTCTACGACCGGGGCGCGCGCAGCGGCTGGCGGCGGCGCTTGCGGTTTCGGTCGGGGGGCGGCGGGCTGATCTCCAGCATGGCGGATTATCATCGCTTTGCGCGGATGCTGCTGCGGGGTGGAGAGCTGGACGGCGCGCGGCTGGTGCGGTCGGAGACGCTGGCGGCGATGCATGCCAACCAGTTGCCGGGCGGGGGCGACCTTGCCAGCCTGTCCACCTCCATGTTCAGCGAGGCGGATTATGCGGACGTGGGCTTTGGCCTGGGCCTTGCGACCGATCTTGGCACCCAAGAATTTTTCTGGGGCGGGGTCTTTTCGACCTTCTTCTTCGTCGATCCGGTCGAGCGGTTGATCGGCCTGTTGATGACCCAGCATCTGCCCTCCAGCGTCTATCCCATCCGCCGGCAGCTGCGCGACGGGGTTCGCGAGGCGATCCGCGAGAGGCGCGGCTGATCCAGATTGGCAAGGTTCATTGCTGCGCTGCAAAAATGCTGTTGGAAAGGGGCAGGAGCCTGTGTCATCATCCGTCCCGGATTTAAGCAGGGGACCCCCAGCCTATGAACCTCCAGGGCAACGCCACGCTTCCCAAGCCCGCGCCGCGACAGGTCGACCCGCAGGTGCTTGCCCATGAGATCGTCGAACGGCTGACCTACCGGATCGGCAAAAATGCCGAAGCCGCCAAGCCTCATGACTGGCTGCACGCCGTCATCCTGTCGATCCGCGACCGGGTGATCGACGCGTGGATCGCGTCGACCCAGAAAACCTATGAGGAGCAGGGGCGGCGGGTCTATTATCTGTCCCTCGAATTCCTGATCGGCCGGCTGATGCGGGACGCGGCGTCCAACATGGAGATGCTGGACGATGTGCAGGCGGCGCTGACCTCGCTGGGCGTCGACATCGACGTCATCGCCGCGCTGGAGCCCGACGCGGCGCTCGGCAATGGCGGCCTGGGGCGGCTCGCCGCCTGCTTCATGGAGAGCATGGCGACGGTGGACGTGCCGGCCTATGGCTATGGCATCCGCTATGTGAACGGCATGTTCCGGCAGGAGATTTCAGACGGCTGGCAGGTGGAACTGCCCGAAACCTGGCTGACCCACGGCAATCCCTGGGAGTTCGAGCGGCGCGAGGCGAGCTACGAGATCGGCTTTGGCGGCCGGGTCGATCCTTCCGACAATGCGGATGCGAGCCCGCATCAGATGCGCTGGCGGCCGGCCGAGCGGGTGATCGCAACGCCATACGACACGCCGATCGTCGGTTGGCGCGGCAAGCGGGTCAACACGCTGCGCCTGTGGGAAGCGCAGCCGATCGACCCGATCCTGCTCGACCGCTTCAATGCCGGGGACCATCTGGGCGCGCTGACGGAGAGCAACCGGGCGGAGGCGCTGACGCGGGTGCTCTACCCGGCGGACAGTTCGCCGGCCGGGCAGGAATTGCGGCTGCGGCAGGAATATTTCTTCTCGTCCGCGTCGTTGCAGGACATCGTCCGGCGGCACATCCAATATTTCGGCGACATCCGGACCTTGCCGGACAAGGCGGCGATCCAGCTCAACGACACGCACCCGGCCGTGGCGGTGGCGGAAATGATGCGCATCCTGCTCGACGACCATGGCGTCGATTTCGACGAGGCGTGGGACCTCACCCGCCGGATCTTCAGCTATACCAACCACACGCTGCTGCCTGAGGCGCTGGAAAGCTGGCCGGTGCCGCTGTTCGAACGGATGCTGCCCCGGCACATGCAGATCGTCTATGCTGTGAACAGCCGGCTGCTGGGCGAAGCGCGGCGGTCGGGCCATTTCGACGACCGGGCTATCGGCGCGATCTCGCTGATCGACGAGGGCGGCGAGCGACGGGTGCGGATGGGCAATCTGGCCTTTGCCGGGTCGCATAGCGTCAATGGCGTGTCGGCGCTGCACACGGACCTGATGAAGGAGACGGTGTTCGCCGATTTCCACCGGCTTTATCCCGCGCGGATCAACAACAAGACCAATGGCGTCACCTTTCGCCGCTGGCTGATGCAGTGCAACCCGGGGCTGACCGGCCTGATCCGTGAGGCGATCGGCGAGAAGTTCATGGACGATCCCGAGGCGCTGCGGGATCTCGACCGCTTCGCCGAGGACAGCGGGTTCCAGGAGAAGTTCCTGGCCGTCAAGCGGGCGAACAAGGTGGCGCTGTCCGACCTGCTGCGGCGGCGGGTCAATGCACGGATCGACCCCGCCGCTTTGTTCGACATCCAGATCAAGCGCATCCATGAATATAAGCGCCAACTGCTCAACATCATCGAGGCGGTGTCGCTCTACGACCAGATCCGGTCGCACCCGGAAAAGGATTGGGTGCCGCGCGTCAAGCTGTTCGGCGGGAAGGCGGCGCCGAGCTATCATAATGCGAAACTCATCATCAAGCTGGCGGGCGACGTGGCGCGGGCGGTCAATCATGATCCGGCGGTGCAGGGACTGCTGAAGGTGCAGTTCGTGCCCAATTACAATGTCTCCATGGCCGAGATGATGATCCCGGCAGCGGACCTTTCCGAACAGATCTCGACGGCGGGGATGGAGGCATCGGGCACCGGCAACATGAAGTTCGCGGTCAATGGCGCGCTCACCATCGGCACTCTGGACGGCGCCAATGTCGAGATGCGCGATCATGTCGGCGAGGAGAATATCATCATCTTCGGCCTCACCGCGAGCCAGGTGAACGAGCGGCGGGCGCATGGCTACAGTCCGCGCGAGGTGATCGGCCAGAGCCGCGAGCTGGGGCAGGCGCTGGACGCGATCGCGAGCGGGGTGTTCTCGCCCGACGATCCGGGGCGGTATCGCGACCTGGTGCAGGGGCTTTACGACCATGACTGGTTCATGGTCGCGGCCGATTTCGACAGCTATTCCGCCGCGCAGCGCAGGGTCGACGCGATCTGGCGCGACCAGGCGCAATGGGCGAAGATGGCGATCCACAATGTCGCGCGGATGGGATGGTTCTCGTCGGACCGGACGATTCGGGAATATGCGACCGATATCTGGAAGGTGCTGTGATTAGCGGCGAGTCCGGCCGAGCCAAAACCCCTCGTGTTCCTGCGAAGGCAGGAATCCAGTCGCGAGGTTTGAACTGGGTTCTCACGAGCCACTTGTCTCGTTCGAGTGCCTTCGCAGGAACACGGAACGGCATCAGGTGCTAACCCCGGAACAGATCGCGCGGCTGGTTGAGGGGCGCGAGGACGATCCTTTCGCCACTTTGGGCGTGCATCCGGACGGCAAGGGCTTTGCCGCCTGCCTGTTGCTGCCCGAGGCGGTGAGCGTGACCGCGCATCGGCTGGAGGGCAAGGCCGTGGGCACGCTCCAGCAGATCGACCCCCGCGGGCTGTTCCGGGGCAAGCTGTCCATCCGCAAGCGGCAGCCGCTGCGCTATCATGCGAGCTTTGCCGACGGCAGCGACTATTGGTTCATCGATCCCTATGGCTTCGGGCCGGTGCTGGGGCCGCTCGACGACTATTATTTCGCCGAAGGATCGCATGGCCGGCTGTTCGACAAGCTGGGCGCGCACCTCATCACCCATGAGGGGGTGGAGGGGACGCACTTCGCGGTGTGGGCGCCCAATGCCAGGCGCGTGTCGGTGGTGGGCGACTTCAATCGCTGGGACGGGCGCCGGGGGCTGATGCGGCGGCGGCGGGACGCGGGCGTGTGGGAGATATTCGTGCCCGAAGTCGGCCCGGGCACGGCCTATAAATATGAGATTGTGGGCCCCGACGGGACGCTGCTGCCGCTCAAGGCAGACCCCTATGCCTTCCGGTCGGAACTGCGGCCGTCGACGGCCTCGATCGTCGCCGCGCCCGCCGACCATATATGGGGCGACGATCGGCATCGCGATTTCTGGGCCAAGGCCGATCCGCGCCGCGAGCCCGTATCGATATACGAGGTCCATGCCGGGTCCTGGCAGCGGGACGAACATGGGCAATTTCTCAGCTGGGACGAGCTGGCGAACCGGCTGATCCCCTATGTCGTGGGCATGGGTTTCACCCATATCGAATTCCTGCCCGTCAGCGAATATCCCTATGATCCGAGCTGGGGCTATCAGACGACCGGCCTTTATGCGCCGACGGCCCGCTTCGGCGATCCGCAGGGGTTCGCGCGCTTTGTGGACGGCGCGCATCGGGCGGGCGTGGGCGTCATCCTCGACTGGGTGCCGGCGCATTTCCCGACCGACGCGCATGGCCTGGCGAAATTCGACGGGACCGCGCTCTACGAACATGCCGACCCGCGCAAGGGATTCCATCCCGACTGGAACACGGCGATCTATAATTTCGGCCGGCGGGAGGTCGCGCAGTTCCTCATCAACAACGCGCTGTTCTGGGCCGAGCGCTATCATGTCGACGGGCTGCGCGTCGATGCGGTCGCCTCGATGCTCTACCTCGATTATTCGCGCAAGGAGGGAGAGTGGATCCCCAATGCCAAGGGCGGGCGGGAGAATATCGAGGCGGTCGATTTCCTGCAGCAGATGAACAAGGCGGTCTACGGCACGCATCGCGGCGTCATGACGATTGCCGAGGAATCGACCAGCTGGCCCAAGGTTTCGCACCCCGTTCATGAAGGGGGCCTGGGGTTCGGCTTCAAATGGAATATGGGCTTCATGCACGACACGCTGCGCTATCTGGCGCGCGATCCGGTGCATCGCCGCCACCATCATGACGACATCACCTTCGGCCTGCTCTATGCCTTTACCGAGAATTTCGTGCTGGCCTTGAGCCATGACGAGGTGGTCCATGGCAAGGCGTCGCTGCTGCACAAGATGGCGGGCGATGATTGGCAGAAATTCGCGACCCTGCGCGCTTATTATGCGATGATGTGGGGCTATCCGGGCAAGAAGCTGCTGTTCATGGGGCAGGAATTCGCCCAGCGCGACGAATGGAGCGAGGCGCGGTCGCTGGACTGGCAGCTGCTGGACCATGCGCCGCACCAGGGGGTGCAGCATCTGGTGGGCGACCTCAACCGGCTCTACCGATCGCGCCCGGCGCTGCATGCGCGCGATTGCGAGGCGGAAGGGTTCGAATGGGTGCTGGTGGATGGCGCGGCGGACAGCCTCTTCGCCTGGGTGCGCCGGGCCCCTGGCGCCGCGCCGATCGTCATCATCAGCCATTTCACCCCTGTCGCGCGCCACGGCTACCGATTGCGCCTGCCGTCGGCCGGGCGCTGGCGCGAGATCATGAACAGCGACGCGGTCGACTATGGCGGCAGCGGCGCGGGCAATCTGGGGTCGGTGATCGCCGATGAGGGGGGATGGGCGCATGTCACCATCCCGCCGCTGGCAACCCTGATGCTGGAACTGGATTATTGACAACCGACGACGCGAGCCAAGCGGTCGCGGGCAGGAAGGAGAGCAGCCCAATGCAGCCGAGATACCAGCCGATCGCGCGCGATGCCATGGCCTATGTGCTGGCGGGAGGGCGCGGCAGCCGCCTGGGCGAACTGACCGACCGTCGCGCCAAGCCGGCGGTGCATTTCGGCGGTAAGGCGCGGATCATCGATTTCGCGCTATCCAATGCGCTCAACAGCGGCATAAGGCGGATCGGCGTCGCGACCCAGTATAAGGCGCACTCGCTGATCCGGCATCTGCAGCGCGGTTGGAACTTCCTGCGGCCCGAACGCAACGAAAGCTTCGACATCCTTCCCGCCAGCCAGCGCGTTTCCGAAAGCCAATGGTATGAAGGGACGGCCGACGCCGTGTTCCAGAATATCGACATCATCGAAAGCTATGCGCCCGAATATATGGTCATCCTGGCGGGCGACCATGTCTACAAGATGGACTATGAGCTGATGCTCCAGCAGCATGTCGACAGTGGCGCGGACGTCACCGTCGGCTGCATGGAGGTGCCGGTGAAGGACGCCAGCGGCTTTGGCGTCATGCATGTCGATGAGCAGGACGTCATCACCGACTTCATCGAAAAGCCCAGGAACCCGCCGTCGATACCGGGCAAGCCGGGGATCGCGCTGGCGTCGATGGGCATCTATGTCTTCCGCACCCGCTTCCTGATCGAAGAAGTGCGGCGCGACGCCGACGATCCCAAGAGCAAGCGCGATTTCGGCGGCGACATCATCCCCTATATCGTGAAACATGGCAAAGCGGTCGCCCATCGCTTTTCCAGCAGCTGCGTCCGCGCGGAAAGCGAGCCTGTGCCCTATTGGCGCGACGTCGGCACGATCGATGCCTATTGGCAGGCCAATATCGACCTGACGGAGGTCGTGCCCTCGCTCGACCTCTACGACCGCAACTGGCCGCTCTGGACCTATTCGGAGGTCACGCCGCCGGCCAAGTTCGTCCATAATGAGGAGGGGCGCCGAGGCTCCGCGACATCCTCGCTGATCGCGGGCGGATGCATCGTGTCGGGGTCCGCGCTGCATCGCAGCCTGCTCTTTTCCGGGGTGCGCACGCACAGCTTCTCGTCGGTCACGGAAAGCATCATCATGCCCGACTGCATCATCGGGCGCGGCGCGCGGCTCAACAAATGCGTGCTGGATTCCGAAGTGGTGATCCCCGAAGGATTGATCGTGGGCGAAAATCCCGAGCATGACGCGCGCCGATTCCACAGGACGGACAGCGGCATCTGCCTTATCACCCAGCATATGATCGAACGGCTGGCGGGCTAAGGACATTGGGCAAGGCGGATTTGGGCAAGATGGGCGCGATGCAGCTGCTTTCGGTTGCGTCCGAAATCTATCCGCTGATCAAGACCGGGGGCTTGGCTGATGTGGCGGGCGCGCTGCCCTCCGCGCTGGCGGGGCATGGGGTCGCGGTGCGGACGCTGATCCCTGGCTATCCATCGGTACTGGCGCGGATCGGCAAGGCCAAGGCGGTGCGACGCTATGACGCGCTGTTCGGCGCGAGCGCGTCGGTGCTGGCGGCGAAGGTCGGGGAGCTTGACCTGCTGGTGCTGGACGCGCCCGACCTCTTCGCGCGCGAAGGCGGGCCCTATGGCGACATGGGCGGCAATGAGTGGGGCGACAATTGGCGCCGCTTCGCCGCGCTGGGCCGGGTCGGGGCGGACATCGCGGCCGAGGGGGTGAAGGGCTGGCAGCCCGACCTTGTCCATGCGCATGACTGGCAGGCGGCGATGGCGGCGGCCTATATGCGCTTTGGCCCCGCCCATGCGGTGCCCAAGGTGGTGACGATCCACAATCTTGCCTTTCAGGGGCGGTTCGGGGCCGACATCTTCGCGCGGCTGGGCCTGCCGCCCGAGGCTTGGGGGGTGGACGGCGTCGAATATTATGGCGGCATCGGCTATCTGAAGGCGGGCCTGGTATCGGCCGACGCGATCACCACGGTCAGCCCGACCTATGCCGACGAAATCCGCTCGCCGGTCCACGGCATGGGGCTCGACGGCCTGATCAACGGACGCGCCGACCGGCTGCACGGCATATTGAACGGGGTCGATACGGACATCTGGAACCCGGCCGCCGATCCGCTGATCGCGCGCGGCTATTCGGCGCGCTCGCTCAAGGGACGGGCGCCCAACCGACGCGCGCTGGAAAAGCATTTCGCGCTCGACCGCGACGATGCGCCGCTCTTCATCATCGTCAGCCGCCTGACCTGGCAGAAGGGCATGGACCTGGTGGTGGACGCGATCGACCATCTGGTCGGGCTGGGCGGCAAGCTGGCCGTGCTGGGGTCGGGCGACCATCCCCTGGAAGGCGCGTTCCTGGCGGCGGCGGACCGGCATCGCGGCCGGGTGGGCGCGCATATCGGCTATGACGAGCCGCTGTCGCACCTGATGCAGGCGGGTGGCGACGCGATCCTGATCCCGTCGCGCTTCGAACCGTGCGGACTGACCCAGCTTTATGGGCTGCGTTATGGCTGCCTGCCGGTGGTCGCGCGGGTCGGTGGCCTTGCCGATACGGTGATCGACGCCAATGAGGCGGCGCTGGGCGCCGGCGCGGCGACGGGCATCGTCTTTGCGCCATCCGATCCGCTGGCGCTGCACGGCGCGATCGCGCGGGCGGTGCGATTGCATGGGCAGGCGGAGCCATGGCAGGCGATGCAGCGCGCGGCGATGCGCGCCGATTTTTCCTGGACGCATAGCGCCGCGCGTTATGCGCAACTGTTCCGCTCGCTGCTGCCCGGGGCGGCATGACCCAGGCGCTGGGCGCGCTGATCGGGCCGGACGGCACCTGCTTTCGGGTGCGCGCGCCTGACGCGTCGCAGCTCTGGCTATGTCTGTTCGATGACGAGGATCGCGAGACCCGGCTGGCGATGACGCGCGAGGGGGAGTGCTGGGGGCTGGACGTGCCCGGCCTCGGTGCTGGCGCGCGTTACGGTCTGCGGGCCGACGGGGCCTATGATCCCGGCGCGGGGCTGTGGTTCGATCCCGACAAGCTGCTGCTAGACCCTTATGCGCGGGCGATCGATCGAGCGTTCGTCCATGATAAGGCATTGGCGGCGCGGCGCGGCGAGGGCGGCGACACGGCCGCGCTGGTGCCCAAGGGGCTGATCGTTGACGCACTGGCGCCGGTCGCCCGCGAGGCGTCGCGCTTATCGCCGGGCGGGCTGATCTATGAAGTGCAGGTGCGCGGCTTTTCGCTGCTGCATCCCGACGTGCCGGAGGCGCAGCGCGGAACGATCGCGGCGTTGGGGCATCCGGCGATCATCGACCATCTGAAGCGGCTGAATGTCGGCGCGGTGGAACTGATGCCGATCAACGCCTGGATCGATGAGCGGCATCTGGGGCCGCTGGGGCTGCACAACGCCTGGGGCTATAATCCAGTCAGCTGGTTCGCGCTCGACCCGCGCATCGCGCCCGGCGGCATGGCGGAACTGCGTGGGGCGGTCGAGGCGCTGCATGAGGCGGGCATCGGCGTGATCCTGGACATGGTCTATAATCATGACGGGGAAAGCGACGTGCTGGGGCCGACGCTGTCGCTGCGGGGGCTCGATGCGCGAGCGGCCTTCCGGCATGACGCCGACGGGCGGCTGATCAATGACACCGGCACCGGCAACAGCATCGATTGCAATCATCCGGCGATGCAGGCGCTGATCCTGGAATCGCTGCGCTCCTTCGTGACGCAGGCGGGCGTGGACGGCTTTCGGTTCGATCTGGCGCCGGCGCTCGGGCGGTTGCCGCATGGGTTCGATGCGCACGCGCCGCTGCTGCGCGCGATGCGGGATGACCCGCTACTGGCCGACCGGGTGATGATCGCCGAACCGTGGGACATCGGGCCCGGTGGCTATCAGCTGGGACGGTTCGGCGAAGGCTGGCTGGAGTGGAACGACCGCTATCGCGACGACATGCGGCGCTTCTGGCGCGGCGATCCGGGGATGCTGGGCACGCTGGCGACGCGGCTGGCGGGGTCTTCGGACATTTTCGGCGGGGGGCCGGCGACCCGAACGGTCAATTATCTCGCGGCGCATGACGGCTTCACCCTCGCCGACGTCACCGCCTATGAGCAGCGGCATAATGAAGCCAATGGCGAAGCGAACCGCGATGGTCATGGCGAGAATTTCAGCTGGAACAACGGGGTCGAGGGGGAGAGCGACGACCCCGCCGTTGCCGCGGCGCGGCGGCGTGACGTCAGGGCGCTGCTGTCGACGCTCTTCTGTTCGCGCGGGACGATCATGCTGACGGCGGGCGACGAATTCGGTCGGTCGCAGCGGGGCAACAACAATGCCTATGCGCAGGATAATGCGATCGGCTGGATCGATTGGGCAGGGCGGGATCGGGAGATCGAGGCGCATGCCTTTGCGCTGGCGGCCTTGCGCGCGGGGCGCGGCGATCTGTCGGGGACGGCGCTGCTGACGGATGCGGATGTCGAATGGCTGGACGAGCAAGGGGTGCCGCTCGGGATAGCGGAGTGGGAGAATCCGGCAAGGCGGCGGCTGGTGATGCGCTATCGCGCTTCGGGTTTTGCGGTTTGCGTCAATGGGGCGGGAGAAGCCTGCCGCTTTCG
Source organism: Sphingobium sp. (assembly GCA_035278405.1). Lineage (GTDB taxonomy): Bacteria > Pseudomonadota > Alphaproteobacteria > Sphingomonadales > Sphingomonadaceae > Sphingobium. The sequence goes on along the minus strand of DATEJA010000205.1, from coordinate 18,799 downwards.
GATTGGCGGCAGAGAGGTTGAGGTGGCCGGCCGTTCTGTCAACATGCTCCTGCCCTCGCAGGAGCACATCATTCGTCCCGGCTGAAGACGAAGGCGGTCGACTTGGCGAGGCCGTTGGAGATGGTGGCGAGCGAGCGCGCGGCGCCCGGCACCTGCCGCCCTTCGGCGCGATCGGTGACCTGCATCACCGCTTCGGCGATCTGCGTCATGCCATGCAGCCGCCCCTCGCCCAGCGCGCCGCCGCCCGTGTTGATGGGCAGCTTGCCACCAATGTCGCCATGGCCATCGCGCAGGAAGGCCAGCCCCTCGCCCTGGTGGCAGAAGCCCATGGCCTCCAGCCAGGTGAGGACCAGCACGCTGAAGCCGTCATAAAGCTGCGCCGCATCGATATCGGCCGGGGCGAGGCCGGTCGCCTGCCATAGCCGGTGGCCCAGGTCGCGCGCGCCCGTCCACATGTCCTCCAGGTTCATCGGCGTGCCGCCCGCGCCCTGATAGGCGGAGGCGGCAAAGCCGGTCAGCAGCGCGGGCGGGCGGCGCAGATGCCGGGCGCGATCGGCCGAGGTGAGGATGATCGCGCAGCAGCCGTCGACGGGAATGTCGCAATCGAGGATCGACAGGGGATCGGCGATCATCCGCGCGGCGAGATAATCGGCCTCCGACATCGGCCTGTCGCGCCAATAGGCGTTGGAATTGCGCTGCGCATTGGCGCGGTTGTTGGCGATATAATGGGCGAAGTCGCGCCGATCATAGCCGTAAAGCTCGAAATAGCGGCGCAGCACGACGGCGGCCCAGGCGGGCGGCATCGAAAAGCCGTAGGGCGCCAGATATTGGTCGCCGCCTACCGCCTGCGGGCTTTCGAAATTCACATAGCGCCCCTCGGGCACATGCAGCGCGCGGTAGACCAGAACATGGTCGCACAGGCCGCCGATGATCGCGAGCGCGCCGTCGATCAGGCTTTGCGTCACCATCCCGTTGGTCGAGCCGATCCAGCCGAGGCTGGGGGCGATGCCGAGCAGGTCTGCAAGATACCAGGGGGTGACGATGTCGATGCCTTCATCGACGCCCTTGCGCCCGCCATAGCGCGGCATGGAGGGGGAGGTGGCGATGCCGTCCAGGTCGCGGCGCCGCAGCCCCGCATCCTCCAGCGCCGCGTCGCAGGCCTGCAGCGTCAGCGCGGCGAGCGTCCGGTCCGATCGCCGCTCCAGCGGGCTGTAGCCGACGCCGGCGACCGCGACCTTGTTGCGATGCGTCCACATGGATCAGCCCTCCGCCGCCGCGAACTGCACCAGGGTGCAGCCCTGCGGCACATGTTCGAAACGTGCGACCAGCGGCAGGCCGACGCGTAATGTGGCGGGGTCGGTTTCGACGAGATTGCTGCTCATCAGCAGTCTTTCCTGTTCGACCAACTCCACGACGGCGAGGATGACGGGCAGCCGATCGCGAAAGCCTGGCGAAGGCGGGTCGTGCAGCACGGTCCAGCTGTGCAGCGTGGCGCGGCCGGACAAGGGCCGGAAGGACAGCCGGTCGCCACCGCAGGCGCGGCACAATATTTCCGGCGGATAGGCCATGCGCCCGCAGCTTTCGCAGCTCTGCATCTGAAGCTGATCGCGCGCCGCCGCGTCCCAGAAGGGCGCCGACAGGGCGTCGGGCAGCGGCATGGGCCGCTGCGGCGTGGCATGATCCGGCATGATCCTCTCCTTCATTCGCCCGAGAAATGCGGGACACGCTTCTCGCGCATGGCGGCGATCCCCTCCTGATGATCGCGGGTCGTCGCCATCAGCGGCTGCATGGTGAATTCCAGCTCCAGAAACTGGTCGAGCGACAGGGCGTGGGCGGCGTCGAACTGACGCTTGGCCATGCCGAGCGCGATCGAGGGACCGGCCGCGAGCGATCGGGCGCGTTCCATCGCGGTGGTCATCAACGCGTCAGGCTCCGCCAGGTCAAGCAGCAGGCCGAGCCGCTGCGCTTCCTCCGCGCCCAACATGCGGCCGGAATAGACGATCTCCTTGGCGCGCATCACGCCGACCAGGCGGCTCAATTGCCAGATGGCACCCGCGTCGGGCACATAGCCGATGCGGCCGAAGCTCAGCGCGAAACGCGCGCGGCTGCTGGCGATGACGATGTCGCAGGCGAGCGCCAGGCTCCAGCCCGCGCCGATGCAATTGCCGTCGACCGCCGCGATGACCGGCTTGCGGATCGCGGCGATGGCGCGGATCATGCGGTGCAGCCAGCGCATCCGTCGCAGAAAGGCGGCGCTGCTCTGGCTCCCCATGTCGCCCGTGTCGGCGCCGGTGCAGAAATGACCACCCGCCCCGGCCAGGATGATCGCGCGGGTTGCATTGTCCTCCGCCAGCTGATCGAACGCCTGCCAGAGCTGCTCGCGTATCGCCATGGTGAAGGCGTTCATCCGGGCGGGCTGGTCGAGCGTCACGATGGCGACCGCGCCGTCGCGTTCGACCCTGATCTCGCCGATCGAGGGGCTCATGGCATCCGCTCCTAAAAAATATCCTATGGTGAAATATTAAAGCGTGCGGAGCGGCTGCGTCAACCGCCGAGTGCCGTTGACAAGCCTTTAAAGTTGCACCATGGTGCAAGAAAAAGACGGATAAAGGATGGGACCGATGAAGGCAGGATTTTCCGCGCTGGTCGCAGGGGCGGCGGTGCTGGCGCTCGCGGGCGGAATGGTCGGGCGATCGGCGCAGAGCGCCGCGCCAGCGGGCGCGTCGGTCAACTGGTCGGCCTATGGCGGCGACGATAATGAGCAGCATTACAGCCCCATCGCCCAGATCACCGAACAGAATGTCGGCAAGCTCGGGCTCGTGTCCTCCTATGATGTCGACACGTTCGACAGCTATACCCAGCCGCTTGCCGTCAATGGCATCATTTATTTCGCCTCGGGCCTCAGCGTCATGCACGCCGTCGACGCGCGCACGGGAAAGCTGCTGTGGCAATATGATCCCGACGTCGCCAGCCAGCCCGAAGCCAAGTGGCGGATGCGCGCTGGCTGGGGTACGCGGGGCATCGCCTATAAGGACGGGGTGCTGTTCACCGCCACGCGCGAGGGCCGGCTGATCGCGGTCGACGCGAAGACGGGGAAGCCGCTCTGGTCGGTCAAGACGCTGGACGAGGCGGAGGGCGGCTACATCACCGGCCCGCCCTGGGTGGCCGGCGACAAGGTCGTCATCGGCTTCGGCGGCGCTGACTACAGCCCGGTGCGCGGCTATGTGACCGCCTATGACATCAAGACCGGCAAGAAGGCGTGGCGCTGGTATGTGGTGCCGGGCGATCCGGCCAAGGGTTTCGAGAACAAGGCGATGGAGGCCGCCGCCAAGACCTGGACCGGGGAGTGGTGGAAATGGGGCGGGGGCGGATCGGTGTGGCACGCCATGGCCTATGACGCCAAATATGACCGCATCTATCTTGGCACCGGCAACGGCTTTCCCTGGAACCAGAAGATCCGCAGTCCCGGCGGCGGCGACAATCTCTATCTCTCCTCGATCGTCGCGCTGGACGCGAAGACCGGCGACTATGTCTGGCACTATCAGGTCAACCCTGAGAACAGCTATGACTGGAACGATGCCATGGACATCGAGCTGGCCGACATCATGATCGGCGGCAGGAAGCGGTCGGTGCTGATGCACGCGCCCAAGAACGGCTTTTTCTATGCCATCGACCGGGAGACGGGGAAGTTCATCCAGGCGGGGGAATTTTCCCGCCAGAACTGGGCGAAGCGGATCGATCCCGTCACCGGCAAGCCGGAACTCAATCCGGAGGCGGCTTATACCAATGGGTCCGCCTTCATGATGTATCCCTTCCCCAATGGGGCGCATGGCATCCAGGCGATGTCGTTCAGCCCGAAGACCGGCTACAGCTATATTCCCGTGATGGAGGGCGGGCGCGTCGTCACCGATCCGGCGAACCTGAAGGACTGGCATTACAAGCCGGGCATGATGGTGAACACGGGGCTTGGCGCGCCGCCCGCCAACATGGTTCCGCCCACCGCCTCCAGCAAGCTCGTCGCCTATGATGTCGCCAACAACAAGGTCGCCTGGTCGGTGCCGCAGCCCGGCGTGTTCAACGGCGGCACGCTGGCGACGGCGGGTGGGCTGGTCTTCCAGGGGACGAACGACGGCAATCTGAACGCCTATTCGGCGGTGACGGGGCGCAAGCTCTGGTCCTATCCGGCGCAGAACGGGATATTGTCCGCGCCGATCAGCTACACGGTCGGCGGCAAGCAATATGTCAGCGTCATCACCGGCTTCCGCAGCAGCTTCCCCAATGTGCCCAACTGGGATTATCGCCAGCAACAGCGGCGGTTGCTGACCTTCGCCATCGGGGGGGCGAAGAAGCTGCCCGCCTTCGCGCCGGTCGACGAGCCGATCCAGGACGACCCATCCTTCATGGTCGATCCCGACAAGGCGAAGATCGGCGCTGCGATCTTCAACACCAGCTGCGTCATCTGTCATGGGTCGGGCATGATGGCGGGCGGCGCGGCGCCCGATCTGCGCAAATCGGCGGTGCCGCTCGATGCCGAGACGTTCAAGTCGGTGGTGCATGACGGCGCGTTGATGGCCCGGGGCATGGGATCCTTCGCCCAGCTGACCGATGCGGAGCTGGAGGGGCTGCGCCACTATATCCGCCAGCGGGCGCGGGAAACCGCGCCGAAGGGCAAATGATGTTCCCCCTGGATCGCCCGTGTCTCCCTGCGGGCGGCCAATGGCCCCGCCTTGCCCTTTGGGCGGGGCGGGGCTTCTTTATGGCGTAGGCCGCTTCGGGAGGGGCCGCTGGCTTTCGGGAAATTTGCACGATCATGCAGTTCCGCTATGATGGCGTGAATTTATCTTGAAATCCGAAGGCCGACATATTCGATGAGCAAGGACAAGCCTGTCTTGAAGGACGTAAGCGAACGACCCCAGACCTATTCGAGCCCCGCGATCATCGAGCGGCGCAAGCGCATCCTGGATGAAACGCGCAAGGTCATCGCCGAACAGGGCATCACCGCGCTCAGCATGAACGAGATCGGGCAGCGGGCCGGCGTCGCCAAGCGGACGCTCTACAACGCCTTCCAGACCCGCGAGCGCATGATCGCATCGGCGATCCAGGAATATTTCGACGATTATGTGAGCCGCATCGCCTTCACCAGCCCGCCGGGCACGATGCAGCACAATCTGGAGCGCATGATCTCCGTCGTCCAGCGCAACCGCAAGATCCGCAACTATATCAAGGCGATCATGGCGCTCTATTTCAGTTCCGATGTCGACGACGACATCTGGACCGCGATGCATTCGCCCGCCATCCACCACAACCGCCAGTGGATAGAGGTGCTGGACGCCAAGAAGCAGTTGCAGCCCTGGGTGCAGGTCGACCGGCTGGTCGATGACCTGGTGCGCTTCGAATATGCGACCATCAACGACTGGGCGCAGGGCCGCATCCCCGATGACGAGGTGATCGTGCGGCTGGTCAGCAGCTACCTGACCTGCCTTGTCGGCGCGCTGAAGGGGGCCGCGCGCAAGGAGGTGGAAACGCTGATCAAGGATATTGCCGAGCGCGGGCTGGAAGCCCTGCCGATGCCGCAGCGGAGCAGGGCGGCCGCCGCATGAATTTGCACATAGATGCAAATTTACTTGAAGGAGGCGACGGGCTCGGCTAGGCAGGTGCCGCGCCTTTTCAAGAAGCGCGGACACCAGCAGGAGAAGACCGCCGTGAGCGATGCCCCCGAATTGCTGTTCGATGTGAACGACAGGGGGGTGGCGCACATCATCCTCAATCGGCCGCGCGCGCGGAACACCGTGTCCTTCCTCATGTGGGAGCAGTTCGGCGCCGCGCTCGACGCGCTGGAAAACGCGACGCCGGCCCGATTGCTGATTATCAGCGGGGCTGAAGGCTATTTCAGCAATGGCGGCGACGTGAAGCTGCCGCCTGCGCGCGGGGAAGGCGCGCTGGCGCTCGCCGCCCGGCTGGAGATGGGGCAACGGATCATCAGCCGCGTCCGCGCGCTGCCGATCCCGACCGTGGCAGCGGTCGAAGGCGGCGCCTTCGGTGTGTCCTGGAGCCTGGCCATGGCCTGCGACATGATCTTCGCGGCGGACGACGCGCGGTTCGGCGCGCCCTTCCTGGACTATGGGCTGGTGCCCGATGGCGGCGCGGCCTGGTTCCTGATGCGCCAGCTAGGCCGGGCGCGCGCGGCCGAGATCATCTTTTCCGGGCGCACCCTGGACGCGGCCGAAGCGCTGTCGTTGGGCCTGGTCAGCCGGCTGGTGAAACCAGGTACTGCCGTCGACGCTGCGCTGGCGCTGGGCGAGACGATCGGCGGGGGTAACGCCCACGCGGTCGAACTCACCAAGCGGCTGCTGAACCAGGCCGAAAAGGGCGACCTTGCCACCACCCACGCGCTGGAACTGGTCTATTGCCACGCCTGCCAGGCGGGCGGGGAAGTGCCGCGCGCGCGGGAGATGTTCAAGGCGCGAGCGGCGGCCAAGGCCGCCACCCGGGCGGCGCAGTAGAGGAGCGGGATCGATGCAGTTCGACATGCGCGCGGTGTCGATGGGCACCCGCTACAAGATCGTCAATTCGACGATCACGCCCCGCCCGATCGCCTGGATCACCAGCCAGTCGGTGGACGGCATCGTCAATGCCGCGCCCTACAGCTTCTTCAACTGTGTGGGGACCGAGCCGCCGCTGATCGCATTGGGGCTGCTGAAGGAGCCTGCCTCGCGGGGCCTTAAAAATACCGCCAGCAACATCATTGCAACCGGCGAGTTCGTCGTGAACCTGGTGTGCGAGGCTGACGCGGAAAAGATGAACCTGTGCAGCGTCGATGCGCCGGCCGATGTGAGCGAGATCGACTATGCCGGCGTCGAGACCGCGCCCTCGCTGTTGGTGGCGCCGCCGCGCATCGTCACCAGCCCGGTCAATTTCGAATGTCGCAAGGTCGCGGCTATGGACATCGGCTCGCTGCAGACGGTGGTGATCGGCGAGATCGTGATGGCGCATATCCGCGACGAATTCATATCCGACCGCGAGCGCGTCTATTTCGACACGCCCGCGATGAAGCTGATCGGCCGCACCCATGGCAGCGGCTGGTATGTGCGCAACGGCGACAGCTTCCAGATGGAGCGGCCGCGCTACGACCCCGCTCGAATGGCCATGAAGCGCGACGCCGCCGCCGAATGAATTCGAACCTCTAGTGCAAAATTACTTGCGTCTGGCGGGAAACTGGTGTCTCCTGCCCGACAAGGATCCCGCCGGCGGCATGCGTGACTCGGCGGGGTGAAAGAACAAGAGAATCATGGGCCCGCCGGCCGCCTGGCGCGGCGGGTCGGCATGATTCCAGACCGCATAGGAGTGATGGATGCCCGGTCCCCTGGATCATCTCACGGTCATCGAGCTGGCAGACCAGATGCCGGTCGCGATCGCCGGCATGCTGCTCGCCGACCATGGCGCCGACGTGCTGAAGGTCGAGCCGCGCGGCGGCGCCTATTTCGCGCATGAACTCAGCCGCAAGAGCTGGGACCGATCAAAGCGCAGCGTCGAGCTGGACATCAGCGAAGAGGCGGACCGCCAGTCCCTGCGCGGGCTGTTGAAGGGCGCGGACATCTTCATCCATGCGCTGGAGGAGAGCGACGCCGCCGCGATCGGGCTGGACGGCGAAAGCCTGGCGCGCGACTATCCCAAACTGGTGGTGGTGGCGCTGACCGCCTATGGCGCGGATACCCCCTTTGCCGATCGGCCGCGCGGGGAGTCGCTGGCCGCCGCGCTGCTCGGCACGATGATCGATCGCAGCAGTTCCTTCCGCGAAGGGCCGGTCTATCTCGGCCATCCCGCGCTCCATTATGGCCAGGCGTTTCTGGGCGTGATCGGCGCCCTGGCGGCGGTGCGGGCGCGGCGGCATATCGGCCAGGGGCAGCGGGTCGAAAGCTCCCTGCTCGATGCCATGATCGCCCAGTCGCCGATGAACAATTGGTGGCAGGAGGATGGGATCAGCTACATCAAGGCCGGGGACAGCGGCGCGGTCGATCGCTTCGGCCGCACGCGCCTTGCCACCGGCATGTTCGAATGTGGCGACGGGCTGTTCCTGCAGATGCACACCGGCGGCCAGGGCGGCTTCAAGGCGGCGATGGACGTACTCGGCTTTGGCGACCGGGTGCAGCGGGTGACCGCGCCGGAAATGTCGGTGCCGCTGAGCGACGATGAATATCAGATCGCGCGGGTCGAGATTTTCGAGGCCTTCAAGCGCAAGTCGCGCGCCGAATGGATCGCGCTGTTCCAGGCGGCCGACGTCGCCGCGCTGCCGGTGCTGGAACCGGCCGAAGTGCTGCTGGACGAGCAGGTCGAATTTGTCGGCCAGCGCATTGCCATGCCGGACGAGGATTTCGGCACCATCTACCAGGCGGCGCCCGCCGTCCGCTTCCGCAATACGCCCTGCGGCACGCCGCGCCCCGCGCCACGGGTGGGAGCGGACAATGGATCGATCGACGAACTGATCGCGCGGCGCCGGGCCGTGCTGGCGGCGGACGGCAAGCCGCTCGACCGGCCGCTGGAGGGGATCAGGGTGGTCGACTTCTCCTCCTTCTTCGCGGTGGGCTATGGCGGGCGGCTGCTGTCCGACCTTGGCGCCGACGTTATCAAGGTGGAAACGCCCGGTGGCGACCAGATGCGGCCCTTGCCCGACTGTTTCGACGCGGCGCAACGCGGCAAGCGCGACATCGTGCTGAACCTCAAGGATCCGGAGGCTTTGGAGGCGGCGCTCAAACTGGTGGCGCAGGCCGATGTGGTCACCCACAATCTGCGGCCGGGCAAGGCCGACAAGCTTGGCATCGGCTATGAGGCGCTGGCGCAGATCAATCCGCGCCTCGTCTATGTCTATCTGCCGGGCTACGGGTCGAAGGGCCCCAAGTCGCTGCTCAAGAGCTTCGCGCCGCTGGTGTCGGGATGGACCGGCCTTCTCTATGAAGGCGGCGGCGAGGGCAATCCGCCGACCCGCGCAGTCTTCGGCAATGAGGATTATAATAACGGCTTCCTGGGCGCGGCCGCGATCCTCATGGGGCTGGAGCATCGATCGGTCACCGGCCGGGGCGATTATCTGGAGGTGCCGCAGCTTCATTCGAGCCTGTGGACGACATCCGAGCATTTCCTCGATGCTGGCAAGAAGGTCGTCTACGGCTTCCGCCTCGACAAGGAACAGACCGGCTATAACGCGCTCGACAAGATATACCGGACGAAGGACGGCTGGGTCTGCATCGCCTGCCGCCAGGATGACCGCTTCGCCGCGCTCGCCCGCGCCGTGGGGCAGGAGGCGTGGCTGACCGACCCGCGCTTCGCCACGGCGCGCGAGCGATCGCGGCATGACGCGGAGCTGATCGCGGGGATTGCGCCCTTCTTCGCCGAGCGGACGAGCGAGGAGGCGCATGTACAACTGGACGCCGCCGGCGTGCCCAATGAGATCGCGCGCGAGACGAGCTGGGTGCGCGAGGCGCTGTGGCAGGACTGGGCGATGGCGAGCAACCGCGTGATCGAGAATTTCGACAGCATGTATGGCCATGTCCGCCAGTTCGGCAGCTTCATGCATTTCAGCCGCACGCAGAGCCTCGCCAAGGGTTCCGCACCGCGCCTGGGCGAGCATACGCGGGCCGTGCTGGGCGAGATCGGCTATTCGCAGGGCGAGATCGACGCGATGATCGAACAGCGCAAGGCGATGCAGGCGGCCGACGTCAAGGGCCGCATCCAGTCGCGCGTCTCGGCCGCCTGACAAGACAAAAAGAGAGAGGAACCGGAAGGTGCAACTGAACCTTCGCTACGACATGAACCGGCCGGATTTCGGCGCGCCGCATCCGCAGCTCTACCGCACCGCGATCGAGCAGGCGCAATGGGCGGACAAGCTCGGCTTTACCCAGGTTTTCCTCGCCGAACATCATGGCGCGGAGGGCGGCTATTGCCCCTCATCCATGGTGCAGGCGGCGTCGATCCTGGGCGCCACGCAAAATATCGTCGCGCATCTGTCCGCCCTGGTGGTGACGATGCACGATCCGCTGCGGCTGGCGGAGGATCTGGCGGTGCTGGACAATATCGCGCCGGGCCGCATCTGGCTGACCGCCGGCATGGGCTATCGCCCGCATGAGTTCGAAATGTTCGACCGCGACATTTCAAAACGGCTCGCGATCATGAACGAGGCAATGGCGACGCTGAAACAGGCGTGGACCGGGGAACCGTTCGACTTTCGCGGCCGCACCGTGCGCGTGACGCCCGCGCCTGCCACGCCGGGCGGCCCGAAAATCTACATGGGCGGGTCGACCGACAAGTCGGCCATCCGCGCGGCCAAGGGCGGCTATCAATATTTCCCCGGCCATCCCGACCTTTTCACCCTCTACAAGGAGGAGCGGGCAAAGGCAGGCTATGGACCGCCGGAAGAGTTGCGCCAGCCGGCCGCGAGTTTCCTCTATGTGTCGGACGATCCCGACCGCGACTGGCCATTGGTGGCGCCGCATGTCGCCTATGCCACCAACACCTATGCGCAATGGGCGCAGGAGCGGGGCACGGGCCAGACCCGCTACAGCGCGGCCGAGACGATCGAGGGGCTGAAGGCGATGCCCAATATCAAGCTGCTGACGCCCGACGAATGTTTCGCCTATCTCAAGGAACTGGGGCGCGGCACGGCGGTGACGTTCCATGCGCTGCTGGGCGGACTTGATCCTGAAGTGTCCTGGCGCAGCCTGCGCCTGTTCGAAAAGCAAGTCCTGCCCCGGCTGCGCGCCGAACCGGGCCTGCTGGAAGTGCCGGGAGAATGACCATGGAAGAGCGCAATCGTCGCGGAACGCTGGCCGCCATGCTGGCCGTTCCTTTCGGCCTGGCGGCGGTGGGGCAGGCGTCGGCCGCGCCCGTGAAGGGGAAGGGCAAGCCGATGGGGGGAAGCGTCGCCGACCGGCTTGACGTGATCGAATCCAGGCAGGCGATCACGGAACTGCTCCATGCCTATGCCCGCGCCAATGACCGGGCGGACGAGGCGCTGATGCGATCGCTCTTCTGGCCGGAATCGACGCACAAACATGGCAAGTTCGAAGGCAAGTCGTCCGATTTCGTCGGCTTTGCGTTCAAGATCGTCTCGGGCCTCAAATATGCCTGCCACCATATTTCCAACGTCTCGATCGAGGTGAGAGGCGACAGGGCCTTTTCCGAATGTTATTATTTCGCGCAGCATCGCCGCGACCGTAAGGACGGGACAGGCGAGGAGGACCAGTTCTTCCAGGGCCGCTATCTGGACGATCTGGAACGGCGGAACGGGGAATGGAAGATCATCCGCCGCCGGGGCCTGTCGGATTATACCTCGCCCGCCTTTCCCTCGGAAACGACCTATGCCCAATGGCCCGCCGGGCAGCATAGCGAGAAATATCCGAGCGACGACTATTACAAGATGCGCCAGCAGTTCGAGGCGGGCTGATCCATGCGCGCCTTGCTGTGCGAACATCATGGGCCGCCGGAGGAGCTGGTCTTTGCGGACGTGCCCGCGCCCGAACCGGGCCCCGGCGAGATCCGCCTGCGGGTGAAGGCCGCCAGCGTCAATTTCCCCGACGTGCTGGTGATCCAGAATCTCTATCAGCGCCAGCCGCCCTTGCCGTTCGTTCCGGGTAGCGAGGCCGCCGGCGTGATCGACGCGGTGGGGGAGGGGGTGAGCGGCCTGCGCGCCGGTGACAGGGTCGCGACCATTCCCTTCGCGGGTGCCTTCGCCGAGATGGCGATCGCGCCCGCCTATCGCACCACGGTGATCCCCGAGGGCATGGGCTTCGATGTCGCGGCGGGCTTCACCATGGTCTATGCGACCGCGCTCCATGGGCTGCGGCAACGGGGGCGGTTGCAGCCGGGCGAGACGTTGCTGGTGCTGGGCGCGGCGGGCGGCGTCGGGCTGGCGGCGGTGGAGGTCGGCAAGCGGATGGGCGCGCATGTGATCGCCGCCGCCTCCAGCGCCGACAAGCTGGCGCTCGCCCGCGCGCATGGCGCCGATGAGCTGGTCGATTATTCAGAAGGCGACTTGAAGCAGGCGGTCAAGGCGCTGACCGGCGAGCGCGGCGTCGACGTGATCTTCGATCCGGTGGGCGGCGCGCTGGCGGAACCGGCCTTCCGCACCCTGGGCTGGGACGGGCGCTATCTGGTGGTGGGCTTTGCGGCAGGGACGATCCCGGCGATCCCGCTCAACCTGCCGCTGGTGAAGACCGCCGCCATCATCGGCGTCACCTGGGGCGTGCACAGCCGCCGCGAGCCGGACATCCATGCGGACAATATGGCGCAACTCTATGGCTGGTATGCGGAAGGCGCGCTGCGCCCGGAAGTGAGCAAGCGCTTCCCCTTCGCGCAGAGCCGGGAAGCACTCCGCTGGATGATGGACCGCAAGGTGCGGGGGAAAATCATTATCGAGGTGGAATAGGCCGTCACCTTAACGACCGGCACGGTGCTTCAAGCCGCAGGCCAATTCGCCAACGGAAGTCCTGCCACCTCCGTCCGTGCCTTCACCACCCTCCCGCTCGCCCGCGACACGACATGAAGGTCGCGCAGGTCCCCGCCGCCCCAGCAGAGATTGGTCGGGCTGGAGAGCATCTTTCCCTCCGGATCATGGACGATATCAACCTGCCGCCCATCCGGGGTGATGGCAACGATCCGGTTGGCGAACGGCAAGGTCACCCATAGATTGCCCGCCCGATCGAACGCAATTCCGTCGCAATAGCCGAGCGCCGCACGTTCCGCCGCGGGCATGGCGCGGATGTCCTTCGCCTGATGGTCGGGGATCACGAGGCCGAGCTGCGGCCCATAATCCTCCGGATCAGCCAGCGATCCATCCGCCTCTCGCCGCCAGCGCCTGATGCGCCCCTCGGCAGTCAGCGAGGCATAGACATGGCGCTCCTCGCGGTCGAGGCAGAGGCCGTTCACGCCGCGCAGAGCACGCGCGACGATCGACGCCCGGCCGTCCGGCGCGACCCGGTAGATGAAGCCCGATGCCATGGTCGTGCCGATATTGCCGATCGGCCCCCATGTGCTGTGGGTGCAATAGATGTCGCCATCCCGCGTCGTCGCCGGGCCGTTGGAGGCGACCAGCTGCCGTCCTTCCAGTTCCGCGACCAGCGTTTCCACAACGCCGGTCGCGACATCGATCCGCTGCAACGGCCCCGGACCCTTGTTGAGCAGCCCCATATTGGCGACGATGATGCGCCCCTGGCGATCGACCGCGACGCCGTTGGGGGCGAGCGGCTTGCCGATCTGGCGCAGCGTGCCGTCGCGCTCGATCACGCCGATCGCGCCGCCGCCATTGGAGACGAACAGGCGCCCGTCGGGACTGCTGGCTATGCCTTCGGGCGCGTCGAGGCCGTCGCGAACCAGCGTGAAGTCGGTGAGGGAGAGGGGTTTCGGCGGGACGGTGCCTCCGATCCGTGTCGATGGCGCGCAACTGGCGAGGGCCATTGCCATCCCACCTGCAAGAAGCGCCCGACGATCGACTGCGCTCGGAAATCGCACCTCCGTTCGCCCTGATCTTGTCAACGGGCTTTTCTTCTCTTCACCACGGAAAGGGGCTTCGACAGGCTCAGCCCGAACGGAGGAGGGGGATGGGCGTGTCATCATTGCCTCCTCACCCGACGGGCGCGAAACCGGCAATCTTGTGATCGCCCGCCTGCACTGGCCGGAAGCGCAGCCGCATCCCGCAGCGCGGCTCGACCCCTTCCGCATCGACCAGCAGTCCCGGCACGCGCACGCCGGGCGCATCGTCCGGCTCGAACAGGATGACGGTGAAGGGCACCTCCGCCTTGTGGTCGCCGGGCAGCAGGCTGCGGATCACGGTGGTGAAGCTGTAGGCGCTGCCCTCCGGCGAAACCGGGCGCCATTCCAGCACGGCGTCGGGTTTGCCGGGGATGACTTCGGGCGGATACCAGATCCATTCGCCTGTTTCCGCGTCAGCGGTGATGCGCAACTCGCCCGCTTCCAGGCCATCATAATAGCCCTGGAACAGGGGGTCTTCGATCTTTGGCGAGTAAATCGGGATGCCCATGGATCAGCTCCGCGCCAAAATGGTGGTGGAATGATTATTGCCGCCCAGCCCCGCGACAGCGCAGAGCTTCGCGTCCGGCACCTGTCGCTCGCCCTCTTGACCGCGCAGTTGCCGCACCGCCTCGATCAGCAGGTTCATGCCCGGCACATAGCCGCCCGACATATGGCCGCCGCTGGTATTGATCGGCATGCACCCGCCCGGCATCCCATGGCCCGCCGCATAGAAGCGCGGCCCTTCGCCCCGCTGGCACAGGCCCAGCATCTCGGTCTGCACCAGCGCCGATATGGTGAAGCCGTCATAGATTTGCGCCAGGTCCAAGTCCTTTGGATCGCAGCCAGCCATGGCATAAGCGAGCTTTGCCGACACCTCGCCCGGGAAGTCGTAGGTGCAGGGCGTCTGGGTGAACAGCACCCCCTGCGGCCAATTGTTGAAGCCGAGGCCCAGCCCCTGCACGCTCACCACCGGATGGGGCATGTCGTGCGCTTCCTCGATGGCGCTCACGACATAGGCGCCGCCGCCATCGGTGGTGAGGCAGCAATCCGCCGCCCGCAGCGGCGTCGAGATCATCGGCGACTGACGATAGGCGTCCAGATCCATCGGATCACGCCGCTGCGCGCTCGGCGTCAGCACCGCCCAGGCCCGATAGGTCATGGGAATCGCGGCCTGTTCTTCCTCCGTCATGCCATATTCATGGGCATAGCGGTTGGCCATGGTCGCGAAATAGGTCGGCTGGCCGAAGAAGCCGACCGGCATTTCGATGCCCGCCTTTTGCGGCTCGCGCGCATGGAAGCCATAGACGCCGCCCGGCTTGGTCGACTGGATCGCATAGGGCACCAGCACATGCCGCGCCAGACCGGCCTCGATCGCCATCTGCGCCAGTTGCAGCGCTTGCCCGGAAGTCGCCGTGCCGCCGACGCTGTCGGTGGTGGCGCAGAAACGCTTCTCGCCGGCCCCTATCGCAAAGGCGACCTCATCCGATCCATGGCCCGCATATTTGTTGGAGATATAGCCGTCGATGTCCGTGGGGCTAAGGCCAGCATCGGCGATCGCGGCGAGGCTGGCGCGGGTCATCATCTTCATCACCCCTTCCTCGCCCTTGCGCAGGAAGGGGGTTTCACCGACCCCGGTGATGGCGATCCGGTTGCCTCTCATCATGCGTCCTTGAACCCCTTGCCCTGCGCCACCAGCCGCTCGATCAACGGGGAGGGCGCGAACGCCTCGCCATGGGCGGCTTCCAGCGCCTTCAGCTTTCCCAGGACGGCTGGCAGGCCCTGCAAATCCGCCCAGAACATCGGCCCGCCGCGATATTTCGGCCAGCCATAGCCGGTGATCCAGACGATATCGATGTCCGACGCCCGCGAGGCGATGCCTTCGTCGAGGATGCGTGCGCCCTCATTCACCATGGCAAAGAGGATGCGGTCGTGGATTTCCTCGTCGCTCACCTCGCGCCGCGCGATGCCCTGCTTGGCGGCGAATTCCTCGATCACCTGCGTGGCGACAGGGGAGGGCGTCTGCTGACGGTTCTCGTCATAATCATAATAGCCTCCTCGAGTCTTCTGCCCATGGCGGCCCATTTCATTGAGGATTTCGCGCACATTGGCCGAACTGGTGGCGTCGCGGTTCCAGCCGACATCGAGCCCCACCAGATCGCGCATCTGGAAATGCCCCATGGCAAAGCCGAAATCATAGAGCACCTTGTCCACCGCCCAGGGCGTCGCGCCCTCCAGCACCAACTGGTCGGCCTGCGTGTTGCGCGCCGCAAGGATACGGTTGCCGACAAAGCCATAGCCATTGCCGACCAGCACACCGATCTTGCCGATCGTCTTGGCGAGCTTCATCGCGGTGACGACGATCTCCGGCTTCGTGTCCTTGGTGCGGACGACCTCCAGCAGCTTCATGACATTGGCGGGCGAGAAGAAGTGCAGGCCGACGACGCTTTGGGGCCGCTTCGTGGCGGCGGCGATGTCGTCAATGTCGAGATAGCTGGTGTTGGTCGCCAGGATCGCGCCAGGCTTGGCGATGCTGTCGAGCCGGGCGAAGACCGCCCGCTTGACGTCGAGATTTTCGAACACCGCTTCGATGATGAGGTCGCAGTCGGCCAAATCCTCCATCGCGATAGAGCCGGTCAGCAGGCCCATGCGCGTGTCGACATCCTCGGGCTTCATTCGCCCCTTCCTGGCGGTCGCTTCATAATTGCCGCGAATGATGCGCAGGCCCCGGAACAGCGCGTCCTCGTTGGTTTCGACGACGGTCACGGGGATGCCGACATTGGCGAAGTTCATCGCGATGCCGCCGCCCATCGTGCCCGCGCCGATCACGCCGACCTTGGCGATCGGCAGGGTGGGCGTGTCGGCGGGCAGGCCGTCGATCTTGGCCGCCTGCCGTTCCGCGAAGAAGACATGGCGCTGGGCGGCGGACTGGCTGTCTTCCTGCAGCGCGTTGAACAACTGCCGTTCATAGACCATGCCCTCGTCGAACGGCTTTTCCAGCGTGGTTTCGATGCAGCGGATGATATGCTCCGGCGCCTTGAAGCCCCGGAATTTCTTGGCGTTGGCCTTGCGGAAATTCGTGAAAATCTCGGGCTTGCCGCGCGCTTCGTCCAGCTTGTCGGTGCGGTCGCGGACCTTGCGCAGCGGCCGGCCTTCCTCCAGCACCCGCCGGGCAAAGGCGATGGCGTCGGCGCGCAGGTCGCCCTCGGCCGCCAGTTCATCGATCAGCCCCATCTCCGTCGCCGCCTTCGCGCCGATCGGCGCGCCGGAGGTGATGAGATCGAGCGCCTTTTCCACCCCGACGATGCGCGGCAGGCGCTGCGTGCCGCCAGCGCCAGGCAGCAGGCCGAGATTGACCTCCGGCAGCCCCACCTTGGCGGACGGCACGGCGATGCGATAATGAGCCACCATCGCCAGTTCGAGGCCCCCGCCCAGCGCCGTGCCATGGATGGCCGCGATCACTGGCTTGGTCGCGTTCTCGACGATCAGTTGCAGGTTGCGCAGCGACGGTTCGACCGGCGGCTTGCTCAGTTCGGAAATCTCCGCGCCGGCGAAGAAGGTGCGCCCCTCACAGATCAGCAGGATCGCCCGCGCTTCGCTGTCGCCGATCGCCGTCTGCACGGCGCCCGCAATCCCCTGCCGCACGGCGGTGGACAGCGCGTTGACCGGGGGCGAATTCACCGTGATGACAGCGACAGGCCCTTCGACCGCGTAGCTGACGACGTCATTGACCTTCATTCAAGCCTCTATGTGTCTGGGCGCCGGGCTTGGCGGCGGCTTGCGCGGCCAGCACCTCCCGGGCGCGTTGGCGGAAATAATGTTGCAGTCCCTCGATCTCGGCGTCGGTCAGTTCCTCGAAGCGCGGCATCCCCCGATCGCGCAGGATGCCCTTGTGCAGCACCTCTTCGAAGCTGGCCTTGTCGATCGGCACGCCCGACTGGAGCAGGTCCGGCGCGGCGCCGCCCGAGAGCGCATTGGTGCCGTGGCAGATGGAGCAACGCTGGCCGAACACGGTCGCGCCGATGGCAGCCTTGGCGGGATCGACGGTGAAATCGGGCATGTCGATCACCGGCGTTTCCGCCTGCTGCGTCGGGGGCAGGGCTGCCTTGCCGTCGAGCGAGAAGGTGAGGACGCGCCATTGCTGCGCGCGATAATTCCACTCGCGCGGCAGCCCGACGGCGCTGGGAAAGCGTGACCCTGCGATCACGGTGACATATTGGTGCCCGCGCGCCCTGTAGGTGATCGGCTGCGCCATGACGGCCGTCTGCGCGTCGAAGGACCAGAGCGGCTTCCCGCTGCTTGCGGCATAGGCAACGAACTTGCCCGCCGCATTGCCCTGGAAAAGGAGGTTGCCGGCCGTCGTCGCCGTGCCGCCGCCGCCGCGCAGGCCGGGCATCGGCACGCGCCAGGACTCGCTCTGCGTCACCGGGTTCCAGGCGAGGAGGAAACTGGTCGCCGGCCGATCCGGCACCACGCCCGCAGGCGGCGCGCCGGTGCCGACGCTGATCCGCTGGCCGTTGAGATGCTTCCATCCCTGCAATGGCTCGGCCGGGTCGATATAGACGCGCCCCTGATCCATGGTCGGGATGTAGACGAGGCCCGAGCCGGGATTGAACGACATCGCCTCGATATTATGCGCGCCGAAGGGGGAGGGGTAGACGATCGCCGGCTTGCCGCCCGGGTAGCGCGCCGCCGGATTTTCGATCGGCCGCCCGCTCTTGATATCGATCCCGCTCGCCCAGTTGACCGGCACGATGTTGCGGGCGGAGATCAGCTTTCCCGTCGCCCGGTCGATCACATAGAAGAAGCCGTTTTTCGGCGCGTGCATCAGCACGTCGCGCTCTTTCCCGCCGATCTTCAGCCGCGCCAGCTCGATGTCCATCGCGCTGTTGAAGTCCCAGGTTTCGCCGGGATTGGTCTGGTAATGCCAGACATATTCGCCCGTATCCGCGTCCAGCGCGACGATCGAGCAGAGGAACAGATTGTCTCCACCGCCCGGCGAGCGGATCTTGCGGTTCCACGGGCTACCATTGCCGACGCCGATATAGATGCGGTTATATTTGGGGTCGTAGGCCATGGCGTTCCAGGCCGTGCCGCCGCCGCCATATTTCCACCACTGGCCGGTCCAGGTCCTGGCGGCCATCGCCATCGCCTTGTTCTCGAACCCCCGCCTGGGATCGCCCGGCACGGTGTAGAAGCGCCAGAGCTGCTTGCCCGTCTGCTGGTCATAGGCGGTCACATAGCCGCGGATCGGCGCGAAATCGGCGCCGCCATGGCCGATGAT
>DATEJA010000204.1:0-13315 GCA_035278405.1 Sphingobium sp. | reverse complement strand
CGCCATCGCCTTGTTCTCGAACCCCCGCCTGGGATCGCCCGGCACGGTGTAGAAGCGCCAGAGCTGCTTGCCCGTCTGCTGGTCATAGGCGGTCACATAGCCGCGGATCGGCGCGAAATCGGCGCCGCCATGGCCGATGATGACCTTGGCCCTGAAGACCCAGGGCGCGCCGGTGACGTATCGCTCGTCATCCTTGCCGACCGTCTGCGTGGTCCAGACGGGGTGGCCGGACCTGGCGTTGATCGCGATCAGCCGGCCGTCGATCGTCCCGGTGAAGACCATGCCATTGTCATAGGCGATGCCCCTGATGCCCCAGGCGGCGCGCATCTTCTGCCCCGCGACCTTCCAGCTTTGCGGGTCGTAGGTCCACAATTCCCGCCCGGTCGCGGCGTCCAGCGCATGGATGACGCTATAGCCCGAGGCATAATAGACGATGCCGTCCACCCCGATGGGCGCCGACAGGCTCGAGCCGCCGCCCATGATGTCATGATACCAGGCGAGCTTCAGCTTGCCGACATTGTGGTCGTTGATCTCGGTCAGCGGGCTGTAATGATTTTCATTGATCCCGCCATAGCCCGGCCAGTCGCTGCCATCCCGCCTCGCGACGCCCGAAGGCGTGCAGGCGGCGAGCAACAGCAGCAGAGGCAGGACCAAGCGCATCGCGATCAGCCCCCGATCGTCCGGTCGGACGGCCAGAAGCGCTGGCGCAGCGCCTTCTTGTTGACCTTGCCCATGACGGTGCGGCCGATATCGTCGACCATCTCATAGCCGCGCGGGCATTTGTAACCAGCCAGGTTCGCGCGGCAGAAGGCATTGAGTTCCTCCGCCGTTGGCGGATCGCCCGCGTCCTTGGGAATGACCAGCGCCCGCGCTTCCTCGCCCATTTCGGCGTTGGGCGCCGCGACCACGGCCACGTCCGCCACCTTGGGATGGCGCAGCAGCACATGTTCGGACTCGGCAGGGTAGATGTTCACCCCGCCGCTGACGATCATGTCCGACACGCGGTCGGTGATGAACAGATAGCCCTCTTCGTCGACATAGCCCATCTCGCCCAGCGTGAAGACGCCCGGCGCGATATGGGCGGCGGCGGTCTTTTCCGGGTCGCCGCGATAGACGATGCCATGGCCGCTGGTGTCGCGAAAATAGACCTGGCCCACCTCGTTCGCACCCAGCAGCTGGCCGTCCTCGCCGTAAATCTCGGTCTTGAAGGGCGGCAGCGCCTTGCCGACGGAGCCCGGCCGCTCCAGCCATTCCTGCGAGGTGATGAAGGTGGTCGACCCGGCTTCGGTCCCGCCATAGGCTTCCACCAGCACCGGCCCGAACCAGTCGATCATCGCCTGCTTCACCGCCCGCGGACAGGCCGCCCCGGTGTGGGCGAGCCGCTGGATGCTCGACACGTCATATTTGGCGCGCACTTCTTGCGGAAGCGCCAGCATCCGCTGGAAATGGGTCGGCACCATCACCGATCCGGCGACCTTATATTTCTCGATCAGCGCCAGCGTCTGTTCCGCGTCGAAATGTTCGACGGTGATGAGGCTCATGCCGCCAAAGACATTGCGCGCCATGCCGAGCGGCCCGGTGTGATAAAGCGGCCCCACGGCGATGCCCGGCGAAGGCGTGATCTTCGGCCGGATCGCTTCGGCCAGAGCCCTGACCGTGGCGGCGCGGGGGAAATATTGCGGCGGCGTCTCGGTCGCCTTGGGCCGCCCGGTCGTGCCGGACGTATAATGGAGATGCGGCAAGGGCGGCACCTCAGGATCGGGTTCATCGGTCGAAGCCACCGCGATCCAGTCTTCCCAATGGACGACGCCTTCACGATCGGGGCAGCGCCAGCCGATTACCGTCTTGACGCCAGCCTCAGACGCAGCGGCCAGCCCCGCCTCCATCGTTTCCGGCCCGACCAGCAGCGCCACCGCGCCGCTGTCCTTCAAGATATAGGCAGCTTCCGAGGGCGTCAGGTGAAAGCTCACCGGCACGCTGGAGATGCCCGCTTCCAGGCAGGCGACATAGGCGATCACCGTCTCCGCGCTGTTGGGCGCGAACACCGCCACGCGCCGTTCGGTCAGGTCGAGGCCGTTCAGCGCATTGGCCGCGCGGTTGAGCAGTTCATCGAGCTGGTTCCAGTCATAGCTCACCCGCTCATCGGCAAGGGCAAGCTGGTCGCGGCGCGCGGGATCGACCCCGCCGATGGTCAGGGACATGGGGCATCCTTTCGGGAAGCGATGGCCGGCGCGAGATATCTCAGCGCCATGCGGAAGGAGAGGAGGGCGATCACCGAACAGACCGTCACCACGACCGCGAGCGACTGCCCGAGCGCGCCTTCGTCATGGAAGACATATTCGGTCAGCGCCGCGACGACCGCCGGCCCTGCGCCCAGGCCCAAGATGGTGAAGACGAACAGGAAGAAGGCCAGCATCCGCGCCCGGATGGTCGCGGGCGCGATCAGCCCCATGACCGACGAGACATAGACCATGAAGGGCACGGTGATGAACTGCGCTACGCAATAGCAGGCGAGGAACACATAGACGTTGGTGGCGAAGAACATGTAGCCGACCACCGGCAGGAACCCCAGGATCAGCCAGCCATAGAAGCGCAGATGCGCGTCCTTCATGCCGCGAACGAACAGCCGGTCGACGATCCAGCCATTCACCACCAGCGATATGGCCGACACGATGTTCATCAGGCTCAGGGCCAGCCCATATTGCACCGGCTTCCAGCCGAAATGCCGCTCGATATAGGCGGGCACCCAGTTGGTCATCGAATAGCCGCACATGGCGAGCGCGGACGTGCCGACCAGCATCAGCGCCAGCAGCTTCCAGTTGCGCGAGACGAAGGCGCGGATTTCTCCCGAAGCCGCGACCGTGGCCGCGCCGGGCAGCTTCCTGCGGCCCGGATCGGGAAAACTGAACAGCAGCAGCGCGAAGAGGATGCCGGGCACGCCGACCATCATCATGACCAGTTGCCAGGGCTGGGCCGGGCCATGAAAGGGGATGTGGATGCCCCGGTGAGCGGTGGCAAAGGCAATCGCGCCGCCGCCCAGCGCGAAAGCGGTCGCCGATCCCACCTTGCCCGCCATCTGGAAGGTGGAGGTGGCCCGCGTCAGCAGATGCGGCGGAAAGGCGTCCGCGATCAGCGAATAGGCCGCTGGCAGCAGCGCGGCCTCGCCCACGCCCACGAAGATCCGGCCGATCAGTAGCGCCTCATAGGTCTGCGCGAAGCCGCAGGCTGTCGTGGCGATGCCCCAAATCACGACGCCGCCGAAGATGATCCAGCGCCGCGAAAAGCGGTCCGCCGCCCAGCCGAGCGGCAGGCCGAAGACCGCATAGAAGATCGCGAAGCTGGTCGAGGTGATCATGCTGATCTGCACGTCGCTGAGCAGCAGATGCGCCTTGATCGGCGTCACCAGCATCGACACGATCAGACGGTCGACCCAGCTCAGCACATAGAGGCCGAACAGCACCGCCACCATCCACCAGGCGCTGCCCAACTGGCTGGTCTGGCGGTCAGTCTGGTTCTGCCTGCTCATCAGCATGATCCTCGCCTCTCCGGTTAGAGCGCGACGCGCTCTCGTCTTTGTTGCCGCATCCCGGTTCGTGCAGAACCGGATCCCACTTTTGCGCTGGATGCTCCGGCTCAGCGCACCGGCAGTTGGTTGAGTTCGGCGATCTTGAGCTTGCCGAGCTGCGCCATGTGGACCTCGTCCGGGCCATCTGCGAAGCGCAGATAGCGCGCGTTCATGAAGGCGGCGGCGGGCGGGAAGTCGCTCGAAATGCCGATGCCGCCGAACACCTGCATCGCCCGATCGGCCACCGTCTGCGTCATGCGCGGCGCGACGATCTTGATGGCGGCGATCAGGTCCTTCGCGACCTTGTTGCCATGGCGGTCCATCGCGTCGGCGGCCTTCAACGTCAGTAAGCGCGCCTGCTCAATCTCGCAGAAGGACAGGGCGATGTCCTGCCGGATGCTGCCCTGATCGGCGAGCTTGCGGCCGAAGGCGACGCGGCTTTCCACCCGCCGCGCCATATATTCCAGCGCCCGCTGCGCCTGGCCTACGAGGCGCATGCAATGATGGATGCGGCCCGGCCCAAGGCGCCCCTGCGCGATCTCGAAGCCGCGCCCCTCGCCCAGGATCAGGTTCTCTTTGGGCACGCGCACATCCTTGAAGACCATCTCCGCATGGCCGCCGGGCGAATGGACCGCGTTCAGCACGTCGAGCGGCCGGATGATCTCGATGCCCGGCGTGTCGGCGGGAATGATGATCTGCGAATGTTGTCGGTGGCGCGGCCCGTCATTGGGCGTGCGGCCGATCAGGATGAACAGCTTGGTATGGGGGTCGAGCGCGCCCGAAATCCACCATTTGCGCCCGTTGATCACATAATCGTCGCCATCGGCGATGATCGTGGTTTCCAGATTGGTCGCGTCCGAAGAGGCGACCCCCGGCTCGGTCATGACATAGGAGGAGCGGATCGTGCCGTCGAGCAGCGGCTTCAGCCACGTCTCCTGCTGCTGCGGCGTGCCATATTTGGCGAGCAGTTCCATATTGCCGGTGTCGGGCGCGGAGCAGTTGAAATATTCCGACGATCCGATCACCCGGCCCATGATTTCGGCCAGCGGCGCATATTCCAGGTTGGTAAGGCCGGGGCTGAACTCGCCATATTCATGCGGCAGGAACAGGTTCCACAGGCCAGCTTCCCGCGCCTTGGCCTTGATCTCCTCCGTCCCCGGCCAGCGCTTCCACAGGTTCGCCGGATCATGGTGGAAATGGTCGCGCTCCTTCTCGATCGGATAGACATGAGCGTCCATGAAATCGATGAGCCGCTCCCTCAGCGCCTTCACCTTGTCGGAATATTCGAAATCCATGGGATTATCCTCTTTGGAAAATGTCAGGTGAGGGTGAGGCCGCCGTCGACCACCAGCGTCTGCCCGCAAATATAGCCGGACAGGGGAGAGGCGAGGAACAGCGCCACCCCCGCCATCTCCTCGACCGAGCCGAAGCGGCCCAGCGGAATCTTCGCCAGCGCGCGCTCCCGCCGCTCGTCATTGTCCATCGTCACCTTGGTCATCTTGGTATCGACCAGGCTGGGCGCGATGCCGTTGACGCGGATGCCCTCCCCCGCCCAGGCGATCGCCAGCGCACGCACCAGATTGACCGCGCCCGCCTTGGACGCGGCATAGGCCGGATTGCCGAAGGTCGCCTTGAACGCGCCGATCGAACTGACGACGATGATCGTCCCCTTGGCCGCCGCCAGCGCGTCCCGACAGAGATTGGAAATATGCAGGATGGAATCGAGATTGACCGCCATCACCTTGTTCCAGCCCTCGGCCTCGAACTCCTGCCGGCGGTAGAGCACCGCGCCCTGCGAATGGATCAGCACGTCCAGTTTCTCGAACGGCACCGCCGCCGCCGCGATCGCGGCGGCGTCGCTGACATCGACCTGGGCATAGCCGATGCCTTCAAGATCGGAGCCTTCCTCCCCCGCATAGTCCGCGGCGCTCGGCCGCGTGCCCCAGACATGCACCCGCGCTCCGCGCTGGCGAAAGGCTTGCGCCATGCCGTTGCCGATGCCGCTCGATCCGCCGACCACCAGCACCGTCTTTCCGGTGAAGTCGAGTTCGTTGGTCAAAGGAAATTCCTCTTTTGCATGTCAGCGGGTCAGCGCCTGCGCGCGTTCGAACAGGTGAACGGCCCGGCCGTGGAGCTTGTCGCCCGTTTCGCGGGGCGCCTTGCCGGCGCAGGCGCGGGCGTGGGTGCCCTCCAGCAATATGCCGAGCTTGTAGCAGGCCAGCACATGATACCAGTCGACCGCCGAGAGGTCGCGCGACGACCCTTCGGCATAGCGCGCCACCAGTTCCTGCTCGGTCGGGAAGCCCTCCCAGGGTGTAACCGATACGGTACTTTCCGCCTTCCCGTCCGGCCAGGTCGCCAGCACCCAGCCCAGGTCCAGCAGCGGATCGCCGATCGTCGCCAATTCCCAGTCGATGATCGCCGCCAGCTCCGGCCCATCCTTGCGATACATCACGTTGGCGAGATGATAGTCGCCATGCATGATGCCGGGCGTGAACCGCGCGGGGCGATGGCGCTCCAGCCAGTCGCCGACCGCCTCGACCGAAGGCAACGCCGCCGGCCCGGTCCACCCGTCAAACTCGGCATAGCCCGCCAGTTGCGATCGCCAGCGATCCACCTGCCGCCCGAGGAAATTGTCCGGCTTGCCGAAGTCGGCCAAACCCAGCGCCTCATGATCCAGTGCCCCCAAAGCCGCGATGCCGTCCACCAGCGCCAGCCCCATGGCATGGCGCATCGCCGGCGAACTGGCATGCGGTTCCGGCAGCCGCCCGACCGGATTGAATCCGTCCACCGGCTCCATCAGATAGAAGGCGACGCCCAGCACGCTCTCGTCGCCGCAGGCCGCGATCAAGCCCGGATGCGGCACATTCGTCCCGGCGAGCGCCCGCAGCACGCGCGCTTCCCGCCGCATCGTCTCATTGCTGTTGGGACGGGGATATGCCGGCGGCCGGCGGAACACATAATCGCGCCCGTCGCGGCGGAAGCGGAGCAGGATATTCTGCGTCCCTCCGGCCAGCGGCGTCACGTCGGTCAGCGGACCCGTGCCCAAGCCCTGGTCCGTCATCCACGCCGCCAGCGACTCGATGTCGACCGCCGATTCCACTCCCGGTTCCACTGGGCATCCCTCGCTATTCTCGACTGTTTGACCGTCGATTAGATCAATTGGATAATGCACTTGACGAACCCGCTTGGCAATGAGAAAAATGCACCCATGGTCAGACTTCAACTCGCCAAGTCCGATGAGGCCGCGCGCGGCGCCGCGGCCGATCAGATCAAGAAGGTCGCCTTGCGCCTGTTCGCGGAGCGGGGCGTCGACGGCGTCACCGTGCGCGAGATCGCGGCGGCGGCGGGGCAGAAGAATCACGGCGCGGTCGGCTATTATTTCGGGTCGAAGGAAGCACTGGTGCGCGCCATCGTGATGGACGGCGCCGTCGCGCTCGACCGGCAACGCAACGCCGCGCTCGACGCGCTGGAGGCGCGGGGCGGCCCGCGCACGATCCGCGAACTGCTCGACATCCTGATCCAGCCGGTGCTGGCGCTACCCGACGAACATTATGTCCAGTTCGTCGTCATCTTCGCCATGACCCATCGCGACATGATGCTGGACGCGATCGATCCCGCCTGGAACAGCGCCTATGGCCGCTGCCTGGACCATCTCCGGCGGCTGATGCCCCGCCTGTCGCCCGCGCTTCAGAACCAGCGGCTGGTGTTCATGGGCGCCTATATCAGTGCGGTTCTTTCCGCGCGGCAGCGCGCCTTGACCGATCACAGCCGTGACCATCCGATGTGGGGCAGCGAAGCGAGCCTCGAGCATTTCATGCAGACGCTCGTCGCCCTGATGGAAGCGCCGGTGAACCTGCCGGCCGAGATGATGGCTGGCGTGACGCGCCGCGATGCGGCTATGCCCCGCCAGGCCGGCCCGATCGGCTGAGCGTCAGATTGAGCCGGCCCGAGCGCGCCGGCACGCCAACAAGGAGAGACAGGGTAATGGACAAGGGCAAGCTGGAAACGATCGCGGTGCTGGGTGGAACCGGGAAGGAAGGCCATGGCCTCGCCCTGCGCTGGGCGCACAAGGGGCATCGCGTGATCATCGGCAGCCGCACGGCGGAGCGCGCGCAGGAATCGGCCGCGCAGATGAACGAGACGCTGGGCACGGACCATGTCAGCGGCGCGGCCAATGCCGACGCGGCGGCGCAGGCGGACATCGTCGTGCTGACCGTCCCCTATGCCGCGCAGCAGTCGACCGTGCAGGACGTGGCGGCCGCGCTCGAAGGCAAGATCCTGATCGACGTCACCGTGCCGCTGATGCCGCCCAAGGTCAGCCGCGTGCAGTTGCCCAACGGCGGCTCCGCCGTGGAAGCGGTGCAGAAGGTGCTGGGCGATGGCGTGCGCGTCGTGTCCGCCTTCCAGAATATCAGCGCGCATCATCTGACCAAGCTGGACGAGGATGTCGAATGTGACGTGCTGGTCTGTGCCGACGACAGCGAAGCGGCCGACCATGTGGTCGCGCTGGCAGAGGAGATCGGCCTGCGCGCCTGGAACGCCGGGCCGTTGTGCAACTCGGTGGTAGCGGAAGGGCTGACCTCGGTCCTGATCGCGCTCAACCGCAAATATAAGGTGCCGGGATCGGGGATCCGCATCACCGGCGTGTAAAAGGAGAAGGAAGTGGCAGAAGCCTATATCGCGGCTCTCGGGCGCAGCGCGGGTGGCAAGCGGGGCGGCCGGTTGGCCGGCCTGCATCCCGCCGATCTGGCGGGGAGGGTGCTCGCCGGGCTGATCGATCGCGCGGGGATCGATCCGGCGGCGGTCGAGGATGTCGTGATGGGCTGCGCCTGTCCGGCCGGCGAGCAGGGCGCGAACATCGCCCGCAATGCCGTGCTGGCGGGCGGTCTGCCGGAATCGGTGCCCGGCACCCATGTCGACCGGCAATGCGGCTCCTCCCAACAGGCGCTGCACTTCGCGGCGGCGACGGTGATGGCCGGCATCCAGGATGTGGTGATCGCTTCGGGCGTTGAAAGCATGACCCGCGTGCCCATGGGCCTGCCCTGGACGCTGCCCGCCAAGCACGGCTTTGGCACCTATCGCAGCCCCGCGATCGAGGACCGCTATCCGCAGACGCCCTTCAGCCAGTTCGGCGGCGCCGAGCTGCTCGCGCGGAAATACGGCCTGAGCCGTGACACGCTCGACGCCTATGCGCTGGAAAGCCACCGCCGCGCCGCCGCCGCGACGGAAGCGGGCAAGTTCGATGCGGAGATCATCCCGCTCGAAGTCCTGACGGCTGAGGGCGAGACTGTTCTCCACACGGTCGATGAGGGCATCCGGTTCGACGCCACGCTTGAACGGATCGCCAGCGTCAAGCTGCTGGCGGAGGACGGCGTGGTGTCCGCCGCCAACGCCAGCCAGATCTGCGATGGCGCCGCTGCCCTGCTGGTGGTGAACGAAGCGGGTCTGAAACGCCTGGGCCTCACGCCGCTGGCGCGCGTCCATCATATGACCGTGCTCGGCCATGACCCGGTCATCATGCTCGAAGCGCCGATCCCGGCGACGCAGCGAGCCTTGGCCAAAGCCGGCATGACCCTCGCCGACATCGACCTTTACGAAGTCAACGAAGCCTTCGCTCCGGTGCCGCTGGCCTGGGCCCAGGCGCTGGACGCCGACCCCGCCCGGCTCAACGTCCATGGCGGCGCGATCGCGCTCGGCCATCCGCTCGGCGGATCGGGCGCAAAGCTGATGGCGACGCTGGTCAGCGCGCTGCACGACCGAGGCGCTCGCTACGGCCTGCAGACGATGTGCGAGGCGGGCGGCATGGCCAATGTCACCATCGTGGAGAAACTCTAAGGCCGCGCGTCGCTGAGGCGGCTGCGTCTTCGCTCAGATTCCGGTTGGCGCGGGGGAGGGGCCATGTTACGGATGTAATCCGTTACATCGGCATGCCGCTTCCCCGTAAGGAACTGGCATAGGGGAGGGAAGACGGCATGCAGGCACGCCTGTTTCTGCTGATGGCCTTGCAGCTGGCCATATGGGGCGCATGGGCGCCCAAGCTGTTCCCGCACATGCATGCGCTGGGGTTTCTTCCCTGGCAGCAGGCGCTGGTCGGCAGCAGCTGGGGCATCGCCGCGGTCGTCGGCATCTTCTTTTCCAACCAGTTCGCCGATCGGCGCTTCGCGGCCGAACGCTTCCTCGCCTTCAGCCATCTGGTCGGCGGGGCGGCATTGCTGGGGGTGGCCTGGTCCACCGGCTTCTGGCCGTTTTTCGGCTTCTTCCTGCTCTACAGCCTCGCCTATGTGCCGACCATGTCGGTGGTCAATTCGCTGTCTTTCGCGAACCTGCCCGATCCCGCCCGCCAGTTCGGCGCGGTGCGCATGGGCGGCACGGCCGGCTGGGTGCTGGTGAGCTGGCCGCTGGTCTTCCTGCTCGGCAGCGGCGGCGGTGCGTCCGAAACGCGCTGGATCTTCCTGGTGGCGGCCGCCGTCTCCTTCCTCTGCGCCGCCTTTTCGCTGACCCTGCCCCATACCCCGCCCCGGCGCGACGGGGTGGCGATCGACCCGCTCGCCTGGCGTAGCGCCCTGCGCCTGCTGAAGCGCCCGTTCATCGCGATTCTGTTCGCTGTCACCTTCATCGATTCGGTGATCCACAACGGCTATTTCGTCGTGGCCGACGCCTTCCTCACCGATCGGGTGGGCATTGCCGGCAATCTGTCGATGGTCGTCCTCAGCCTGGGACAGCTGGCGGAAATGGTGACGATGCTCGTCCTCGGCCGGGTGCTGGCGCGGCTGGGCTGGCGCACGACGATGATCGTGGGCATCCTCGGCCATGCGGCGCGCTTCACCATCTTCGCGCTGCTGCCCGATGCCGTGCCGCTGATCGTCGCGGTGCAGTTGCTGCACGGCATCTGCTACGCCTTCTTCTTCGCGACCGTCTATATCTTCGTCGACGAGACTTTTCCCGACGATGTGCGCACGAGCGCCCAGGGGCTGTTCAACCTGCTGATCCTGGGCATCGGCAATGTCGTGGCGAGCTTCCTCTTCCCCTCGCTGGTCGCGGCGCTGTCCGACCCGCATGGCAGGGTCGACTATCGCGCGCTCTTCATGGTGCCCGTCGGCATGGCGCTGGCGGCCGTGCTGCTGCTCGCGCTCTTCTTCCGGCCGCCCGCGCGCGGCCCTCGCGCCACCGATGGTGAACCGGCGCCGCTCGTGCCGGATGCAGCCCCAAGAACCGCCGACGCCTGCTGAAGCGCGGCCAGAAAGGTTTCATGATGATTGATGCTCCCGTCCGCTTGGCCATGATCGGTGGCGGCCCGGGTTCCTTCATCGGCCCCGTGCACCGCATGGCGGCCGAACTGGACGCCCGCATCCGCCTGGTCGCCGGTGCCTTCAGCCGCGACGCGGCGAAGAGCCTGGCGGCCGGCGCAGCCTGGGGATTGGCGCCGGAACGCTGCTATGCCGATGCCGCCGCCCTGATCGCGCAGGAGCGCGCGCGGCCGGACGGCGCGGAACTCATCGCCATCGTGACGCCCAACCACTTGCACTTCCCGCTCGCGGACGCCGCGCTGCAGGCCGGCTATCATGTGATGAGCGACAAGCCTGCCGCGCTCGACCTTGCAGAGGCGCTGTCGCTGTCGCGCACGGTCGCCCGTTCCGGCCGGCTTTACGGCCTCACCTATGTCTATAGCGGCTACCCGGCGATCCGTGAGGCACGCGACATGATCGCGCGCGGCGATCTGGGCGCGATCCGCAAGATCGTCGTCGAATATTCGCAGGGCTGGCTATCCCGCCCGATCGAGCAGCAGGGCGACAAGCAGGCGGCCTGGCGCGCCGATCCCGGCCAGGCGGGCGTCGGCGGCTGCATCGGCGACATTGGCGTGCACGCCTTCCACCTCGCCGAATATGTCAGCGGCCACAGGGTCGAGCGCCTGTGCGCCGATGTCGCGGCGGTGGTGCCCGGCAGGGCGCTGGACGATGACTGCAACATGCTGCTGCGCTTCGCCGGCGGCGCGCGCGGCGTGCTGATCGCGTCGCAGATTTCGGCCGGTGCCCGCAACAATCTCAGGATTGCCGTCTATGGGGAAAAGGGCGGGCTTGGCTGGATGCATGAGAGGCCGAACGAGTTGACCGTCGACTGGCTGGAGGGGCCGACGCAGATCTTCCATGTCGGCACCGGCCATCTGAGCCCCGCCGCGACAGCCGTCACCCGCCTGCCTGCCGGGCATCCCGAAGGCTTCATCGAAGCCTTCGCCAATCTCTACGCCGACTTCGCCACCGCCATCAGGGCCGGCGAGCAGGAGGCGGCCGGCGTGCCCGGTGTCACCGAAGGCGTGCGCGGCATGGCCTTCGTCGAAACCGCCGTCGCCGCGAGCCGCGACGGCCGGGGCTGGGTCGATCTGGAGGTTGCGGCATGAAGACGCTCAAGGGCCCCGCCCTTTTCCTCGCCCAATTCGCCGGCGACACGCCGCCCTTCGACCGGCTGGAGACCATGGCGTCCTGGGCGGCGGATCTGGGCTATGTCGGATTGCAGCTGCCCACCGGCGGCGCGGGATCGCTGTTCGACCTTGAACGCGCCGCCGCCGACCAGGGCTATTGCGACGATGTGAAGGGGATGCTGGCCGATCGCAACATCGCCATCACCGAATTGTCGACCCACCTCCAGGGACAGCTGGTCGCGGTCCATCCGGCCTATGACCTGCAGTTCGACGCCTTCGCCCCGCCCGAACTGCGCGGGCGGCCGGCCGAGCGCCAGGCATGGGCGGTGCGCCAGCTGCACCTTGCGGCCCAGGCCAGCGCGCGGCTGGGGCTGAAGGCCCATGCGACCTTTTCCGGCGCGCTCGCCTGGCCCTACCTCTATCCCTGGCCGCAGCGGCCGGCCGGCCTGGTCGAGGAAGCCTTCGCCGAACTCGCCCGGCGCTGGCGCCCCATTCTCGACGCCTTCGACGAAGCGGGCGTCGACCTGTGTTTCGAGCTGCATCCGGGTGAGGATCTGCACGACGGCGCGACCTTTGAACGCTTTCTTGACGCGGTGGACGGCCACCCGCGCGCCAGCATCCTCTATGATCCCAGCCATTTCGTGCTGCAGCAGCTCGACTATCTGGATTTCATCGACCGCTATCATGCGCGCATCAAGGCGTTTCACGTCAAGGATGCCGAGTTCCGGCCGAACGGCCGCTCGGGCGTCTATGGCGGCTACCAGTCCTGGGTCGACCGCCCCGGCCGCTTCCGTTCGCTGGGCGACGGGCAGGTCGATTTCGGCGCGATCTTCTCGAAGCTGGCGCAATATGATTATGACGGCTGGGCCGTGCTCGAATGGGAATGTGCGCTCAAGCATCCCGAACAGGGCGCGGCGGAAGGCGCGCCCTTCATCCGCAGGCATATCATCCGCGTGACCGACCATGCCTTCGACGATTTCGCGAGCGGCACCGGCGAGGATGTGAACCGCCGCCTGCTCGGGCTCTGATGGGGAAGGGCGGGAACGGCTTTGGTGAGCCCTGCTGGATTCGAACCAGCGACCTACTGATTAAAAGTCCCAAAATGATTTAATAAAAACAGTCACTTAGCTGCATTCGTGTCTTGAGACGACCACAGGAAAGTAGCAAATGCTTTGGAAGGCCCCGCTCGTTGGAGTGTCCACCTTTTCAAGTTCTGGGTTGCTGCACCTGCTTTGAAGGTAGGATTCACCACCGAATATCGCGGGGTAGTCCCTGGCGGTAAAGTTGGCTGTGTCTGGCGCTCCTCGAGGCCGACCTCATCGTAATGATCA
>DATEJA010000203.1:0-3612 GCA_035278405.1 Sphingobium sp. | reverse complement strand
GGCACGACGATCAAGCCGTCGATCGTGCCGGCGGCGGGTTCTTCCATCCCCAAGACGCGCAAGCGCAAGGGGCCGTTCGGGGAGCCTTCGCCGGCGGGGATCTGATCGGGTCCGGATGAGGGAATAAGGGGCGGGACCGGGAGGTGCCGCCCTTTTTCCTTGTGAGGGACGCATCATATTCCCCCTCCCGCCGGCCGGAGGGGGTTAGGGGGTGGGCTGGCAACGTTGCATTGGCCACCCCGCTGCGACTAACCCGCTGCGCGAGTAAGTCTCGCTGCCCCTCCCGCCTGCGGGAAGGGAATGGTCCTCCATCCCCACCCCAACAAAATCCCCCCAAGGGTCTGGTCGTTTCGCTGGTTAATGGTTACATGGGCCGCCACGAATCCCCAGCGGTTCCCCGCGCGACCGCACAGCAGAAAGTGGCTTTCACATGGATATCCGCCTCGGCCTCACCTTCGACGACGTGCTGTTGCAGCCCGCAGAGTCCGACGTGCTGCCGAGCCAGGCGGACACCAGCACCCATGTGACCAAGCAGATCAAGCTCAACATCCCGATCCTGTCGTCCGCCATGGACACGGTGACCGAGGCCGACATGGCGATCGTCATGGCGCAGCTCGGCGGCATCGGCGTCCTGCACCGCAACCTGTCGGTCGAGGAACAGGCCGACGCCGTGCGCGCGGTCAAGCGGTTCGAAAGCGGGATGGTCGTCAACCCCATCACCATCCTGCCCAGCGCGACGCTCGCCGATGCGCAGATGCTGATGCAGCGCCACCGCATCAGCGGCATCCCCGTGGTGGAATCCTCGGGCAAGCTGGTCGGCATCCTCACCAACCGCGACGTGCGCTTTGCCGAAAATCCGACGCAGCCCGTCAGTGAGCTGATGACCAGGGACAATCTCGCCACGGTGAAGTCCGGTGTCGGCCAGGAAGAAGCGATGCGCCTTCTCCACCAGCGCCGCATTGAAAAGCTGCTGGTGGTGGACGATGACTATCATTGCGTCGGCCTCATCACCGTCAAGGACATCGAAAAGGCGGTGACCTATCCGCAGGCGACCAAGGACGCGTCGGGCCGGCTGCGCGTCGCCGCCGCGACCACCGTCGGCGACAAGGGGCTGGAGCGCAGCGAGGCGCTGATCGACGCGGAATGTGACCTCATCGTCATCGACACGGCGCACGGCCACAGCAAGCAGGTCGCGGTCGCGGTCGAAGCGGTCAAGAAGCGGTCCAACCATGTCCAGGTCGTCGCCGGCAATGTCGCCACCGCCGAAGCGACCAAGGCGCTGATCGACGCGGGCGCGGACTGCGTCAAGGTGGGCATCGGGCCGGGCTCCATCTGCACGACGCGCGTCGTCGCGGGCGTCGGCGTGCCGCAGCTGACCGCCGTCATGGATGCCGCCGCCGAAGCCGCCAAGCAGGGCGTGCCGGTGATCGCCGACGGCGGGCTTCGCACCTCGGGCGACGTCGCCAAGGCGCTGGCGGCGGGCGCGGGCTGCGTCATGGTGGGATCGCTGCTGGCGGGCACGGCCGAGGCGCCGGGCGAAACCTTCCTCTATCAGGGCCGCGCCTATAAAAGCTATCGCGGCATGGGCAGCGTCGGCGCGATGGCGCGCGGCTCGGCCGACCGTTATTTCCAGGCGGACATCAAGGACCAGATGAAGCTGGTGCCCGAAGGGATCGAAGGCCAGGTGCCGTTCAAGGGCCCGGCCAAGGATGTCATCCACCAGCTGGTCGGCGGCGTGAAGGCGGCGATGGGCTATACCGGCAGCCGCACGATCAAGGACCTGCAGGAGCGCGCGCGCTTCGTCCAGATCACTAATGCCGGCCTGTCGGAAAGCCATGTCCATGACGTGACGATCACGCGAGAAGCGCCCAATTATCCGACACGCTGATCATTCCCCTCCGGCAGGCGGGAGGGGCTAGGGGTGGGCCGCGAGCGTAGCGAGCCTCAGTCCTCTCCGCTGGAGGCGCCGTTGACGCGGCGTGCCCACCCCCCGGCCCCTCCCGCCAGCGGGAGGGGGGAGTAGAATATGACCCCTTCAGCCCGTATCCAGGCCGCGATCGAACTGCTCGACGCCATCATCGCCTCGGCACGCGATGGCGGGCCGGCAGCCGACACGCTGATCGCGCGCTATTTCAAGGAGCGGCGCTATGCCGGATCGCGCGACCGGCGGGCGGTGCGCGACCATGTCTATGATGCGGTGCGCCGCGCGGCGGAGCGACCCGAAAGCGGCCGCGCGGCGATGATTGGCCTCGCCCGCGAGCGGCCTGAACTGGCCTTGCTTTTCGACGGATCGCCCCATGGGCCGGCGCCGATCGCGCCGGGCGAGGCGGAAACGCCCCGGGGCAGCGTGCCCGCCTGGCTCACGCCGCTGCTCGCCGCGCCGGTCGAGCAGGAAGCGCTGCTGGGCCGCGCCCCGGTCGACCTGCGGATCAATCGGCTGAAGGCATCGGCCGACGCCGTCGCGCCCCTCTTCCCCGAAGCCGAGCGCATCGCCGAACTGCCCGACGCGCTGCGCCTGCCCGAAGGCTGGCCGGTGGAGCAGGGCGATGCCTGGAAGCAGGGGCTGGTGGAGGTGCAGGATGCGGGCAGCCAGTTGATATCCGCCGCATGCGGCGCGCGGCCGGGGATGACCGTCGTCGACCTGTGCGCGGGCGCGGGCGGCAAGACGCTGGCGCTGGCGGCGGCGATGGAGGGGAAGGGCATGCTGATCGCCGCCGACACGATCCGCTCCCGGCTCGCGCGGCTCGACCCGCGCGCGCTTCGCGCGGGCGCGACCTTCATCGAAACATTGCTACTCGACCAGGGGCATGAGGCGGGCGCGCTGGAGAGCCTGAAGGGCAGGGCCGATGTCGTGCTGGTCGACGCGCCCTGTTCGGGCACCGGCACCTGGCGGCGCAATCCCGAAGCGCGCTGGCGGCTGACCCCGGCGCGGCTCGACCGGCTGGTGGCGGAACAGGCGCGTATCCTGGATTTCGCCGCGCCGCTGCTGGCGCCGGGCGGCGCGCTGGTCTACGCTACCTGCGCGCTGACCGACAGGGAAGGACGGGACCAGGTGGAGGCCTTTGTCGAACGGCATGCCGGCTGGACCGCCGAGCCGATCGCCCTCGCGGCGGGACGGCCGCATGGGGCTGGCCGCCTGCTGACGCCTGGCCATGACGGGACGGACGGCTTCTATTTCGCCCGGCTAAGAGCGCCCGTGTGAAAGAGGCGATGGACAAGCCACCCCAAATTGGTGACACTCGACCGGAATCAGCGCCTGAAACATGGCTGGAGTTGTGTATGCGTTTTACCCCTGCCTCGATTGCCTTGGCCGTTGTCCTGACCACCGTTTCCAGCGTCGGGCTCACCCAGCGCCCCGACGCGCAGATCGCGCCGTTGTCGATCGAATGGCAGCAGGCCGGCGTCGCGGCGCGCAAGGCGGGCAATTATCAGGCGGCGACCGATGCGCTCGAATCCGCGCTGACGGTCGATCCGCGCAATCGCGGCGCCTATGTCGAACTGGCGCAGGTCGCCCGGGCGCAGGGGCTGCAGGGCAAGGCGATCCGCCTCTATCGCGAGGCGCTGCTGCTCGACCCCAATGATGTGAACGCACTGGTCGGGCAGGGCGAAGCG
>DATEJA010000202.1:0-9008 GCA_035278405.1 Sphingobium sp. | reverse complement strand
AGGTCTGGCCGGGGTGGCCGAACGCTTCCTGCGCAAGGGCTCCAAAGTCTATGTCGAAGGCCAGTTGCGCACCCGCAAATGGCAGGACCAGTCTGGCAATGATCGCTACACGACCGAAGTCGTGTTGCAGGGCCCTGGCGCCGTGCTGACCATGTTGGACGGCGCACCGGGCGGCGGTGGCGGCCAGGGCGGCGGCTATGGCGGTGGCGGTGGCCGTTCGCAGGGCGGCAGCGACTGGGGCGCGAGTTCGGGCGGCTTCGGCGGCGATTATGATGATTTCGGCGGTGGCAGCGGCGGCGGTTTCGGCAGCGGCAGCGGCGGCCGCTCCTCGGGCGGCGGTCGTGGCGGCGCGGGCGGCCCGAACTTCGACAATGACCTGGACGATGAAGTGCCGTTCTGAACCCGGCACTATCGGGCATTTACAGGGGGCGGCGCTCGCAGGGGTGCCGCCTTTTTTGGGAGCGGCCCTTGTTCCCCCTCCCGCCGGCGGGAGGGGATCAGGGGGTGGGCTGGCGCAACGTTGCGATAATTGACCCCGCTGCGACTAACTCGCTGCCCTCGAAGAGAGTCACGTGCCCCCCCTCGTCGACGCCAGCGGGGAGGGAATGTCTTCAAGCGTCACCCCATCCGCTTGAACAGCCATCCTATCGTCGATCCGCCCGGCAGGGTTTCGGCTGTCACCACCAGCTGCCGCGTGCCGTGCGGGCGGCCGTCGGCGTCGGTCCAGAGGCTTTCCTCGATGGCCAGCTTGCCGGCGCTGGCGCGGAACTGCCAGAGCGCCCCCATGTCCAGGCGCAGCACCGCGCCCATGCCGTCGGCCGTGGGCGTGGGTTCGACGCCGGGGGCGAGATGGAAGCGCAGCTGGGTCGGGAGCTTGCCCGGCCGGCGGCGGCGCGCGGCCGGGGTCAGCATGTCCTCGCCCCGAATTTCCTTGCCGTCCGCGCTCAGCATCAGGATGCGGCGGTGGACATAGCCCATGCGGCGGACATAGCCGTCATGGCTGATTTCGATGCGGCTGCCATTATCCAGTTCCTGGCGATGCAGTTCCACCTCGGTCACGCCGCGCCCCAGCGTGCCGTCCGGCATCAGCGCGGTGCTGTTGCTGTCGTTGAGAACCAGCGTGCTGTGCGCGGCGGTGGTGCGCAGGCCCTGCGCCAGGTCGGCCGGCATGAAGGCCCCGGCCAGCGCCGCGCCGCCGCAATTGACGACGAGCCGTTGCTGCCCATCGCTGATCTCGATCGCGGCGGTGGAGGCGCAGCCCGCATCGGCGAGGCGGGCGACAGGGGGCGGCGCGGCATCGATCTGGATGACCGTGGTGCCGCCCACCAGCCGCTGATAGCCCCAATGGCTCGCCTGGCGCAGCGGCCGGGCACGCACCCGGCTGGCGCGCACCACCGCCTCGATACTGTCCGGGCCCAGCGCGCCCGCGCCCTGCCAATTGCCGATCCCGCCATCGCCATGGGTGAGGCCAAGCAGCGCCGGCACCATCCTTCCCAGCGCTTCGGTCAGGAAGGGCGGCACCTGTTCGCGGCGCACGTCATAGACCGCGCGCACCATCGACAAGAGCGTGATCGCGTCCACCTGGTCGAGCGGCGAGCGCGAGATGATGCCGCCATCGCCATGGATCGCGCTTTCGATCGCGCGCTTGAGGCCGGCCTCGCCAAAAATCTTGCGCGCCGCGCCGCCGGGCAGCAGCATGGAGGCAGCGACGATGCCGCTCCAAGCCACCAGGCGCGGCAGCCCGACCGGCGTCTTGTCCGCGCCGCGATCCAGATGGCGCGCGGTGCGGGCGATGCAGTTCAGCACCAGCGAGCGATAGACGAGATCGCTGGACGAGAGGATCAATGGCGCGTGCGCCGACCAGAAGAGCAGCCGCCATCCGGCATTGTCGGCGCGCCAGGCGGGTTCGCTCGGCGTGTCGGCATGGACGTCGAGCCATTTGCGCAGCACGGCTTCGGCGATCGGCGCGCCCTGTTCGCGGGTGCCGGCCGATGAAAGGTCGCGCAGCCAGGCGAAGCTGTGGAGATGGTCGGCGAAGGCCGGCGACACGGAGAGCTTTTCGAAATCCAGCGCGTCCACCGGCTGCTTCAGGCCCCGGAACAGGAAATAGCCGGCGCGGATCGCGGCACCCGCGCGGGGATCGCCGGGGACCTCATCTTCCGGCACGGCAAGCAGCTTCAGCGGATATTTGCCCTTGAGCCGGCGGCCGTGGATCGGCGTCTTCCAGCTCAGCAGATAGAAATGGTTGGCGATCCGCTGCGCCAGCGACAGCCCCTTGTCATCCGCGACGCGGATGAGCCGCTTGCCCTGTTCGATCCCGTCGTCGGCAGGCTCTGATTCCGCCGCGTCGGGAACCGATGGGTCAGGGAAGCGCCGGGCCTCGCTCACCCGCCCTTGAGCTTCCGGATATTGTCGGCATAGGCGGACGGGCCGCCACGGAAGGTCGCGGTGCCCGCGACCAGCACGTCGGCGCCGGCCTCGATCGCGCGCGGCGCGGTGTTGAGGTCGATGCCGCCATCGACCTGCAGGCGGATGTCGCGCCCGCTCTTGTCGATCATCTTGCGGATCGCCTCGATCTTGCGCAGCTGGTTCTCGATGAAGCTCTGCCCGCCAAAGCCGGGATTGACGCTCATCACCAGGATAAGGTCAACGTCGTCGATCAGATAATCGAGCATCTTGGCCGGGGTGCCGGGGTTGAGCACCACGCCCGCCTGCACGCCCAGAGACTTGATATGCTGGATCGACCGATGGATGTGCGGCCCGGCTTCGGGATGCACGGTCAGGATGTCGGCGCCCGCTTCGGCGAAGGCGTTCAGATACTGGTCCACCGGGGAGATCATCAGATGGACA
This sequence comes from Sphingobium sp., assembly GCA_035278405.1. Lineage (GTDB taxonomy): Bacteria > Pseudomonadota > Alphaproteobacteria > Sphingomonadales > Sphingomonadaceae > Sphingobium. The sequence continues at coordinate 6,158 of DATEJA010000202.1, read as the reverse complement.
TCGAACGGCTTCTTGCTGTGCGGGCGCAGCGCCTTCACCACGGCGGGGCCGATGGTGATATTGGGCACGAAATGGCCGTCCATCACGTCGATATGGATCCAGTCGCAGCCCGCTTCGTCGATGGCGCGAACCTCCTCGCCCAGGCGGGCGAAGTCGGCGGAAAGGATGGAGGGGGAGATCAGGACAGGCTTGGTCATTTGACCCTTGGCCTTAGCTGGGGCGCGGACCAAGGGCAACGCATCATTTGGACCTATCCACAGGCTTTTGCCCGCCTCCGCGCCGCTCGGGTCAGGGAAGACTGAAGAGCGTCGGGTCAAGCCCGCGTGAGGGCACCGAGCCGCGCGGCAAGAATTGCTTGACGCCATGCAGCGCGACCACTCGCGCGCCCTGCAGGACCGGCGCGGCGATCAGCCGCATCGCACATTCTCCGCCGCCGAGCGGGCGTATGTCGACATCCAGGGTGAAACCCCGGCGATGGCGGATGGCATAGGCACGCAGCCGCTCCATCGCCTCGCGGGAGTCGGGCTGGTAGAGCGAGACCGCCAGCGGGCGCGGCACCGCCATGTCGCGTTCCAGCCCGAACAGATCATAGACCCCGTCCGTCCAGCTCAGCCAATTGTCGACCAAGTCGCAATGCCAGAGGCCCAGGCCCCGCTCGGCCAGCGCTTCGTCGTCCCGCGCGATCCGGTCATCCAGGCCCGCCGGCGCCAGATGCTCGCGCAGATCGTGCAGCGGCCAGCTATGGTTGAGGGCCAGGGGTTCGGTCGGGCGCAAGCGGGGCCTTTCTGTTGGGCGGGACAGGCCTAGCAGTACATGGTTAACGCTTAGTGGCGCTTGCGCGCAAGCCGGGCGACGAAAAAGCCATCGGCGCCGCCCTTGTCATCCAGCGTATCGGGCAAGGTGCGCAGCCAGCCCTCCGGCGCCGCCGCCATGCCCTGGGGCAATTCATCGGCCCGCGCGGGGATGAGCGCGAAATCGGCATGCTGGCCGAGGAAGCGCGCGACCTGCTCCTCGCCCTCCGCCCGTTCGAGCGAGCAGGTGGCGTAGACCAGCAGGCCGCCGGGCTGGAGCCACAGGGCGGCGCGGGCCAGCAGTTCCGCCTGCAACTCGGCCAGTTCGGCGATCTGGCGGGGGCCGATGCGGTGCAGCACGTCGGGATGGCGGCGATAGATGCCGGTCGCGCTGCACGGCGCGTCGAGCAGGATGGCATCGACCGGCGCGGGCGGGCTCCATTGGCGCAGATCCGCCTGCACGACGGCGGCGTCCAGGCCGGTGCGGACAAGATTGTCGGCAAGGCGTTCGAGCCGCTTCTTCGACTGGTCGACCGCCGTCACCCACCAGCCGGCGGCGGCAAGCTGCATCGTCTTGCCGCCGGGCGCGGCGCAAAGGTCCAGCACCGAGCGTCCCTCGCCCGCGCCCAGCAGGCGCGCGGGGCAGGAAGCGGCAAGGTCCTGCACCCACCAGTCGCCCTCTGCAAAGCCGGGCAATTCCGTCACGGGCGCGCTGTCGGGCAGGCGGACATGGCCGGGGGCGAAGCTTTCGCCGTTCAGCCTTTGCGCCCATGCCGCCGTGTCGCCGGCATCGCGCAGGCTGAGGTCGATCGGCGGGCGCGCGGCATAGGCGCGGGCGGCCGCCGCTGGCATCGCCTCGCCCCACTGGCCGGCCCAGCGCGCGGCCACGGCGGCAGGCAGGGTCGGCGGGTCGGGCAGTCGGGGATCGGCCCGCGTCACGGTGCCGAACACCCCATGCACCAGCTTGCGCGGACCGCCATCGACCAGCGGCAGCGCGGTGGCGATCGCGGCATGGGGCGCGGTGCCGAGGCTCAGCACCTGGATGAGGGCGATGCGCAGCACCATCCGCGCCTTGGCATCATCGGGCAAAGGCTGGCGCGTCGCCCCGTCGATCAGCGCGTCGAGGTCGGGCAGGTGACGCAGCGTTTCGGCGGCGATGGCATGAACCAGCGCGCGGTCGGCGGGCGCCAGGCCCTGCGCCGCGCCGTGCAGCGCCAGTTCCAGCGGATCACCCCGCCGCAGCACGGCATCGAGCAGGCGCAGCGCGGCGCGGCGGGCGGGCAGGCCGGGAATGTCGTCAGGGCGGGATGGCTTGGGCATGAGTCCTGTCGGAATTATCGGCGTCATCCTGAACCTGTGTCAGGATCCATCATGCCCCACGAGCCGCGGTGCGTGGAGAGAAATGGATCCTGAAACCCGTTCAGATGACGAGTTTCAACGGGGACGCTCTCTAGGCGATTGCGGCCTCAGCGCAAAGATCAGTCGCGTCCCAACGGATCGAGCGCGCTGGCCCGGCGGCGAGGCGGAGCGGGTGCAGGCGACAGCGCCGAAGCGCCCAGCGGCGCTGCCGGCATCCCGGCCGCCATCGCCTCCAGCGCGGCAATGCGCTTTTCGGTGGCGGGGTGGGTGGAGAACAACTCGCTCACATGCACCGGCACGATATAGAGTTGCGCCGCGGCGGGATTACGCTCGGCGACCGGGTTGGGGATCATTTCCGCCCGGCCGGATATCTTCGCCAGCGCCGATGCGAGCGCGCGCGGGTTGCCGCTGATTTCCGCGCCCGCCGCGTCGGCGCCATATTCGCGGGTCCGGCTGATCGCCATCTGCACGATCATCGCGGCAAAGGGCGCGACGATGACCGCCAGCAGGCTGGCGGCCAGGTTGCCATGGCCATTCTCCTCATTGCCGCCACGGAAGAAGAGGCCGAAATTGGCCAGCATCGATATGGCGCCGGCGATCGTCGCGACCATCGTCATGATCAGCGTGTCGCGATGGCGGACATGGCCCAATTCATGCGCCATGACGCCCGCCACTTCCTCGCGGCTCAGCATCGACAGCAGGCCGGTGGTGGCGGCAACGGCCGCATGTTGCGGATCGCGCCCGGTGGCAAAGGCGTTGGGCGCGTCCTGGTCGATCAGATAGACGCGTGGCATCGGCAGCCCGGCCCGCTGCGCCAACTCGCGCACCAGGCCGTAAAATTCCGGCGCGCTGTCGGCATCGACCTCCCGCGCATTGTGCATGGAAAGGACGATCCGGTCGGCGTTCCAGAAGGTGAACAGGTTCATGCCCGCCGCCACCAGCAAGGCGATGACCGCCCCGCCGCCGCCGCCCAGCGTGTAGCCCAACGCCATGAACAGCGCCGTCAACGCCGACAACAGCATCACCGTCCGCAAACCGCTCACTTGTCTTTCACTCCTTCGCCGCCCAGATAGCGGGCCGGCCGCGAATATGGGATGACCCCGCCGGCACCGCAATCGAAAGGAAGGCTTCATGGGAACATATAATGGCCAGCGCCCCGCGCATGTGAAGCCGCCCGCGCACCTGTCCAAGAGCCCGCCGGTGCCGCAGCCCGATCCTCTCGACCGCCCCTCCCGCCATGAGGAGGAAATGAGCCCGGTCCGCTATGGCGACTGGGAACGCAAGGGAATCGCTATCGATTTTTGACCCGCAGGTGAAAACGCGCTCTCGGTTCATCGCTGATTTTGCACGTCTGCCGCTGTCCTGTGCCCCTGCTGCGGGCGGCGCGCGCCTGCCCCCTAGCCTTTTCCGTCCCTCTCCGTGCAGGGTTTGGCCGGGCAAAAGGAAAAGAACATCCTTAGGGGGTGGGGTCGTGAATCATATAGCTGAGATCAAGGTGAGGGCGGTGTCTGACTATGCGCCGGAGGATGCGGCGCTGCTCTGTGCCGTGGGTCGTCTGGTTTGTGCCTGGACGATGCTGGAACAGAGTCTGGAGGCGAAGATCGCCATGATGCGGGAAGCCATGGGTGACGTCCGGACGGTCGGCACCCGGACGCGGCCCGCCATGGCAAAGCTGATGGCCGAATTGCGGACCATGGTGGCGATGCGCGACAGGCGCAACGCCGGAGCCCTGACCGAGATTTCGGCCATAGAGCGCGACATGCAAAGGATCGATCGCTTCCGGTCGCTCATCATCGGCGGCTTTCAGCAGCCAGCGCCGGGTGGCTTCACCTGCCGCGACGCCCGGAACAATCATACGCATGTCTCGCTTGATCATCTCGACGCGGAGATCGCTTCGCTCGAAACGGTGGCGCAGCGCCTGCTCGCCGTCTGACCGGGCGATGTAATCCTTCCGCTACGCTTGACCTTTGACGCCCGGACAGCGAATCCTGTCCGCGCGCCTAGCGAGAATGGAGTCCCATGCCCTACAAGCCGATTCGCAAAGCCGTCTTTCCTGTCGCGGGTCTTGGAACGCGCTTCCTGCCCGCGACCAAATCGGTGCCCAAGGAATTGCTGCCGGTCGTCGACCGCCCGCTCATCCAATATGCGGTGGATGAAGCGCGTGAGGCCGGAATCGAGCAGATGATCTTCATCACGGGTCGCGGCAAGGGCGCGATCGAGGATTATTTCGACATGGCGTTCGAGGCCGAAGCCACGCAGCGCGAGCGGGGCAAGGACCTCTCCGCGCTGGACGGCACCCGCCTCGCGCCGGGCAACGCGGTGTTCCTGCGCCAGCAGGAGCCACTGGGCCTGGGCCATGCCATCTGGTGCGCGCGCGATATCGTCGGCGATGAACCCTTCGCCATCCTGCTGCCCGACGAATTCATGAAAGGCGCGCCCGGCCGTGGCTGCCTCAAGCAGATGGTCGACGCCTATAATCGCGTAGGCGGCAATCTCGTCTGCGCGCTGGAAGTGCCGATGGCTGAAACGCCCAGCTATGGCGTGATCGATCCCGGCAAGCGCGAGGGCGCGCTGACCGAGGTCAAGGGCCTCATTGAAAAGCCCGCACCCGGCACCGCACCGTCGAACCTCATCCTGCCCGGCCGCTACATCCTGCAGCCCGAGGTCATGAAGATCCTGGAAACGCAGGAAAAGGGCGCGGGCGGCGAAATCCAGCTGACCGACGCCATGGCCGCGATGATCGGGCAGCAGCCCTTCCACGGCGTCACCTTCGACGGCCGCCGCTTCGATTGCGGCTCCAAGGCCGGCTATATCGAAGCCAACCTGGCGCTGGCGCTGGGACGCGAGGATCTGGGCGACCATATCCGCGCCTTCGCGCTGGCCGAACTGGAAGCCACCCGCGTCGCCGCGGCAGCTTAAGCGGTTTCTACTCAAGATGCGGCGGTCCGGCGGTGTGCCGGGCCGTCTTTTTTGTGCCTGGCGATGGCGGGGTGGACACGGAACATTCCCCTCCCATTAACGGGAGGGGCAGCGAGACTTGCTCGCGTAGCGAGTTAGTCGCGGCGGCGCGGGCCCTCGCAACGTTGCGCCAGCCCCCCACCGCCCCTCTCCCGACCCCAGGAGTGACCTTGGCCCGCCCCCTGTAACCCCCCGGACACGCCGCGCACAAAAAACATCCTATTTCCTGATCCGCCTTCCCCTTTTCGCTGTCCTACATCCCTGCGACCTGCCTATTCCGCCAGGCCTTTGAAAAAGTCGGAACCATTGCTGCTTCACGCCTACGCGCGCCCGCGCACGCGCCCGCATATGGTGTGAACTTCGACCGAAAATGGCCCGCGCCCGCCCGCTCACTCCACTTGCCGGCGACGCCCGGCAGGACTAGAGGGCCAGCCAGGCCCCATCCGCACACAGGACTCCCATGACCGACGTCACCATCAAGCGCGCCCTCCTTTCCGTGTCGGACAAGTCCGGCCTCGTCGAACTGGGCCAGGCGTTGGGCAAGCATGGGGTCGAACTGGTGTCGACCGGCGGTACTGCCAAGGCGCTGCGGGAAGCGGGCCTCACCGTGAAGGACATTTCCGACCTCACCGGCTTTCCGGAAATGATGGACGGCCGCGTCAAGACGCTGCATCCCAAGGTGCATGGCGGCCTGCTCGCGGTGCGCAACAATCCCGAGCATGTCGCCTCGATGGACGAGCATGCGATCGGCGCGATCGACCTCGTCGTCGTCAATCTCTACCCCTTCGCCGCGACCGTCGCCAAGGGTGCGGAGCGCGAGGAGATCATCGAGAATATCGACATCGGCGGCCCCTCCATGGTCCGATCGGCGGCGAAGAATCATGAAAGCGTCGCGATCGTCACCGACCCGGCCGACTATGCCCGGCTGATCGCGGAAATGGAGGAAAAGGGCGGCGCGACCAGCTATGATTTCCGCCGGATGCTGGCGGCCAAGGCCTATGCCGCCACCGCCGCCTATGATTCGATGATCGCCAGCTGGTTCGCCTTCGC
>DATEJA010000201.1:0-9842 GCA_035278405.1 Sphingobium sp. | reverse complement strand
GGGAGTGGAGCAATGAAAGTACCTGCGGTGATCGCCGAGATCATGAAGCGCGAGGGCGTGGACATCTTGTTCGGATATCCACGCAATGCCGTGCTGGAGGCAGCGGCCGAAGCCGACATCCGGACCGTAATCGTGCGTCAGGAGCGAACGGGCGTGCACATGGCCGACGCCTATTCGCGCATGACCCGCGGTAGGAAGATCGGCGCCTTCGCCATGCAGCATGGCCCCGGTGCCGAAAACGCCTATGGCGGGGTCGCGCAGGCCTATTCGGAGTCGGTGCCGGTGCTGGTGCTGCCGGCCGGCTATGCCCGGCGCCTCGCGCATGTGTCGGACAATTGGAACTCGACCATCAACATGGCCGGCATCTCCAAGATGGCCGAGCCGATCAATCTGGCGGCCGAAACGCCCCACATCATGCGCCGGGCCTTCACCGCCCTGCGCAACGGCCGCCTGCGTCCGGCGGTGGTCGAAATCCCCTATGACATCAATGGCGAGGAGGTCGGGGACTTCGAATATGAGCCGGTGATGACGACCCGCTTCGGTCCCGATCCCCAGGCTGTGCGTACCGCCGCCCGACTGCTGGTGGAGGCGAGCCGGCCGGTGATCTACGCCGGACAGGGCATCCACTGGTCCGACGCCCATGCGGAGCTGAAGGCCCTTGCCGAACTGCTCGCCGCGCCGGTCTGCACCAGCCTGGAGGGCAAGAGCGCGTTCGATGAAACCCACCCTCTGGCGCTCGGTTCGGGCGGCGCCGCGATCCCCGCAACGGTCCGCCATTTCCTGGACCGGTCGGACCTCATCTTCGGGGTCGGCTGCAGCTTTTCCTACACCGGTTTCGGCGTCGCCATGCCGGCCGGCAAGACCATCCTGCACGCGACGCTGGATCCGGCGGACCTGAACAAAAACTATCCGACCAGACATGCCTTGGTCGGCGACGCGAAGCTGACCCTGGCGGCGCTGCTGGAGGCCTGTCGCGACCTGCTGCCGTCCCCACGCGATGCCTCCGCCGTCGCCGCCGAGATCAAGGCGGTGGAAGCCGAATGGCTGAAGGAATGGATGCCGCTCCTGACCTCGAACGACGCACCGCTCAGTCCCTACCGCGTCCTGTGGGACCTGCAGAAGACGGTCGACATGGACAATGTCGTCATCACCCACGACGCGGGCAGTCCCCGCGACCAGCTGACCCCCTTCTGGAAATCGACCACGCCGCTCAGCTATATCGGCTGGGGCAAGACGACCCAGCTGGGTTATGGACTGGGCCTCGCCATGGGTGCCAAGCTCGCCTGCCCGGACAAATTGTGCATCAACGTCTGGGGTGACGCGGCCATCGGCTTCACCGGCATGGACTTTGAGACCGCAGCACGCGAGCGCATCCCGATCCTGTCGATCCTCCTCAACAATTCGGCCATGGCGATCGAACTGCCGATCATGCCGGTTGCGACCGAAAAATATCGCTCCACCGACATTTCGGGAAACTACGCCGATTTTGCCAGGGCATTGGGCGGCTATGCCGAGCGCATCACCCGCCCCGAGGACATCGTCCCGGCCATCCGGCGCGGCATAGAACAGACCCAAAGCGGCGTGCCTGTTCTTCTGGAATTCATCACTTGCCAGGAAACCCGCGCGTCACGGCTCTGACTCTGTGTCCCATCGACCCATTCGGAGACAGCGCCCATGACCGTGCTCACGCCCTTGCGGAATCTTCTCGGGCCTAATGTCATCCAGCTCCCCGGTGAGTTCGATCCAGCCCCGCGCCTGCGCGACCAGATCGTCTGCGCACCGGGGGAGGCGAACATCCTGGGCGTGGCGCGGCCGGGCTCGACCGAGGCGGTATCGGGGATCCTGAAATTCTGTCACGCCAACGATGTCAAGGTGATCCCCCAGGGCGGCATGACCGGCCTCGCGGGAGGTGGCGTGCCGATCGGCCCGGCGCTCGTCCTCTCCCTCGAGCGGATGCGCGCGATCGAGGAGGTGGACGCGGCGGCAGGCACCATCACCGCGCAGGCGGGCGCGCCGCTCGAAGCGGTGCAGGTCGCAGCCGATGAGGCCGGCATGTTCTTTCCGCTGGACATAGGGGGGCGAGGCACGGCCCAGATCGGCGGCAACACGTCCACCAACGCGGGCGGCAACCGCGTGGTTCGGTACGGCATGATGCGGGCGCTGGTGCTGGGCATGGAATGGGTACTGGCGGACGGCACGGTCGGCACCGCGCTCAACAAGATGATCAAGAACAATGCGGGCTATGATCTGAAGCATCTGTTCATCGGGGCGGAGGGCACGCTGGGCGTCATCACCCGCCTCGTCCTGCGCTGCGTTCCAAAGGCGCGGTCGGTGTGCACCGGCCTGTGCGCCGTCGACGACTATCAGGGCGTGCTGGATCTCCTGGCGATTGTCCGCTCGGGCCTTGGGACGACGCTTTCATCCTTCGAGATGATGGAGTCGGAATTCTATCAGCTCGGCACGACAGGACTCGGCCGTCGTCCGCCGGTGGAACCGATCTACGGCTGTTACGTGCTGATCGAGACAATGGGCGATGACCAGAGCACGGACCAGGCGCGATTCGAGACCGTCATCGGCGAGGCGATCGAGACAGGTATCGTGCGGGACGCCGTGGTCGCCAAGTCCGGTGCGGAGGCGCGCGCGCTTTGGGCCGTCCGCGAAACCACGCTGGATTTTCCAAAGCCCAACTTCGGCTTCGACATCTCGATCCCTCCGGGACAGATGGGCGACTATATCGCCTGTGTGAAGGAACGTGTCGAAGCGCGCTGGCCCGGGACGCTGGCGGTCTTCTTCGGCCATGTCGCCGACTCCAACCTCCATCTGGCGTTCAAGAGCAATGGCGATCCCCGCTGGGAGAAGGAGGTTGAGGCTCTGGTCTATGACACTGTCGGCGAATGGAGGGGCTCTGTTTCGGCCGAGCACGGCATCGGTGTGCACAAGAAGCCGTTCCTGCATTTTTCGCGCACGCCCGAGGAGATCGAAATGATGCGCACCCTCAAGCGCACGTTCGACCCCAAGGCTATCCTCAATCCCGGCAAGATATTCTGAGGTGGCCTGTCCGCCGATCCGGACAGAACAGCGAAGACATCTGCGTTTAGAGAGGGCATTGCATGACGGCACAGCCAGGCACCGGACCAAAGGGACTTTGGTATCACGGATGGAACATCGTCGCGGTGGCGGTGCTGTCGCAAATGGCGGCCAACGGCTTGGCGCTCAACTCGATGTCGCTGTTTCTTCATGACTGGGCCAAAGACCTTCACGCGCCGATCAGCGAGCTTTTGCTGGCGATCCTGCCTTTCTCCTTGATCGTGTCGATTTCATCGCCGTTCATCGGTGCGCTCGCCGACAAATATCCCGCCCGCCTGCTGATCGCCGCCGGGCTCGTCGGCATCGTGGCCTTCTGCCTGTTGATGAGTGTGGCGATCACCCCCTGGCAGCTCTGGGCGCTTTACGGGACGCTGTTCCCGATCTCGCTGGGCCTATGCGCACTGGCCACCGCCAATGCAGTCGTTTCACGCTGGTTCGTCAGGCGGATCGGCCTGGCGCTGGGCATCACCGCCTTGGGTTCCGCGATCGGCGGCGTGATCCTGCCCCCGATCATCGCCGAAATCATGCCGGTCATCGGCTGGCGCGGCGTCTGGCGCATCGGGGGAGCGGTGACGGCGCTTGTCGTCCTGCCACTGGTCCTATGGGTCGTTCGGGACAAACCGACCCAGCGCGAAGGCCTTCATTATCTCGGCACCGCGGCGGCGCAGTCCTCCGGCAATCAGGACCTCGGCGCAGGCGACCTGCGCTGGACGGATATCCTCAAGCGCAAGAATTTCTGGTTGCTGGTCCTCTGCTACACACCCATTCTCGGCTTGTACGGCGCTGTTCAGCAGAATATCGCGCCTATCGCCGCCAGCCATGGCTTCAGCCAGAGCACGGCCGGCATGCTGCTTGCCACCTTCAGCATCTCGCAGGTCTTCGCCACCTTGTCGCTGGGCCTCGCCTCCGACCGCTTCGGCAACCGCTTGCCTCTTGCCAGCCTCTCGGCGCTGATCGCGGCCGGCGCGACCTTCCTCGCGTTCGGCGACGGCCTGCCGGCTCTGTTAGCGGGCGCCGCACTGGTCGGTTTCACCGGCGGCATCTGGACGCTGCTGCCGGCCGCCGCCGCCTCCGAATTCGGGGCGAACGGGGTCGGCCGGGCATTTGGGATGCTGATGTTTTTCCTGCCCATCAGTGCCCTTCCCCCTTCGCTCGTGGCCAGGGTACAGGAAGCGACCGGCAGCTATGCGCCGGCCCTGATGGGGCTGAGTGCGGTCTGCCTCATCGGAGGCGGCGTCATCCTTTTGCTGCGCGAACGGCCCAGCGGATATCCGGCGTCCGCGAAAACGGAGGCCGTAATTGATGAGGTGATGAACCCGCTCGCCTGAGCGGGTGCAGGCAGGCCGCCGACCACGAATGGCCAGGCGCGCGCCGCCTCGTCAGCCGTCGTCCAATCCACCGGCCTCGAAAACCTCCTCCAGCAATGCGCACATCGACGTCCAGGACCGCCGGTCCGCTGCCGCATCATAGCGCGCGAAATCGGGTATCCCCGCGGCGTCGCATCGCCAATCGGTGAACGCATGATAGACGCCCCCATAGACGTGAAGCTGCCAATCGACGCCCGCCGCACGCATTTCCGCCTCGAAGGCTCCCCGCTGCTCGGCGGGCACGTCCGGATCCTCGCTGCCGATGCAGGCGAGCACCTTGCCCCGGATCAGCTTCGCGCCGTCCGGATTGGATGTCGCCAACCGGCTATGGAAGCCGACAACCACCGACAGGGGCGCGCCCCGGCGCGCCATTTCCAGGGAGAGCATACCACCATAGCAGAAGCCGATTGACGCAATCCGCCGTGTATCGACACCGGCCATGCCGCGCAGCAGGGCAAGCGCCGCTTCGCCCCTGCGAGTGACGAGGTCGGGCGTTTCATGGTAGCGCTCCAGCCGTTCCAGGGCGTCCGGGATGGACAGGGCCTGGCCATGGCCGTGAAGGTCCGCCGCGAACGCGATATAGCCACGCTCGGCCAATCGGGAGGCACGTTCGCGGGAATGATCGCCGATGCCCAATATGTCCGGGAAAACGAGTACGGCAGGACTCGGACCGGCGCTTTCCGGACGGTATAAAGTTCCGGCCATCGGTAGATCTGCGTCATAGAAAAGTGTCTCTGTCTTCATCTTGCCCTCCCCGATCCGCCGCTCGCCACGACCATGTTGTGATTAGAATATATGCGATGGCATGTCGGGTCTGATCGGCCATTGGTGCGATACAGCTGTGAGCGGATCGCATCGGCAAAGGCGATGCAGTTCGCGCCCACTGCGTGTCGGCGGGAAGAGTTAAATCACAATCCATTAGTGATGGAAAGCGGACGTTTCGTCCAACGCCCGGCCCGTTCGACGGACCTGCACCGCGCGCGCCTCAGGCCGAAGGGACGGTGGCAGTGCCCGACGCTCGGTGGCGACGCCTGGGCGCGGCTTTGCGTGCTGCGGGGCTTGCGGGTCCGGGCTCGGGCATAGCCATCATCGCGCAGGCCACGACATGCTCCAGTTCCTCGCGCGTCGCGCCGTCGCGCGCCTGCAGCGAAAGGGCCTTCAACACCGCGCTGTAAAAGGTGGCGAGCCGCGCGGCATCGGTCGACGGAGGCAATTCGCCATCGCGAACGGCTTGTTCCAGCCGGTCGAGAAGGAGCCGGAAGCCCTCACGCCGACGATCGCGCAACAGTTCGCGCAACGGTTCATTGTCGGGCAAGGCGTTGATCATTCCCACGACCATCATGCAACCGCCTGGGCCGGGCGCGGAGAGGACCAGGTCCACATTATAGCCGAGCAGGGCCTTGATGGCTCGACGCACGTCGGGATCGCCGGTGAGGGCCCTGATCCACCCCTCGCCCATCTTCCGTTCGTACAGCTGCACGGCTTCCCGAAACGCCTGCTCCTTCGAGCCGAAGGCGGCGTAGAAGCTCGGCGGATTGATGCCCATAGTCGTCGTGAGATCGCCGAGCTGCGCGCTTTCATATCCCTTGGCCCAGAACAGCTCCATCGCACGCTGGAGCGCGACATCCCTATCGAAATTGCGTGGTCGTCCTCGACGCATCTCTATCCCTCAACCTCAATTTTGTAGCGCGGATGAAAAAAATCAATTGACCGACACCGCAAGAGATATGTAGTGCCATTTATACAAATAGAAAGGCAGCGGATTGTTCCCCGATCATCGGGACCAGGACATAGCCACCTCGGCTCCCAACAGGAGGACTTGCTGATGGCGATTTCATTGCATGACCTGAGCGTCAATTCCTATCTTCAGATCCTGAGTGGCGTGACGGCGTGGCTGGAACAAGGCCTGGCCCACTGCCGCGAGAAGGGCATCGATCCGGCGGAGATCGCGGAGACGCGGCTGCATCCGGACATGAACATGTTCGATTTCCAGGTCCAGGCGATCACCCACCATTCGATCGGCGCCGTTCGCGCGGTGCAGGAGGGCACCTACTTCGCGCAGCCGCAGCTTCCGTCGGTCGGCTACGACGAATTGCAGAAGATGATCCTCGACGCCCAGAAAGCACTGCGGCAAATCACGCCCGAGGAGATCAACGCCCGAGAAGACGGTGAGGTCATCTTCCGGTTCCAGGACTTTGCCATTCCCTTCACGACCGAAAACTTCCTGCTCTCCTTCGCGTTGCCGAACTTCTATTTCCATGCGACGACAACCTATGACATCCTTCGCATGAAGGGCGTACCGCTCGGCAAGATCGACTTCCTCGGCCAGATGCGAATCAAGGCTGGTCGCCAGAACGGCGTTTGACTATCGCTCGGTGTCGAAGCGCGATGCCCGCGCCGTCCTCGCCGGCCGCGAACAGGTCCTAGGTCAGGCCCACCCGGAAGGAGTGGGCGCTAAACGATCCGACCGTCGCACCCTCGACGCCCGGTTCGAGATCGATATGGCCGAGGTCGATCGCCCGGTACGTCCGACGGCGCAGAATCGCCACCACCCCCTGCCGGGTGAGCGCCTTGGCGCCGAGGCAATGCCGCACAAGCTGCGGCCCTCCCCCCTCGCCGTTGGTGGTCAGGATATTGATCCGCCGGAACACGGGGCCTTCCTTGATCCCGCTCGCCAGCAACCAGGCCGAGAGCCGCTGCATGGTCTCGGGCGAGACCCAGGCCAAGGCTCCGTTCCCGTCCTGATCGGTCTTCGAATAGGGGATGGTCAATCGCCCGCTGTCATCGGCCAGCTGTTTGACGTCGGCCACGGTGGTGCCGACCAGCTCAGAGACGCGCAGGCCGGCGTCGTAGGCCAGCGAGAACAATGCGGCGTCGCGCAGGCCGACCGGATCAGCGCCGCAGGAGTCGAGCAGCGCACGCACCGTCACCCCGCCCGGCGCCGTCTCGGCGTCATTCATCGCCGCCCCAAAGCGCAGCGGCGCGGCCTGGCGCGGCCGTTCGCCTTTGGTGCGGCGGGCAGCTTGGAGCGTATCGCGCACCATTCCGGCCTGGGTGGGGAGCGGCTCCTTCTCGCCAAAGCCGAGGATGCGGTGGACCCGGGGCGATGCTCGCGATGCGACGCGTCAGCGTCGAAGGCTTCGCCGCACGCCGTGGCGGCGCGCCTTTCTGAAGCCAGTGCAGATAATGTCTGGTTATGGAAAATCCAACTTCGAAGCGCCTCGGTCAGATAGGATACCAAAGTGCTACTTTAGTAACCTTTGGCTTGATGGCATTTCGGCCGTTCGCTACGTTCCATGGCCCGCCTTCTTCCTGAAAGATGCCCCGCCTTGCGCACCGCGCCTGACGCCCACCCGATCGCCTTTCGCCTCGGCCAGATCGACGCGCTGGCCCGCACGCTGCTCGCCTCCCCTGCCCTCTATCCCGCAGAAATGCGCGTTTCTCTCAGCCTGCGCTGGCTGGTCCGGGCCTGGGACCAGTATCGCACCGACCGCGCCATCAGCCTGGGGGCCCAGCTGATCGGCGCCGAATGTGCCGCCGAGGGCAACGCCTTCCTGACCCTGCTGGAGCGCGCCCTGCCGACGCGCGATCACCCGCTGGCCGCGGCGATCCGCACGATCCGCATCCTCGCCATCCGGCCGCTCGCCAGCGAGGCCGCGCAGGCGGCGGCGATCGTCGCCGACAGCTCGACCGACCTCGACGTGGTCCTCGCGGCGCTCACCGACCCGGCGCTGCCGACCGCTCCGCTGGAGCGGCTGCTCGCCCTGGTCGAACGGTTCCGCATGTCGCACGGCCTGGACGATGATACGCTCTCGGCTACCGCCCGCACCCCGTGCTGGGCGATCAATCTCGCGGCCTGCGCGCGGAGCCCCGCTTTCCGCCTCAGCCAGACCCCCTGCCCTTTCCGGGTCTGGTCCAGCGCCGCCTGTTCCGCGCCGATCTTCCGCCGACGCGCGCCGCACCGACGCCGCCGAAAGCTTACGCGAAGCCCTGCACGACACCGCCTGCGACATCGCCCGTAGGCCAAGCCGCCCTCTGCCGGACCTGAGGCGGTGCTCGCCTATCTGTCGCGCTACACCCACCGCGTCGCCATCTCGAACCGGCGCCTGGTCTCCTTCGACGCAAACGGCGTCACCTTCCGCTGCAAGGACTATCGCCGCGACGGCGCGGAACGCCACCGCATCATGACCCTCACCGCCGACGAGTTTATCCGGCGCTTCCTGCTCCACGTCCTGCCGCGCGGCTTCCATCGGATCCGACATTATGGGCTGCTCGCCAGCGCAGCGCGCAGGGACAATCTCGCGCTCGCCCGCAAACTGCTGGCCGTCCCATCGGAACCAGAGGCGCCGATGCCCGAAACCGCACTCGACACCTGCCCACCATGCCCGTGCTGTGGCGGGCGCATGATCGTCATCGAGACCTTCGCCCGCTGGGGTCAGCCACGGGCGCCGCCCAAGCCAACCCTGCCGATCCGGGAGCCCGTCTCATGACCCGGCATGATCAGCCTGTCGCCACGGCCCCGCATGTCGCGCGGTGGTCAACCAAACGACATACGCCCGACTATGGCTGGGCCGGTGTCGGCTCTTGGCATCATCACGGTCACAGCGGTGAACACGTCTCTGGCGCTTTCCAGCACCGGCCGTTCCGCCGCTCTCGCGCGTCAATCAGAGCGCCTCTCTTATCCGGCCGAACCAGCCGAAAGCAGAAATCCCCATAGGGCAACCTGCTGGAAGCGCGGGTTCCTGCATGGGAGGCTTTCGTACGCAAGCGCCCGAAACCCTTAACCTTTATGGACCCTCAGCTCCGCATTTTTCGCTCCCAGGTCCGGTCGGTCCGCTTTTCATTTTTCAGAGCCGGCGCTGGCCAAATTCAAACATGCGGCTTTTCTCCTGCTGACTGGCGATGATGAGAGGGAGACGTCCGAGATAATGCGCCACTCGATCAATCGCTAGCGTGCTGAAGCGGGCGGTGCTGTTTCTGCCGATGACGATGCGGCGGCTGCGCTGAGGCGCGAGGCGTAGGCGCATTGTGCCCCGACCGTGAGTAAATTCTGCTGGCTGGCGGGTCCTGTGGCGAAAGGATGCGTCTGGCCGGCCGTGCGCTTTTGCAAGGCTTCGATCTTGGCGAAACTGTGATCGACGATCGGGTGATTGGAAAGCGGCACGTCCACCTTTGCGGCCTTGACGAGTTTGGCGAACATCTCGGCCGAGGCGGCATAGGTGGTAAATTGTTCTTCCGTCCGGCTATTGAAGCCGGTCCCTCCCCAGATCGCCGCCCTATGCACCTGCTTGCCATCCTTCACCGGAAAGATCAGCGACAGAGTTCCCGGCGTGTGTCCGGGGGTGGGAATGATGTCGACACTGGTGTCGCCCAGCCTGAGCGTCTGGC
>DATEJA010000200.1:0-2357 GCA_035278405.1 Sphingobium sp. | reverse complement strand
CGGTCGGGCATGACGCTGTAGGTCGCGCCGTGCAGCCGGTCGCGGCCATGGATGATGAGCTTGTCGGAGCCGATCCCCTCGATATCCGCGCCCATCGCCACCAGCAGCTTGCAGAGGTCGACGATTTCCGGCTCACGCGCCGCATTTTCCAGGATGCAGGTGCCCCTGGACAGGACCGCCGCCATGACGGCATTTTCGGTCGCGCCGACCGACACCACCGGGAAGGTATAGATGCCGCCGGGCAGCCCGCCGTCAGGCGCGCTGGCGCGGACATAGCCGGCATTGATCTCGATCACCGCGCCAAAGGCTTCCAGTGCCTTGAGGTGAAGGTCGATCGGCCGGTTGCCGATCGCGCAGCCGCCCGGCAGCGACACCCGCGCTTCGCCCGCGCGGGCGAGCAACGGGCCCAGCACCAGGATCGAGGCGCGCATCTTGCGCACGATATCATAGGGCGCCTCGGTCGAGGTCACCCGGCCCGCGCGCAGCGTCATGACGCGCCCGAAATCTTCCGGCCGCGCGCCTTCGATCATGGTCGACACGCCGAGCTGGTTCAGCAGATGACCGAAGCTGTCGACATCGGCGAGGCGCGGCAGGTTGCGCAGCGTCACCGGCTCGTCGGTCAGCAGGGCGCAAGGCAGCAGGGTCAGCGCTGCGTTCTTCGCGCCGGAGATGGGAAGGCGGCCATTGAGCGCTTTGCCGCCGCGAATGTGTATGCGGTCCATCGGCTGGGTTCTTAACGTTAATTGCGCTTCACGCAAGGCGGGACGAATCCCCGCGCGTCTGTGGCGCCCGCCTAGGCCCGTGAAACATTTGCACATTCCCGTCGTCTTATTGATCGAGTTTAGTGCAAGCCCCGCAAATGCAGCCAAAAGACGTTTGGGGGCGTTTTGCCATCGTAACGAGAATTGCAACGAAAAGGTGCTTCGGGTGGCGACAAGTTGTTTCGCGGAAAGGCTGGCCAAGCATGTGCCGCTGTCCGACGAGGAAAGGAGCGCGCTGGCCAGACTGGAAGAAAATCCGCGCAAGGTGAAGCGCGGCGCCATGATCCAGCGGGTCAACGAAACGGTGACCGAACTGTTCGTGCTGCGCGAGGGGCGCGTCATGAGCTTCGTCATCCTGCCCGACGGCAGCCGGCAGATATTGCGCGTCTATTTTCCCGGCGACTTCATCGGATCGGCCAGTACCATCTACAGCAAGGCGCCGGAATCGCTGGTCGCCCTGTCCGACGCGATCATCTGTCCGTTCGACAAGCATGCGCTGCGCCGCCTGCTGGAGGAATTTCCCCGCGTCGCGGCGCTGCTGTTCCTGCTGTCCAACGCCGAACGGGTGGCGCTGACCGACCGGCTGGCTTCGCTCGGCCGCACGTCGGCCAAGGCGCGGGTCGCCTCCTTCCTGCTCGATATCTTCGATCGGCTGCGGGTGATCGACGATGGCGTGACCGACAGTTTCGATCTCAAGCTGACGCAGGAGGAGATTGGGGACGCGATCGGCCTCACCTCCGTGCACGTCAACCGCATGGTGCGGCAGATGGAGCAGGAGGGGC
The DNA here is from genome assembly GCA_035278405.1 of Sphingobium sp. GTDB lineage: Bacteria > Pseudomonadota > Alphaproteobacteria > Sphingomonadales > Sphingomonadaceae > Sphingobium. The sequence continues at coordinate 814 of DATEJA010000200.1, read as the reverse complement.
TGATCAGCCGTGCCAATGGGCGGATCACCCTGCTCGACATGGCGAGGCTGGAAGAGATCGGCCATTATACCAACCGGCACAAGGATATCGACCTGGATTGGGTGCCGGCTTTGGGGTGACCTTCAGATCCTCCCTACGCGAAGCATGGGGAGGATTTTGAGGTCAAGCCAGCAGTTCGACGTCCCAATAGAGCCAGTCGTGCCAGCTTTCGTGCAGATAGTTGGGCGGAAAGGCGCGGCCCTGTTCCTGCAATTGCCAGCTGGTCGGGCGGATCGGCGTCACATGCAGCTGCATATGCGCTTCCTTGGGGGTGCGCCCGCCTTTCTTGAGGTTGCAGGGCGAACAGGCGGTGGCGACATTTTCCCAGGTGGTGCGCCCGCCCGCGCGGCGCGGAATGACATGGTCGAAGGTGAGGTCGCTGGTCGATCCGCAATATTGGCAGCTGAAGCGATCGCGCAGGAACAGGTTGAACCGGGTGAAGGCGGGATGTTCGGACGGGCGCACATATTGTTTGAGCGCGATCACCGAGGGGATCTTCATCTGCCGGCTGGGGCTGTGCACTTCCCGGTCATAGCTGGCGACGATGTCCACCCGATCCAAAAAGACCGCCTTGATGGCGGTCTGCCAGGGCCAGAGGCTCAGCGGATAATAGCTTAACGGCGTATAGTCCGCGTTCAGAACCAGGGCCGGACAGTTTTCCGGATGTCGTATCAGGTCGGGATGGTACATAAGAACCCTTCAACCCCTTCGCCACCGTCCTGATTACCCAGTAACGTGACGGCAGCATGACAGCATTAACCACCCCGACCCGTCA
>DATEJA010000199.1:0-27841 GCA_035278405.1 Sphingobium sp. | reverse complement strand
TCGGCAATGATGCGGGCGGCGCGACCGGCGGTGAGGCTGAGTTCCTGCGCGGCGACTACGCTTTCATTCTGGCTGGCCGCGAGCGTTTCCATATTGGATTGCAGTTCGCCCAACCGTGCAGAATCGTCGCGGATACGGCGGGTCAGTTCGCCCAGGAAACCGGCCGTATCGCTGCACTGCAACGCTATGTCGCCCGACCGCTCACCCAGATCAGTCAACAAATGCCCGTTTTCCAATGGATCGTCGCCCCCAGCGCTGCGTTTGGATACTGCCGCATTAACGATGCAATGCAACACTTAACATTCCGCCAATAAGGAGTTTGGCAACTTGCATCCTTGCGGCAGCTGTCGGACAAGGGCGCACCATGATGCTCAACTTCCTCGACGCGCTCCGTGCGGCCGGCATACCGGCCAGCATCAAGGAGCATCTGCTGCTGCTGGAGGCGCTGGACCGCGATGTGATCGAACAGCGGCCGGAGGATTTCTATTATCTGGCGCGCGCGACCTATGTGAAGGACGAGGGGCTGCTGGATCGGTTCGACCAGGTCTTTGCCCGCGTGTTCAAGGGCGTGCTGGGCTCCGACAGCGTGGAGGCGGCCATTCCGGAAGATTGGCTGCGGCTGGTCGCCGAGAAATATCTCAGCCCCGAGGAGATGGAGAAGATCAAGTCGCTGGGCAGCTGGGACGAGATCATGGAGACGCTGAAGAAGCGTCTGGAGGAACAGAAGGGGCGCCACCAGGGCGGCAACAAATGGGTCGGCACGGGCGGCACCTCACCCTTCGGCAATGGCGGCTATAATCCCGAAGGCGTGCGCATCGGCGGGCAGAGCCGCCACAAGCGCGCGATCAAGGTGTGGGAAAAGCGCGAGTTCGCCAATCTGGACAATGGCAAGGAACTGGGCACCCGCAACATCAAGGTGGCGTTGCGGCGACTGCGGCGGTTCGCGCGGGAGGGCGCCGCCGAGGAGCTGGACCTGGAAGGCACGATCCGCGGGACGGCGCGGCAGGGCTGGCTCGACATCCGCATGCGGCCCGAGCGGCACAATGCGGTCAAGCTGCTGCTGTTCCTGGACGTTGGCGGATCGATGGACCCGTTCATCAAGCTATGCGAGGAGCTGTTTTCCGCCGCGACCAGCGAATTCAAGAATATGGAATTCTTCTACTTCCACAACTGCCTCTACGAAGGGGTGTGGAAGGACAATAGCCGCCGCTTTTCCGAGCGCATCCCGACCTGGGACATCCTGCATAAATATGGGCATGACTATAAGGTGGTGATCGTCGGCGACGCGGCGATGAGCCCCTATGAGATCGTGCATCCCGGCGGGTCGGTGGAGCATCTGAACGAAGAGGCTGGCGCGGTGTGGCTGGGCCGGCTGCTGCATACCTATCCGGCAGCGGTGTGGCTCAATCCGGCGGCGCGGGGGCATTGGGACTATAGCCAGTCGACCAAGATCATCCGCGAGATCATGAGCGAGAGGATGTATCCGCTGACGGTCGAAGGGATAGACGAGGCGATGCGAGAGCTGACGCGCAAGCGCTAGGATCGACGGTAATCCGCCATTTTTCGCCGAAGTTCACACCATATGCGCGCGCGTGGGCGGGCGCGCGTAGGCGTGAGGGGTTTGGGGTTCGAACATTTTCAAAGACCGGGGCGGAAATAGGCAGGCCGGCCCGGTGTAGGACAGCGGGAAAAGGGCATACGGCGGGAAATAGGATGTTTTTTGCCTGGGCCGTGGCCGAGAGGTTACAGTGCGGCGGGAGGGTCGGTTTGGTCAGGAGCGGTCCTCGTTCCTCCCTTCCGCAGGCGGGAGGGGAATGGATAAGCTGAAGATCCGGCAGCCACCCCAGCCGGTTATCCCCCTCAACCCACATCCGGCGTGAACAAGACGCCGCCGGTCATCGGCTGGGGCGCGCCGGTGGTGCCGGGGAAGCTGATCGGCAGCTGTTTCATGTGCCGGACCGCCATATAGGCAAAGCCCTGGGCTTCGAGCGCATCGCCGTCCCAGCCCAGTTCATCGACCGGGCGCACCTGGGCCTGGGTGTGGGCGGCGAGCATGCGCATGAGCGTGGCGTTGTGGCGACCGCCCCCGCCGACATAGATGTGCGCGGGGCGGCCGGGCAGATGGTCGAGCCCCCTGGCGATCGCGGCGGCGGTGAAGGCGGTGAGGGTGGCGGCGCCGTCTTCCAGGCTGAGGCCGCGCACCGCGTCCAGGGTGAAGGCTTCGCGGTCGATGCTCTTGGGCGGCGGCAGGTCGAACCAGGGATCGGCGAGCATCGCGGCGAGCCGGGCTTCGTCGACCTGGCCGCGCGCCGCCATCGCGCCATTGTCGTCGAAGCTGCGATCGCTGTGCGTCTGCATCCAGTTGTCGATGAGGCCGCTCGCCATGCCGGTGTCGAAGGCGGTGATGCTGCCGTCCGGCGCGATCGCGGTGATATTGGCGACGCCGCCCAGGTTCAGGATGGCGACAGGCTTGGGCAGGTCATCCGCGAGCGCGCGGTGATAGACGGGAAGCAGCGGCGCGCCCTGCCCCCCCGACGCCACGTCGGCGCTGCGCAGGTCCGCGACCACCGGGATGCCGAAGGCGCCCGCGAGCGCAGCGCCGTCGCCGATCTGCCAGGTCCAGCCCCATTCCGGGCGATGCGCGACGGTATGGCCGTGAAAGCCGATGACGGCGATATCCTGCGCGATGTGGCCGCTGCGCGCGAGCAGGTCCGACACGGCTTCCACATGCAATTCGGTCAGTTCCTCCTCGACCGCGTGGATCAGCGGTTCAAAGCCGGGCCTGTCCATCGCCATGGCGCGCTGACAGGCCTCGGCGAGGCGGACGCGGAAGCCGTCCTGATAGGGCATGGCGTGGAAGCTGTGGGCGCGGGAATGGCCTTCCCCGTCGGTTTCGATCAGCGCGGCGTCGATCCCGTCGCGCGAAGTCCCTGACATGAGGCCGATCGCCAGCATGGGTGGGGTGGTGGTCATGCGTCGTCCCTTCCGCTCTTCCTCTGCTCTGTGGAGCGGAATGGGTGCCGAAACAAGTTCAGGATGACGTTGCGCCGTCGCGATGCTAGAGGGCGCGGCACTATGACCAGCTACAAGTCCGATCTGCTCCGCCTGCTCGAAACGCGCGGCTATATTCACCAGCTGACCGATGCGGATGGGCTCGATGCCCTGGCCGCCGAGCAGGTCGTGCCGGGCTATATCGGCTTTGATCCGACCGCGCCTTCGCTGCATGTCGGGCATCTGGTGTCGATCATGATGCTGCGCCAGTTGCAGAAGGCGGGGCACAAGCCGATCGTCCTGATGGGTGGCGGCACGGGCAAGATCGGCGACCCGAGCTTCAAGGACGAAGCGCGCAAGCTGCTGACCACCGACACGATCGCGGAGAATGTCGCGAGCATCAAGCGCGTGTTCGAGCGGTTCCTGACGTTCGGCGACGGGCCGACCGACGCGATCATGCTCGACAATGCCGAGTGGTTGGACAAGCTGGAATATATCCCCTTCCTGCGCGACATCGGCCAGCATTTTTCGGTCAACCGGATGCTGAGCTTCGATTCGGTGAAACTCCGGCTGGACCGCGAACAGTCGCTGAGCTTCCTGGAGTTCAATTACATGATCCTCCAGGCCTATGATTTCCTGGAGCTGTCGCGGCGTTCCGCCTGCCGGTTGCAGATGGGCGGGTCCGACCAGTGGGGCAATATCGTCAATGGCGTCGAACTGGCTCGCCGCGTGGACGGGACGCAGGTATTCGGCCTCACCACCCCGCTGCTGACCAACGCGGACGGCACCAAGATGGGCAAGACCGTGGGCGGCGCGGTCTGGCTGAACGAGGATCAGCTTTCGAGCTACGATTATTGGCAGTTCTGGCGGAACACGGCGGACGCGGACGTGGCCAACCGGCTGCGGCTGTTCACCGACCTGCCGATGGACGAGGTCGAGCGGCTGGCGGCGTTGCAAGGCGCGGAGATCAACGAGGCGAAGAAGATCCTCGCCAATGAGGCGACCGCGCTGTGCCGGGGCGCCGAAGCGGCGGCGCTGGCGGCCGAGACGGCACGCAAGACTTTCGAGGAAGGCGCGTCGGATGCCAATCTGCCGACCGTCAGCCTGGGCGCCGAGGGGCTGAATGTCGTCCAGGGGACGACGGCGCTGGGTTTTGCCACGTCGAACAAGGAAGTGCGGCGCAAGCTTGCCGAAGGCGCGATCCGCGTGAATGGCGAAGTGGTGAGCGATCCGGCGCTGGTGCTGAAGCCCGGCGACAAGCTGAGCTTCGGCGCAAAGAAACATGGGTTAGTAACCGCTTGAAATTATAGTGGGTTACCGCCCCATTTACCCTTTCCATTAGGGAAGATTGCATCTTCCCGGGGATAATTTGCGAGCATGTCTTCGATGCTCGCCAGCCTCGCTCATGTCGCCAAGTCGCGGGACCCTGTCGTCAACCAGCGCCGGGCACCGCGCATCCTGGTCGACATGGTCAGCCATATCACCGCGCGCGGCCGGTCGCATGGCGTGCGCATCATCAATATCTCCGCCTTGGGGCTGATGTGCCGCACTGAAGCGGATGTGTCGATCGGCGAGCGGGTGACGGTGTGGCTGCCGATCGCCAAGGATGTACAGGCCGAGGTCCGCTGGGCCGAGGACGGGCGTGTCGGCGTGGAATTCCGCGCACCGATCGAACCGGGCCTCTATGACGCGATGCTGGCGCTCATCCCGCCACGGCAGACGGCCTGGTAAAGGCTTTTTCCAGCCCCTCCCCCGCCTCGACGCGCTGGCGCGAGCGGACCAGCGCCTGCGGCATCTGCGTGCGCAGGAAATCCATCATCACTTCGCGTATTTCGCAGCGCAGGTCGAAGGCCGTGCCGGCATTGCGGGCGCTGAGCAGGCCGCGCAGTTCCAGCGCGTCGGCCCTGTGGTCGGTGACCTGGAGGATGGCGACGCGGCCGTCCCAGCGGCTGTTGGCCTTGACCGCTTCGATGAACCGGGCGCGGATCGGCTCTATGTCCGTGGCGGGATCGACATAGAGGAAGACGGTGCCGAGAAGGTCGGCGGTCCTGGTCGTCCAGTTCTGGAAGGGTTTTTCCAGGAAATAGGAAACCGGCACGATCAGCCGGCGGTCGTCCCAGAGGCGCAGGACGACATAGGTGAGCTTGATATCCTCGACCCGGCCCCATTCGCCTTCGACGATGACCACGTCGTCGAGGCGGATCGGCTCGGAAAAGGCCATCTGGATGCCGGCGATGAGGTTCTTGAGCGCGGGCTGGGCGGCGGCGCCCACGGCGAGGCCGGCCAGACCCGCCGATGCCATCAGCGTGACGCCGATGGTGCGCACGCCCGGAATTGCGATCAGCATCAGGGACAGGACGAGGAAGCCGATGACGAACTGCGCCACGCGGTAAAGGATGCGGATGCGGGTGTGCTGGCGGCGGGCCTTCAGATTATCCTCGACCGTGATGTCGCTGCGCCGTTCGAGCAGGACGCGGATCGCGCGCATCATGGCGAAGATCAGCCAGCCGACCAGCAGGATGAACAGCATTTTCGAACCGATCGACCAGACCGCCTCGATCGTCGGGCTGAACGTCAGCGGCTGGATGCCGGCGGCGAGCGCCATGAGGACGACGATCCAGCGCGTGGGATGGTAGACGGCCGGGAGGATCACCGGATCGGCGCGTATGCGGCGGGCAACGCGGGTGGCAATCCAGTAGGCGAGCCAATGGAGCAGGAAGGCGATGGCGACCGACAGGGCGATCGAGATCGCGGCCATCGGCGTGATGTGATTGAGGCTGATGTCGGAATCCATGGCTGGGCAACGACATGGCCGGGAGATGGTTCGCGGGTGCAGCAATGTTGAGCGGCGAACTGTGCGTTGGAAGCGTTGCCAGCATATCGGCCGCGGACAGGCAGCGCGATCGATCGGGTCAGCCGCTGCGCAACAGGCCGACGGCGGCGTCGCGTTCGAACAGGTAGAGGCAGGTGCGGGCGGCCTGCCCCCTCGCCTCGTCGAGCCCGCCGTCGCGATCGATGAGGAGATGGGCGTCGTCCCGGGCCGAATCGAGCAGGGCCGAAAGATGTTCGGGGGTGGCGAGTTTCAGCTGTTGCTCGCCCGACTGGCGCGTGCCGAGAATTTCGCCGGCGCCGCGCAGGCGCAAATCCTCTTCGGCGATGCGGAAGCCGTCATTGGTCTCACGCATCAGGGCGAGGCGGGCGCGGGAGGTTTCCGACAGCGCGCCACCGCGCAGGAGGATGCAGACACTGTGGTTCTGGCCGCGCCCGACCCGGCCGCGAAGCTGGTGGAGCTGAGCAAGGCCGAAGCGGTCGGCGCCTTCGATGATGATGAGGTTGGAGTTGGGCACGTCGACGCCGACTTCGATGACCGTCGTGGCGACGAGAATCCTGGTGCGTGCGGCGGCGAAGGCCTCCATGGCCGCGTCTTTTTCCGGGCCCTTCATGCGGCCGTGGACGAGTCCGACGAGGTCGCCGAAGCGCATCTTCAGCATTTCGGCACGGGCTTCTGCGGCGGCCTGGTCGCTGGTCTCGCTTTCCTCGACCAGCGGGCAGACCCAATAGGCCTGGCCGCCGCCCTCGACATGGCGGGCGAGCGCTTCGACCACTTCGTCGAGGCGGTTGGCGGACATGACGACGGTCTGGATTGGCTGGCGGCCGGGGGGCATCTCATCCAGGCGGGAGACGTCCATCTCGCCATAATAAGTGAGCGTCAGGGTGCGCGGGATGGGCGTGGCGGTCATCACCAGCAGATGGGGCGTTCGATCGGCCTTGGCGGCCAGCATCATGCGCTGGGCGACGCCGAAGCGATGCTGCTCGTCGATCACCGCCAGCGCCAGATTCTTGTAGCGGACGGCTTCCTGAAAAATGGCGTGGGTGCCGACGAGGATGTCGATGCTGCCGTCGGCGAGGCCCATGAGGGTGGATTCGCGCGCCCTGCCCTTTTCGCGGCCGGTGAGGATGGCGATGGTGACGGGCAGGCCCGAGGCCATCTTGCGCAGCGTTTCATAATGCTGGCGGGCGAGGATTTCGGTGGGGGCGAGGAGCGCGCCCTGGGCGCCGGCCTCCACCGTGTTGAGGAGCGCCATCAGGGCGACCAGGGTCTTGCCCGAACCGACATCACCCTGGAGCAGGCGGAGCATCGGGACCGGCTGCGCCATGTCGCCCTCAATCTCCATGAAGGCGCGGCGCTGGGCGCCCGTTGGCGCGAAGGGAAGCTTCAGCATGTCGCGCAGGCGGCCGTCGCCGGCGATGGGCACGCCGCGCCGCTTGCGGGAGGATTGACGCACCAGCATCAGCGCGAGCTGGCCGGCGAAGATTTCGTCATAGGCGAGCCGTTCGCGAGCCTGGGCGTCGGCGGGATCGGCGTGGATGCGGGTGAGCGCCTCGCGCCATGCGGGCCAGCCCTTGCGGGCGAGCAGGCTGGGTTCGATCCATTCGGGAAGGTCGGGCGCGCGGGCGAGCGACTGGGCGACGAGATCGCGCAGGCGGTTGTTGGTCAGCCCTTCGGACAGGCCGTAGACGGGCTCGCGCGCGGGGATGGTGGCGGCTTCCTCGGGCGGCAGGACATAGTCGGGATGAACGATCTGGAGATTTTCGCCATAGGCCTCCAGCTTGCCGGAGATGAATTTGGGTTCGTTGAGGGGCAGGAGCTTGCGCGGCCAGGCGCTGTTGCGGCCGAAATAGACGAGCGCGACGCTGTTGCCGTGGCGGTCCTGCGCGATGACGCGGAAGGGCGCGCGCGCGCTGCCCGAAGCGCGATAGTCGGTGGGGGTGAGCGTGATGCCGATGACGCGGCCGGAGTCGGACAGGATCAACTCGTCCACCATGCGGCGGTCGACGAAGCTGACCGGCAGGTGGAAGGCGACATCGACGGCGCGGGCGAGCCCCAGCCGCTCCAGCGGCTTGGCGAGCGCAGGGCCCACGCCCTTGAGCGCTTCGATTTCAGTGAAGAGTGGGTTGAGGATATCCGGGCGCATGTCTATCTGACGGCATCTAGCCCAGCCGGGACGATGCGCAAACATCCGATCGGCAATTTCGGCATGTCCGCGCAAGGAACAAATTGTGAACGAAGATCCCCGCATCCGCCGCCTGCAATTCCGGGCCTGGCATCGTGGCATCAAGGAAGCGGACCTGGCGGTGGGCGGGTTCTTCGATCGCTACCATGAAGAGTGGAGCGAAGACGAGATTCAGTGGTTTGAGCGCTTCATGGATGAGCAGGATGCCGACATCATGGCCTGGGCCATGGGCGTGCTGCCGGTGCCGGAGGAGTGGCAGGGACCGATGTGGGATAAATTCGCCAGGCTGGATTTCGTGGAGATCGGGAAGAAATAGGCCTTTTCCGTCATCCCCGCGCAGGCGGGGATCCATCGCCCTGAGCAAGCATCTGGACGTGAGGTAGGGAGATGGGTTCCCGCCTTCGCGGGAATGACGAAGTTTTTTATGACCGATCTTCTGAAAATCCTCAAAGCCTCCGCTCCCACGACCCTTTCGGGGGTGCCCGCCGGCTTCCAGCCCTGGCTGCTCGCCGACATCGCGCGGGCAGCACCTTCACGCGCCCTGTTCGTGGCGCCGGACGAGCAGTTGATGCGCGCGGTGGCGGATACCGCGCATTATTTCGCGCCCGAGATCGAGATCGTCGAAATCCCCGCCTGGGACTGCCTGCCCTATGACCGGGCCAGTCCTTCGTTGCGGACGGCATCGGCGCGGCTCGCGGGGCTCCATGCGTTGCAGGGCAAGCCCAAGGGACCGCAACTGGTCCTGACCACGATCAACGCGCTGAGCCAACGGACGCTCACCCCCTTTCGCGTGCGGCAGCTGGTGGCGAAGCTCGCGCCCAAGGAGCGGATCGCGATTTCGCGGCTGGCCGAGATGTTGCAGGCCAATGGTTATGCGCGGACCGATACTGTGCATGACCGCGGCGAGTTCGCCATTCGCGGTGGCATTGTCGACCTGTTCCCGGGGGGCGAGGAACAGCCGCTGCGGCTCGATTTCTTCGGTGACGAGATCGAGACGGTGCGGCGTTTCGATCCCGCCGACCAGCGGACGAGCGGGAGCGTCGAGGGCTTCACCCTGCTACCGGCGTCCGAAGCGCTGCTCGACGAGGAGACGATCAAGCGCTTTCGGGGGCGCTATCGCGAGATTTTCGGGGCTACGGCGACGGGCGACCCGCTCTATCAGGCGGTGAGCGACGGCCGGCGGCTGGCCGGCATGGAGCATTGGTTGCCGCTGTTCGAGGAACGGCTGGTGCCGATGACCGAGCATCTGGGCGATGACACGATCATCGTGCTGGATCATGGCGTCGCGGGCGCGGCCGAGGCACGGTTCGAGGCGATCCGCGACTATCACGCCAATCGGGTTCAGGCGAAATCCTCCGACCCAGGGGCTTATCGGCCTCTGGAGCCCAGGGCGCTCTATCTGGATGCGGCGGAATGGGACGCCATCGCGCGCGACTGGCCGATGCACGCGACCACGCCCTTCCACGAACCGGAAAGCGCCACGGTGCTGGACTTCGAGGTGGACGGGCCGCGCGATTTCGCGCCGGAGCGGGCGCAGAACGCCAACGTCTATGAAGCGGTGGGCAAGCATATCGCCGCGCTCCAGCGGGCGAAGAAGAAGGTCGTGATCGCGAGCTATTCCGGGGGCGCGCGGGAGCGGCTTTCCGGCCTGCTGATCGATCACGGGCTGAAGCGGGTCGCGGCGGCCGACAGCTGGCAGGAGGCGTTGGGGATCGCGGCGGAGGGAAGCACGGTCCTGACCGTGCTGCCGCTGGACCATGGTTTCACCGCGCCCGACGTTGCGGTGCTGACCGAGCAGGACATGCTGGGCGACCGGCTGGTGCGCCGGGCCAAGCGGAAGAAGAGTTCGGACGCTTTCCTCGCCGAACTGGCGACGCTCTCGCCGGGCGACCTGGTCGTGCACATGGATCACGGCATCGGTCGCTATGAGGGGCTGACGCAGATCCCCGTCGCCAAGGCGGCGCATGATTGCGTGGCGCTCGAATATGCGGGCGGCGACAAGCTCTATGTGCCGGTGGAGAATCTGGAGGTTCTCTCCCGTTACGGCTCCGACAGCGAGGGTGTCAGCCTCGACAAGCTGGGCGGCGAGGCGTGGCAGCGGCGCAAGGCCAAGATGAAGGAGCGCATCCGCGAAATCGCGGGTGAGTTGCTCAAGACGGCGGCCGAACGCGCGCTGCGACCCGCGACCGTCGCGGAGCCGGACAATGCGGGCTATCCCGCCTTTGTCGACCGCTTCCCCTATCAGGAAACCGACGACCAGGACCGGGCTATCGGCGATGTGATCGAGGATCTGGGCGCGGGCAGGCCGATGGACCGGCTGGTGTGCGGCGACGTCGGCTTCGGCAAGACCGAGGTGGCGTTGCGCGCCGCTTTCGTCGCGGCGTTGGCGGGGATGCAGGTAGTGGTGATCTGTCCCACGACCCTGCTCGCCCGCCAGCATCATATGAATTTCGAGGAGCGCTTCCGGGGATGTCCGGTGAATATCGGGCGGCTGTCTCGGCTGGTGCCCGACAAGGAGGCGAAGGCGGTCAAGGCGGGACTGGCCGATGGGACCGTCGATATCGTGGTCGGCACCCATGCGCTGCTCGCCAAGGGGCTGGAGTTCAAGCGGCTGGGGCTGGTGATCGTCGATGAGGAACAGCGGTTCGGCGTCACCCACAAGGAGCGGCTGAAGAGCCTGAAGACCGATGTCCATGTGCTGACGCTGACGGCGACGCCGATTCCGCGCACCTTGCAGATGGCGATGTCGGGGCTGCGCGAACTGTCCGTCATCCAGACACCGCCGGTCGACCGCCTGGCGGTGCGCACCTATATCATGCCCTGGGACGGGGTGGTCATCCGCGAGGCGTTGCTGCGCGAACATTATCGCGGCGGCCAGAGCTTCTTCGTCGTGCCGCGCATTGCCGACCTGACCGAGGTGGAGGAGTATCTGCGGACCGAGGTGCCAGAGGTGCGGCCGGTGGTCGCCCATGGCCAGATGAGCGCAACCGAGGTGGAAGAGCGCATGTCGGCCTTTTACGACAAGCGCTATGACGTGCTGCTTTCGACCACGATCGTGGAGAGCGGGCTCGACATTCCGTCGGCCAATACGCTGATCATCCACAGGGCCGATCGGTTCGGCCTGGCGCAGCTGTATCAGCTGCGCGGTCGCGTCGGGCGATCGAAGACGCGGGCCTATGCCTATTTCACGACGCCGGCGAACAAGGTGATCACCGAAACGGCGGAGAAGCGGCTGAAGGTGCTGTCCGACCTGGATACGCTGGGAGCGGGCTTCCAGCTGGCGAGCCACGATCTGGACATTCGCGGCGCGGGCAATCTGGTCGGCGACGAGCAGTCGGGGCACATCAAGGAAGTGGGCTTCGAACTCTACCAGTCGATGCTGGAGGATGCGATCCTGGAGGCGAAGGCCGGCGGCGCGGGGATCGAGAAGCGGGAAAGCTTCTCGCCGCAGATCACCGTCGATGCGCCGATCCTCATTCCGGAAGAATATGTGCCGGATCTCGACCTGCGTATGGGTCTGTATCGTCGCCTCAACGAGGTGGAGGATCGGCAGGGGCTGGAGGCGTTCGCCGCCGAACTGATCGACCGCTTCGGCAAGCTACCCGCGCCGACGCAGAACCTGTTCAAGATCATCGAGATCAAGCAGAATTGCGTGGCGGCGAATATTTCCAAGATCGACGTGGGACCAAAGGGCGCGCTGGTCAGTTTCTTCGAGGATCGCTTCCCCCGGCCCGAGGGGCTGGTCGCCTATATCCAGCGGCTGAATGGCGTTGCCCGTTTGCGGCCGGACAGCAAGGTGGTGGTGAACCGGGCCTGGGGCGATCCGGGGGCGCGACTGAACGGCGCGCTGCAATTGTCGAAGGGGTTGGCGAAGGCGGCGGGTTGAGCGTCAGGCGGGCGTCTACGCCCTCAACGCCATCGCCACCAGCTCGGCCGACGACACACCCGCCGAGCGCAGGAAACCCTGGTAGAAATCGCAGCCTTCGCGGGTAAGGAGGTCGAGCTGCTGTTCGGTCTCCACCCCTTCGGCGATGACGTGGAGGCCCAGCGACTTGGCCATGTGGATGACGCTGCGCACGATGATGCGGTCGCGGGCGGTGCCGGCAATGTCCTGGGCGAGGCCGCTATCGATCTTCAGATAGTCGAGCGGCAGGCTCTTGAGATAGGCAAGGCTGGAATAGCCGGTGCCGAAATCGTCGACCGCGACCGCCAGCCCTTCGGCCCGCAGCGCGGAGAGCAGCGCGGTGGCGTTGCCGACATCTTCGATGAGGCCGCTTTCGGTGATCTCCACCGTCAGGCGCGCGCGGGGGAAGCCGCTGGCGTCGACCAGGTTCAGGAATTGCGGCATGAAACCGGGCTGGGCGATATCGTCCGCCGTGACGTTGATCGACAGGCGCAGGTGCGACAGGGCGCGCGGCCAAGCGGCGGCCTGGCGCAGGGCTTCGGCCTGGATGTGCGCCGAGAGTGGCAGCATATAGTCGGACCGTTCGGCCGTCGCGAACAGCATGCCGGCGCCGAGCGGGCCATAATGCGGGTGGTTCCAGCGCGCGAGCGCCTCTACGCCGACCATCGCCTGGCCGCTGACGGGATATTGCGGCTGGAAGAGGATGCCGATCTCGCCGCGATGGAGCGCCAGACGCAAATCGGTTTCGAGCTGGTCGGCATCGACCTGGCGGCTGCGCTTTTCCGCCGAGAAGATGCGGATGCCCTCCCCTCCTCCCGCCCGGGCGTCGGCGAGCGCGGTGCCGGCGCGGCGGAGCAGGCGCGTGGCGTCGTCGTCGGGACGCGATTGGGCGATGCCGCAGCGGGCGGTCAGGCGGATGAGATGGTCGCCCGCGCTGAACGGGCGGCCCACCGCGCCGATCAGCTGGCGCGCGAGGAACGTGGCGCGATCGGCGGCGGCGACTTCGCCGGTCAGCCCGATCAGGAATTCGGTCCCGGCGATCCGGGCGACCATGGCGCCGGTCGCGACATCGGCGGTCAAGCGTTCGATCCGCCGGGCGATGCGGCCGAGCAGCGCGTCGCCGACGACCTGGCCATAGGCGGCGTTCATGCGGTCGAACTGGCTGATGGACAGCAGCAGCACGGTCGTTGCCAGACCCGATCGCGCCTCCATCCAGTCCAGCGCGGCCTGGCGCGACCGCACGCCGGTCAGATCGTCGCGGCCGACCGCTTCCTCGCCATGCATGTCCGACAGCCATTCGACGTCGGCGGCGACGATGCCGTCGACCAGACGGAGATGATGGACCAGCCGGTCGTCGGCGCGGCCGGGCGCGACATGGGCGAAGGCTTCCGGCCGCCCCGATCGCATCATGCCGCGCAACGCCGCGATGACGGAGCGCCGCTCCGAACGGGGCAGCCGGCGGACGAAGCCGGCGGGCGAAATGGTGGCATGGTCCAGTTGCAGATGGCGCGCCAGATTGTCGCTGAGGCGAATGGTGCCTGCCGGGTCCTTTTCCCAGAAGAGGGCGTCGCCGCGACGGATGCGCTGGGCGCGGCGACTGTGCGTGACCCCTCCCACCAGCCGGTCGACCAGCCGCTGGGCGGAGGCGAGCGTGGCGCGCATCTCCTCGCTGGAAAAGGGGGCGGCCAGGAAATGGGTCGCGCCCGCTTCCAGCAGCAGCGGCACGGCCGCGAGGGAGGCGCGGTCGACCAATGCGACCAGAGCGCCGCCGCCGGCGTCCACCGCCGCGACGAGCGAGCCGATGAGGCGGGTGTCGCCATCCCTGGCCCCGCGCATGTCGACAAGCGCGATCTGCGCGTCGCTGTGGAGGAACCGCTGGGCCGCGTCGGTCGGGCGGCGGGCCGCCATGGCGCGCCAGCCGGACTGACGCGCGAGCTGCGACAGGCCGTCCCGGTCGCCGGGAGACAGGATGAAGAGACTGCGCTGGCCGTCCAATGCGGCTTCACCGCTCACGCATGATACTCCCCGGCATGGCGCATCGCCGCACATTATCCGCCAACCGTTACCGAGCCGTGCACGATGCCGCAACCGCTGGTGCTTGCGCGGCGGGGGTGCATGGCCTAGCTAGGCGATGATGGACAGGGTCGATCCTTCGCGCACGGCGTTGACCGACGCCTTCGGCCGCCGGATCAGCTATTTGCGGATTTCGGTGACGGACCGCTGCGACCTGCGCTGCCGCTATTGCATGGCGGAGCGAATGACCTTCCTCCCCCGCGACGAACTGCTGACGCTGGAAGAGATTGCGCTGCTGGCGGATCTGTTCATCGCGCGGGGCGTGACCAAGATCCGGCTGACCGGCGGCGAGCCGCTTGTGCGGCGGGACCTGATCGACCTGGTGCGCCGCGTCGGTCGTCATCTGGGCGGCGGGCTGGAGGAGTTGACGCTCACCACCAACGGGACGCGACTGGCCCAGCACGCCGATGCGCTGTTCGACGCGGGCGTGCGGCGGATCAATGTCAGCCTGGACAGCCTCGACCCCGATCGCTTCGCCCATGTGACGCGGCGCGGAGATATCCGCCTGGTGCTCGATGGGCTGGAGGCCGCGCGCGCGGCGGGGCTGAAGGTCAAGATCAACATGGTGGCGCTGAAGGGCGTCAACGAGGATGAAATCCTGCCGATGCTGCGCTGGTGCGACGCGCAGGGGTTCGACCTGACGTTGATCGAGACGATGCCGCTGGGCGATACGGGCGAGGAACGGACCGACCATTATCTGCCGCTGACGGCGGTGATGGACAAGGTGCGGGCACATCATGCCGTCAGCCCGATCGCGGATCGCACCGGGGGGCCGGCCCGCTATCACCGGGTCGAAGGCTTCGACGCGCGGCTGGGCCTCATCACCCCCCTCACCCGCAATTTCTGCGCCGACTGCAACCGCATGCGCATGACCTGCGAGGGCAAGATCTTCATGTGCCTGGGTCATGAGGATCATGTCGACCTGAAGACCGCTTTCCGCACCGGCGGGCTGGCGGCGGTCGAGCCCTTGATCGATCGCGCGCTGCGGCTGAAGCCCGAGCGGCACGACTTCCGCATCGGCGCGGGCGAACGGCCGACCGTCGGCCGGCACATGAGCGTGACCGGCGGATGAGCGAGGAGCCCCGGCGCGCGCTGGTCGCGTCCCCCACCCAGGCGGCCAAGGCGGCCGAGGACCGACTCCGCGCCGCCTATGATTTCGTGCCGGTCGAACAGGCGAACATGATCGTCGCGCTGGGCGGTGACGGCTTCATGCTCCAGACGCTCCATTCGATGCTGGAAGGGCGCCGCATCCTGCCCGTGTTCGGCATGAACCTGGGCACGGTCGGCTTCCTGATGAACGAATGGCGGCTGGAACGGCTGGAGCAGCGGATCGAGGCGGCGAAGCCCTTCAAGGTCAACCCGCTGCGCATGACGGTCGACACGGTGGATGGAGAGCGATTCTCGATTCCCGCGATCAACGAAGTGTCGCTGCTGCGTGAAACCCGCCAGACCGCGAAGCTGGAAGTTCAGGTCAATGGCCGGACGGCACTCGCCGAACTGGTGTGCGACGGGGTTCTGGTCGCGACGCCGGCGGGTTCGACCGCCTATAATCTGTCGGCGCATGGGCCGATCCTGCCGCTGGGGTCGGGCCTGGTCGCGCTGACGCCGATCAGCCCCTTCCGCCCGCGTCGCTGGCGCGGCGCAATCCTGCCCGAAAACACCGTCATTCGCTTCACGGTGCTCGACCCGGTCAAGCGCCCGGTCAGCGCGGTCGCGGACCAGCGCGAAGTGCGCGACGTGGCGCAGGTGGAAGTGCAGATCGATCGGGCGACGCCGCTGACGCTGCTGTTCGACCCGGAACACACCCTGGACGACCGGATTGCGGCCGAACAGTTCATCGCCTGAAAAAATCTGCAATTGGGCCCTTGCCATATCCGGAATCTCGCTGCATATGCGCGACCTGCCCGGCGGAAGTCGGGCTGCTCCCCGATAGCTCAGCGGTAGAGCATTCGACTGTTAATCGAATGGCCGTAGGTTCGAATCCTACTCGGGGAGCCAACTTTCTTCTGGAAATCAGTGACTTGCCGGTGATGGGCTGACGTTCCCGATCGGGACGGCGTGGCGCCCTGTCCGGGCTAGCTTCGGGCCATTGATGAGAGTGCGCCGGACGCTGCGACTTGCGGGCCAAAGCGTTGGCCGTGCCTTCCGGAATGTCCAAATATCTTCCCACCGTTCGGTTCGAGCTTGTCGAGAGCTGTGCTCGACGCTGCTAGAACCGAAGGGGCGGGAATGGTTTCATGAAGGCGGCGATCCCCCGCCCGCATGCTTCGATACGGGTCTTCGGCTTCGCTCAGCCCCTACTCAGCACGAACGGCCAGGGGTTTAGCGCGAAGCGAACTGGCGCGGCTTTGCGGCCAGCGCCCAGCGCTGCGGAGTCGCATCGGGGGCATTTTCGCGCACGAAACACTGGCCATTGCGGGCGCGCAGTTCGCGGCAGAGCGCGACGGCTTCCGCCCGATCATTGAAGCCACTGACGGCAAGACGCGCGTAGGTGGCGCCGTTGACCGAAACCTGGCTGGTCAGCACCGGCAGGCTGGCAATCGCGCTGTTCCGGCGAGCCATGGCATAATATTTTTCCTTGGCGATCGCGGCATTGTCATAGGCACCAAGCTGGACCACCCAGTTGCTCGATCCCCGGCCGTCGATGCGCAAGGATGCCTGGATGCGGCGCGGCGCAGCGGCAGCGCGAACGGCCGCCGACGGACGGAAACTTGCCGCCCGGACCGGCGCGACCGGCGCGCTGAATGTCGGCGCCGGCGCTTCCTGAACCGCAGCAGCATAGTCCGCCTCGACCGGCGCGGCGGCGGCGGTTTCGACCGGCGCTGGCTCCGCTGCCGGCTCGGGCTGCGGCGCGCTGGACGTGGCTTGCGCGACGGCGACCGGCGCGGCTTGCGGCGCGAGCGCCAGGGCCGTGGGCTGGCCCGCGTCGGCCGCGTCGATGGTCACGCCCATGAGCGCGGCGACGCGCTCGGTCGCGAGGCCCGGCGCAGCCGTCTGCGCCCATTGGGTGATGCGCTGGTTGGCGACGAGCGGCTCGAGGTCGAGCCCGGCGAGCAGGCGCGCATCCTTCCAGCGTCCCGCCAATGCATAGGCATAAGCGAGATTCTGGCGGGTTCGGGCCGTCGCCGACGAATCATGAATGGCCTCGGACAGGATGCGCACGCCTTCGGCCGCATCACCCGCCATCGCCATGGCAAGGCCATAGTCGCCCGCCGGCACGACGTCGGCATTGGCGACGAGAAGCTCGCGCGCGGCGTCGCTCTTGCCCAGCGCCACCTTGACCAGCGCGAGGCTGATGATGGTGCGGGCGTCGCGATTGCCCAGCGTCATCGCATCGCTCAACGCCGTTTCGGCAGAGGCGAAACGCCCGCTCGCCACATAGGCGCGGCCCAGCAGCTGGCGGGCGGCAGCGTCCTGCGGCGCGCCCTGGACCACGGCCTGGGCCGCGAGGACGGCGCGCGCGCCATCGCCTGCCGCCAGCGCCTTTTCGGCGGCGCTGACAGAATGTCCCGCCTCCGCCACGCTGGACGGGCGGACGCTGGCATTGGTGCAGGCCACCAGGGTCGTGCCGACGATCAATGACGAAACCGCTGCCTTGGCGAGAGCCGAGCGCTTCATGACTGTGATCCTTCCCTTAATCTTCAATGTCGCGCGGCAACTGCTGCGCCAGCCTGTCGATTTCCGGCAGGCCATCGAGGAATGTGTCCAGCGCCTGGGTCACCATCTGCTGGGCCGATCGGCCGGCGACAGCACAGGCGAGCCGAAGTTTCAGATGACGTTCCGCGTCCAGCCGCAACGTGAAGGCGGCCTTGCGGCCTTTGGCTGCGGGGCGGGCGATGGGAGCGGCGGTCTTGACCACCTCGGTCATGCGCTCGGCCAGTTCCTCCCGCTCCGTCACCACCGGGGGGACAGGCGCGGCGGCTGGCGGCGGCGTCATGGGGGTAAGCCCCACAACGGCGCGCGGCTCGGCCGGGACAGGCTCAGGCTCGGTGACGTCGAAGCCCATGTCGTTCCAGCCAAGGTCATCCTGCATCAGCGCGGCGCTCGCCGGTCGGCCAAAGCCCATGACCGGACGGCGCATCGCGGGCTGAGCGGCCCCCTTGCGAGCGAGAAGGCCCGAGGTCAGGGAAGCGAGCGGTTTGGGTTCAGCCATGATCTTCGCTCCCCTTACTGGCCGACGACGCGGCGGCCGAAACCGCCAGCGACCGGACGACCTGCAGCGGCGGTGCCCGGGGTGCCGTGGGGCACGGAGAAGACGGTGCGCCGGAAATTCTTTTCCAGCCGGTCGGACACGTAGGACCAAAGCTGCACCACCTCATTGGCGGAGCGGCCGTTGGGATCGACCTCCATCACGGTGCGGCCGTCGATCATCGACGCGGCGAAATCGGTGCGGTGGTGCAACGTGACCGGCGCCACAGTGCCATGCTGCGACAGCGCGACGGCGGCTTCGGAGGTGATGCGCGCCTTGGGGGTGGCGGCGTTCACGACGAAGATCAGCGGCTTGCCGGCGCGTTCGCAAAGGTCGACGGTGGCACCCACCGCGCGCAGGTCGTGCGGGCTGGGGCGGGTTGGCACGACGATCAGCTCGGCGACCGAGATGACGCTCTGGATGGCCATGGTGATCGCCGGCGGCGTGTCGATGACGGCGAGCTTGAAGCCCTGCTGGCGCAGGATTTCAAGGTCGGCGGCGAGGCGCGCGACAGTGGTCTGGGCGAAGGCGGGATATTCGGCCTCACGCTCGTTCCACCAGTCGGCGAGCGAACCCTGCGGGTCGATGTCGATCAGGACGACGGGCCCGGCGCCCGCCATCTGCGCCTGCACGGCGAGGTGACCCGACAAGGTGGTCTTGCCGGACCCACCCTTTTGCGATGCCAATGCGAGTATGCGCACGCAATTTCCCCCAGAAATTCCAATTCCCTGACGGATTGCCATGCAGCCGCCTAAGAAATGGTTAATCCAGCCGCGACCTTGCGTGGGCGATCCACTTTCGGGGGACTATCAACTTCTGACTTGATGATGCTAAGTTGGCGTTAACCTTGTTCGATCATAGGCTGCCGCGAAAGCTGTCCTTTGGGAGCACATGCATATGAAGCAGATCTGGGGCGTTCTGGCGGCCGGAGCGGTGCTGGCCATCGCGCAGCCGGCGCTGGCCGATGTGAAGGCGGGCGTGGATGCCTGGCAACAGGGCGACTATGACAAGGCGGTAGCCGAGTGGCAGCCGCTGGCCCAGGCGGGCGATCCGGACGCACAGTTCAACATGGGGCAGGCCTACAAGCTGGGCCGAGGCGTGAAGGCGGACCTGCCCAAGGCGCTCGACTGGTATCGCAAGGCGGCCACGCAGGGTCATGTCCGCGCAGAGGATAATCTGGGACTGCTGATGTTCCAGCAGGGCGACCGGGCCGGCGCCTTCCCCTATCTGCAGCGATCCGCCACCCGGGGCGAGCCGCGCGCGCAATATATCGTCGGCACCGCCCTCTTCAACGGCGACATCGCGCCCAAGAACTGGGTCCGCGCCTATGCGCTGATGACGCGCGCTTCCGGGGCGGGGCTGGCCCAGGCGACGGCGAGCCTCAAGCAGATGGACAGATATATCCCCGCTGACCAGCGCGAGCAGGGCGTCGCGATGGCGCGGGAGATGGGAGAGAAGGCGATCGCGCTGGATGATGGCGACGGTCGGCCGAACATGGCGCCGCCGGTGCGCGATGCGCGTCCGGATCCGACTCCGGTGCCGATGCCCAAGGCGGCGGCCGACAAGGAGACACCCGCTAAGCCAGCGCCTGCCAAGGTCGCCGCCGCCGCGCCGATGCCGAAAGCCAAGCCTGAAGCCAAAGCCGAGGCGAAGGTGGAAGCCAGAAAGCCAGAGGCCAAGGCACCTGCGCCCAAGGCCGCCAGCGCCAAGCCTGCCGCGCCTCGGCCTGCCGCCAATGGCGGATGGCGCGTGCAGTTGGGGGCGTTCAGCGAGGAAAGCCGTGCCCGGGCGCTCTGGAACCAGCTCAGCGGCAAGGTGAGCGGGCTGTCATCCTATCAGCTTTTCCTGGTGAAGGGCGGCGCGATGACCAAGCTGCAGGCCGGACCGCTGGCGAGCAATGCCGACGCCGCGCGCCTGTGCGGCGCGATCAAGGCGGCCGGTGCCGTCTGTATTCCGCGCAAGATGTAAGGCGCCTCCCCTTGGCATAAGGCAGGGGCTGGGCGATAAGGGTGGGCTGTTTCGGGAGCCCGTGCATGCCTGTCGCGAAAGAGGAAGCCATGATCCCTGCGCTGGTCGAGGCGGTGCTGGGCGCCCCGGCCGCGGAGGGCTTGCTCGCGACCCTTTCCATCCCCCCTGCCCTGCTGGACGAGAGCCGGCCGCATGTCTCCCGCGCCGGCTTTGCCATGGCGATGAACCTGCTGCTGTTCCGCGATCTGCTGGAGCGGGTGCCTAGTGGCGCCGCCTATGTCGCCGACACGCTGGCGCGCGGCGGCCGAGTGACCTTCGACCATGGCGCGCTCCGCACGGTGCGGATGCCGCAGGGTCCGACCGGCCAGTTGCCGCCGGGAGAAGAGGCCTTCACCCGCATCCTGCTGCCACTCGGTTATGAACGGGTCGGCGTCTATCCGCTCGATCGGCTGAAGATGACGGGCCGTGCCTACGCCCATGCCGACGCGCCCGAAGCGATCCCGCAATTCTTCCTGTCCGAACTGCATGTCGACCGCTTCGACGAGGAATTCGGGGCGGTGGCTGGGCGGGTGTTCGGAACATCCCGCGATCCGATCGACGCGCCGGGCCAGTGTCTGCTCGATCGCTATGCGGCGGGGGAGCCCGTGTCGTTCGACGAGGCGGTGGCGGCGCTGCCGGTCATCGTCGCGGCCTTCGACAGGCAGCATGAGATGCCGAGTCTTGAGGATTATGAACTGCTGCTTTCGCGCTCCCACGAAGCGGCGTGGATCGCGACCGAGGGCAATGCCTTCAACCATGCCACCGACCGGGTCGCCGACGTGGCGGCGCTGGCCGAGCGGCTGCGCGCCGAGGACTGGCCGATCAAGGAAAGGCTGGAGATTTCGCGGACCGGCCGGGTGCGCCAGACCGCCCTGCGCGCGGACACGGTCGAGCGGCTGTTCGCCGGCAAGGAGGTGCGCGCGGTGCCGGGGTCCTTCTACGAATTCATCAGCCGGGACGTCGATCCCGCCACGGGCCGGATGGACCTGGCCTTCGACACCGGCAATGCGACCGGCATCTTCGCCATGACCAGCGCATCGCCCGAGCCACGCAGTTAACCGCTTGATCATGCGTGGCGCATAGGGCAACGGCTGTTCCGGTCATGTGCGGAGGGGTTTCTTGAACAATTCGGTCGTCCCATCCTGGGTGCTGACGCTGGTCTGCGCCGATCGTGTCGGCATTGTCGCGGCGGTCAGCCAGTTTCTCGCCGAGCGCGGCGGGTTCATCACCGACAGCCAGCAATATGCCGATCGGGAAGCGGGTCGCTTTTTCATGCGGGTCGCCTTCGAAGCGACCGACGAACGGATGGCCGACACGGACCGGCTGCGCGCGGAATTCGCCCATGTCGGCACGCGCTTCGCGATGGACTGGCGCATCACGGCGGCGCAGGAAAAACCGCGCATGCTGATCGCCGTGTCCAAGGGATCGCATTGTCTGGCCGACCTGCTGCACCGCTGGCAGACGGGCACGCTGGCGATCGACATCATGGGGGTGGTGTCCAACCATCCCGATATGCGCCGCATCACCGAATGGCACGGCATCCCCTATCATGAGCTGCCGCCCAATGGCGACAAGGCGATGCAGGAAGCCGCGCTGATCGACATTTTCGAGCGGACGCGGTCGGACCATCTGATCCTGGCCCGCTACATGCAGGTGCTGTCGAGCGAACTGGTCGAGCGGCTGGAAGGCCGCTGCGTCAACATCCACCACAGTTTCCTGCCCGGGTTCAAGGGCGCGCGCCCCTATCACCGGGCGCATGAGCGCGGCGTCAAGCTGATAGGCGCGACGGCGCATTTCGTCACCGCCGATCTCGATGAAGGGCCGATCATCGAACAGGCGGTCGAGCGCGTCGACCATCGCGCGACGGCGGAGGACATGATCCGCATCGGTCGCGACATCGAAGCGCAGGTGCTGGCGCGCGCGGTCGGCTGGATCGCCGACCGGCGGGTGCTGCTCAACGGCGGGAAGACCGTCGTCTTCCGCTGATCAAAGGCCGAGGCGGCGCCAGAAATCCTCGGGCGCCAGTGGCGCTTGTTTCGCCGGGGCGCGAAACCATGAAGGATGTGGCGAGAAAAACGGATTTTGCCGATCCGAAGCGGACGGGCGGCGGCGGCGGCGGAGGGGGGCGGAATGGCGGGTCATCGTCTTCTCCTGGGAGGGAGGAACACGAAACCTTGCGTCGTCGCGTCGGTCGTGCGCTTTAGCCGTTGGTGACGCGGAGCAAGCTGTCATCCTTCAAAAGCCGCGGAGCCGTGGGGCTCGCCACCTTATCTACTGATATGGTTGAGATTGGAAAGATAGCTTTGCTTTAGGCTCGCCGACCTGCGCTTGCCCGGATGGTCCCAAGCGCGCGGCATGCCAGTCGGCAGCGCCCTCCCCAAAAGGGCGAAGCGTCGAACCTTGGCTTAGAAGGCGACGTTGTAGATGAACCAGCCGACGATCAGCAGGCTGGTAACGACACATATACGATCGCCAAAAACGTCGATCCGCGACATGCTGACATCCTTCCAAAGGCAGGCGATCTTCGTCGCCTTGAATTCAGAATAAACCATCTGCGCGGAAAAAGGAACAGCGGGTGAGAGATAAAATGAGGCGGAGGAGCGACGAGTGGAGAGCGATGGGTCTTGAAGAGGAGTGAGGGTCCGTCGCCAAGGCGAGCGCGGGACTGGTCCCCTACCTTCGCCGGGGAACATGGAGGGCATGTCAGCCGGGGACGAGGCCGCGGTGGCGGAGGAAGGACTGGGTCGCTTCCACCGGGCCGCGATAGGCCTCCTGGAACTCGGCGCTCCAATATTTGAGATCTTCTATGTCGATGCGCGCGCCCGAGACGGCGCAGAGCACGAACTGGCCGGGCCGCACGACATCGAAGTGCGGCGTGTCATAATGCAGCACGGCCAGGCCCTGAATATCCGCCATCAGTCGCCCGTCAGGATGCGGTCGACCAGCTGCTTCACCGTGGGCACGAAGCCGTTGGAATAGAAGGGATCCTGCTTGAACTTATAAGCGCCATGGCCGGCGAACAGCAGATTCTTGTCGAGGTCGCCGCCATGCACCGCCTCCTGCAACGACTTCTGGATGCAGAAGCTGCGCGGGTCGGCCAGACGGCCGGTGGAGTTGGTTTCGCTGTCCATCCAGCTGGAGAAGGCGCATTGGCTGAGGCAGCCCATGCAATCGGTCTGGTCCTTGCGGATTTCGACCTTTTCCTCCTCGGTGACGAAGACCAGCGTATTGTCGGGCGTCTTGAGCGCGGAGGTGAAGCCCTGCCCCACCCATTCGCGCGCGCGCAGCAGGTCGCCGCGCGTCACCCAGAAATTCTTGCCCTTCACGCCCGCATCCAGCTGATGGGTGTGATCGCCCGCCTGTTCGGTGCTGAACGGGATCTGCCGTTCGGAACGCGATTCGAGCTGGCGGAGGAAGGGATTGCGCACCGCCGAACTGTAGAAGCCGGTGGGCGAGAAGCGATGGAGCAGCACGTCGCCCGGCTCCAGCTGCATCAGCCTTTCTTTCCACAGCTGCGGAATGGGGCTTTCCTGCGTCAGCAGCGGTCGGGTGCCGAACTGGAACATGATCGCGCCCAGTTCCGGATTATCGATCCAGTCGTTCCAGTCCTTGAGCGCCCAGACGCCGCCGGCCATGACGATCGGCACGTCATCGGAAATGCCGCCTTCGCGCATCGTGGCGCGCAGGTCCTTGACACGCGGATAGGGATCCTGCGGCTGGCGCGGATCTTCGGCATTGGAGAGGCCATTATGGCCGCCGGCAAGCCAGGGGTCCTCATAGACCACGGCCGCCAGCCATTCCGATGCCTTCGAATAGGCGCGCTTCCACAGCGCGCGGAAGGCGCGGCCGGAGCTGACGATCGGCAGATAGTTGACGCCGTAGGAGGCGGCGATCTCGCTGAGCTTGTAGGGCATGCCCGCGCCGCAGGTGACGCCGGCCACCATGCCCTTGGTCTTTTCCAGGACGCCGTGCAGCACACGCTGCGCGCCGCCCATTTCCCACAGGACGTTGATGTTGATCGCGCCCTTGCCGCCGGCGATCTCGAAGGCGCGCTTCACCTGTTCGACAGCGCCGTCGATGGCATAAGCGATCAGTTCTTCATGACGGTCGCGACGGGTGCGGCCATGATAGATTTGCGGAATCACATTGCCGAAGCTGTCATAGCTGTCCGCGTTCACCGCCGACACGGTGCCGATGCCGCCGGCCGCCGCCCAGGCCCCGGAACTGGCATGATTGGAAACGGCAACGCCCTTTCCGCCTTCGACCAGCGGCCACACTTCCCGGCCACCATAGACGATGGGTTTCAAACCCTTGAACAACGCAATCTCCCGCGCAAAGCTGCTCGGTCCCCAGTGAGACGAAGCGGCCGCTATAGCAGCTTTCGCCACCGATGACGAATTTCCGCGCGCGCCCTACCGCAAAATATGGGGGCTGGATAGTGCCTGGCCGTAAAGCGCCGCATAAGCGTCGACCATGGCGGCTTCGTCGAAGTCGCGGCGCGCGCGCTGGCGATTGGCCTCGCCCAGCCTGTGGCGCAGCGTCGCATCGGCCGCCAGCATGCCCAGCGCATCGCCCAGCGCGGCTTCGTCCGCCACGACCAGGGCCTGGTTTTCCGGCGCGACCATCTGCGCGACGTCGCCCACGTCCATGGAGGCGACAGGCAGGCCGGCCGCCATCGCTTCGACCAGCGAGATCGGGAACTGCTCGCTGTCGGACGATAAAGCGAAGATGTCGAACAGGCCGAGATAGCGCCAGGGGTCGGGACGGAAGCCGGCCATGTGGATATCGTCGAGCCCGTGCAGCGCGGCCTGCCGCACGATTGTTTCCCGTTCCGGTCCCTCCCCCACGACCACCAGCTGGAGCCGGTCGCGATGGGGCGCGATCGCGCGGATGAGGCGGGGAATGTTCTTGACCGGGCGCAGGCCGGCAAGCGTCGCGACGAGCAGCTTGCCGGGCGAGCGGACCAGGCCCGGCAGCGCGTCGGGTTCGGGCGGCTGGGCATAGCGGGCGACATCGACGCCGTTGCGGATCAGATGCACCTTGCGCGCGGGCTGGCGCCAGACCTTGCGCGCGATCTGGTCGAGGTGGATCGAGGGGACGACGATCGCCCTGGCCCGTTGCAGGGCGAGGCGGCGGTAGAGGTTGCGCTGGGGCTTCAGTCCGCCGGCCTCGTCGGCGTTGAAGCCGTCTTCATGGTGGATGAGCGGAGGCAAGGTCGCAAAGGGGGCATAGAAGCGATGCGACATGACCGCGTCCATCGCGCCCCAATTATAGGTGAGGATCAAGTCGAAACCGGAGAGGAAACGGCCGATCGCGCGGAACCGGGCGGGGCTCGGGCGCCCGGTCAGCGGCGGCGCTTCGGGGAAGCTGACGGCGAGGCCGGGGTCGATGGCAGCGCGGGCGTCCATCGCCTGGGGCGCGGCGCTGACGATCGCATGATGGGCGCGGTCGCCCCACAGGTTCATGAGGCGGACGGCGCGCGCTTCCTTGCCACCCAGCGAAAAGCTGCCATGGACATGCAGCAGCCGGGGCGGCCGCCCGTGGAGGTCAGCCATGGAGGACGCGCGCGAGCAGGCGGTCGATCGCGGCCGCCGCCTCGGGCTCGTCGAGAAGCGGCGTGTGGCCGACCTGGGGCACCGTCACCAGTTCCGCCTGGGGGCCGATTTCCGCCGCCATGCGCTCCGCCGTGGCGTCGCTCAGCAGATCGGACAGTTCGCCGCGCAGGATGAGCGTCGGGATTTCGCGAAAGGCGGCGATGGCCGGCCACATGTCGACCCCCGCCTCGCCACCGGCCACGCGCAGCGGTTCGGCGATGCGCATGTCATAGTCGAGCACGATGCGGCCGCCATTGTTGAGGCGATAGAGGCGCTTGGCCATGGCGAGCCATTGTTCCAGCCCATAGCCGGGGTAGACGGCGCGGTTCGCTTCCTCCAGCGCGCGGGCGGCGTGGACCCAGCTGGGGTGCGACTGGCCGACGCCGACATAGGACCGGATGCGCGAGAGCCCCGCTTCCTCCAGCTGCGGCCCGACATCGTTGAGCAGCGCGCCCGCCAGCCATTCGCGATGCGTCGCCGCGATGAGCATGGTGATGAGCCCGCCGAGCGAGGTGCCGATCGCGACGAAGCGGGTGATGGCCAGGTCCGCGAGCAGCCGGCTGATGTCCTGCAGATAGGTGAGCGGGACATAGGTCATCGCGTCCTTCGCCTGCGCGCTGTCGGCGCGGCCGCGCATGTCCGGGCAGATCAGGCGCCAGTCGCCCGCCAGCCGGGCGGCAAGCGGTTCGAAGTCGCGCGCGTTGCGGGTGAGGCCGGGCAGGCACAGCAGCGGCGGACGGCCATCCGCGCCGCCGCCATAGTCGCGATAATGGAGTCGCAGGCCGTCGGGGGACCACCAATATCCGTCGGTATAACTGGTCAACCTGGCTGATCCTGTTCGAGGCGTGGCCTGTCCTATGCAAAGTGGAGGGTTTCGACAAGGTGGTCATGGCTGGGTTTGGTGGGCGCGGGCTCCTGCTTTTGCAGGATTTGGTTCCCCGGCGGAGGCCGGGGTCCAGGGCCGAGGGCGGAACTGGGCCCCGGCCATCGCCGGGGAACGGGCAAGTTCGCGCTCGCGAGAGGCGGCACTGTTGGTAGAGCTTGTATCTTTGCGGGCCCCTCCCCCATATCGCCGCATGCGATACAGCCCCGAAAACCACATCAGCGCGTTGCAACCCGATTTCGCCGATCCGGTCGCGGCGGCGCATTTTCCGCAAGCCATCCTTCGCTATCGCAACGATCGGGCGGCGGCGACCGTCGGGCTGGAGGGGCTGACGGACGCGCAATGGATCGGGCATTTCGGGCGGTTCGATCCGCTGCCCGGGACGCTGCCGGAGCCGCTGGCGCTGCGTTATCATGGGCATCAGTTCCGGGTCTATAATCCCGATATCGGCGACGGGCGCGGTTTCCTGTTCGCGCAGATGCGGGACGGCGCGGGGCGCCTGCTGGACCTGGGCACCAAGGGTTCGGGGCAGACGCCCTACAGCCGCTTCGGCGACGGGCGGCTGACGCTGAAAGGCGGGGTGCGCGAGATCTTGGCGACCGAGATGCTGGAGGCGCTGGGCGTCAATACGTCCAAGACCTTTTCGATCATCGAGACGGGCGAGGCGCTGGAGCGCAATGACGAGCCCTCCCCCACCCGCGCCGCCGTCATGGTGCGATTGAGCCATTCCCACATCCGCATCGGGTCGTTCCAGCGGGCGGCCTATTTCGACGACAAGCCGCTGCTGGCGCGGCTCGTCGATTATGCGCTGACGCAGCTTTATGGCGAGACGCCGGGGGACAATCCGCCGGCGCAGCTGCTCGGCCGGGTGGTCGAGCGGACGGCGGACCTGGCGGCAAGCTATATGGTCGCGGGCTTCATCCATGGCGTGCTCAACAGCGACAATATCAATGTGACGGGCGAAAGCTTCGATTATGGGCCGTGGCGCTTCACGCCATTGTGGGAGCCGGGCTTTACCGCGGCCTATTTCGATCATGCCGGCCTTTATGCCTTCGGGCGGCAGGCCGAGGCGATCCATTGGGACGTGGCGCAGCTGGCCGTGTCGCTGCGGCCGCTGGTGGAGGCGGAGCCGCTGATCGCGCAGCTGGAACGCTTCCCGCAGCTCTATGGCGAGGCGATGGTGCG
>DATEJA010000198.1:0-4389 GCA_035278405.1 Sphingobium sp. | reverse complement strand
CTTCGATAAGGTGAAGGACGCCTTTGTCGAGTTCGTCGAGAATGTGCCTTTCTACGGCGCGGCGATGCTGTGCCTCGATCATCCGGAAGTGCAGGCGATCCTGCCCCGCGTGCAGGACCGGCGCATCGTCACTTACGGCTTCTCCGCGCAGGCCGATATTCGCGGCGAGAATGTCCAGCCCATCCCCGGCGGCAACCGCTTCGATGTGCAGATCCGCGAGCGGGACGGCTCGACCCGCCGCATCGAGGGGATCGAGATGCCGATGCCCGGCCGCCACAATGTGTTGAACGCCATGGCGGCGATCGGCGTGGCGCTGCAAATGGGGATCAATGACACGACGATCCAGACCGGCTTCGCCAAGTTCGGCGGTGTGAAGCGGCGCTTCACCAAGGTCGGGGAAATCGCCGTGGACGGTGGTATCGCGACGGTGATCGACGACTATGGCCACCATCCGGTCGAGATCAAGGCGGTGCTCGCCGCTGCTCGCGAAGGCTTGTCTGCTTCGGGGAGTGGGGGCCGCGTCATCGCCGTGGTCCAGCCGCACCGCTTCACCCGCCTGCGCGACCTGATGGACGAGTTCCAGCAGGCTTTCAACGACGCCGACATCGTCTATGCCGCCCCGGTCTATCCGGCGGGCGAGCAGCCGATCGAGGGCGTGGACAGCGCCGAACTGGTCGCCGGGTTGAAGCGGCGGGGCCACCGCCATGCCGCGACCATCGAAGGCGCGGACGAATTGGCCCGCCTGGTCGCCGCCGATCTGCAGGCTGACGACATGATCATCTGCCTCGGTGCGGGCGACATCACCAAATGGGCGGCGGGCCTGGCTGCGGCCGTGACGGAAAAGGCGAAGGAAGCGGCGTGACGATATCGGCGCCCGTCCCCCATCGTCATGTTGAACTTGTTTCCGCATCCATCCTGCCCCGCGCGGCCTGGTCGCGGGGGGCACGATGGACCCTGAAGCAAGTTCAGGGTGACACCGATGGGAAGATTGCGCGGTAATGACAGGCGTTTCCCTTCCCGCCGCGCTGCCGCCTGTGCGCGGTTCGCTCAAGGCCGACGCTTCGCTGGCGCCGCTCGTCTGGTTCAAGTCGGGCGGCGCGGCGCAATGGCTGTTCGAGCCCAAGGATGCGGATGACCTGTCCAGCTTCCTGGCGCAGCTTGATCCGGCTGTTCCGGTCATGGCGCTGGGTCTGGGCTCCAACCTGATCGTGCGCGACGGCGGCGTCCCGGGCGTGGTCGTGCGCCTCGGCAAGCCCTTCGCCAGGGTGGAGCAGATCGACGGAACCGCGCTGCGCTGCGGCGGCGGCGCGTCGGGCATCCTGGTTTCCTCGACCGCGCGCGATGCCGGCATAGCAGGGCTGGAATTCCTGCGCTCGATCCCCGGCACGGTCGGCGGGTTCGTGCGCATGAACGGCGGCGCCTATGGCCGCGAGACATGCGACATTTTGGTGGAGTGCGACGTGATCCTGCGCTCGGGCGAGCGGGTCACCATGCCACTGGAGGCGCTGGGCTATACCTATCGGCACAGCAGCCTGCCCGAAGGGGCGGTGGTGGTGAGCGCCGTCTTTCGGGGCGTTCCGGGGGAGCCGGCGGCGATCCAGACGGAAATGGACCGCATCGCCGCCGCGCGCGAGGAAAGCCAGCCGCTCCGCAGCAAGACCGGCGGATCGACCTTCAAGAACCCCGATGGGCACAAGGCCTGGGCGCTGGTGGACGAAGCGGGCTGCCGTGGCCTGCAGTTGGGCGGCGCGCAGGTTTCGGAAAAGCATACCAATTTCCTCTTGAACCTCGGCGATGCGACGAGCGCGGATATCGAGGCCTTGGGTGAGGAAGTGCGTCGCCGCGTGAAGGAAAAGAGCGGCGTGGACCTGGAATGGGAAATACAAAGGGTGGGCGTTCAGTCCTCCTCCCGCAAGCGGGAGGGGTTAGGGGAGGACGTGTCCCAACCCTCTCCTGAACAGGCCCTCGCCCGACCCCTCCCGCTTGCGGGCGGGGAGAATAAGATTGAAGGAACAGACCAATGACCCGTGGCCCCTGGCATGTTGCCGTCCTGATGGGCGGATGGTCCGCCGAGCGGCCGGTGTCGCTGTCGTCAGGCGAGGGCGTCGCCAAGGCGCTGGAATCGCGCGGGCATAAAGTCACGCGCATCGACATGGATCGTGACGTCGCCGCCCGCCTGTCGGAAGCCAAGGCCGACGTCGTGTTCAACGCGCTCCACGGCGTCCCGGGCGAGGATGGGACGGTGCAGGGCATGATGGACCTGATGGGCCTCACCTATACCCATTCGGGCCTTGCCACCTCGGTCATCGCGATCGACAAGCAACTGACCAAGCAGGCGCTGGTGCCCCATGGCATCCCGATGCCGGGCGGCCATGTCGTGACCAGCGCCAGTCTGTTCGAGGGCGATCCTTTGCCCCGCCCCTATGTGGTGAAGCCGGTCAATGAGGGCAGCTCGGTCGGCGTCGCGATCGTGACGCAGGACGGCAATTATGGCTCGCCGATCGGCCGCGATGTGGAAGGGCCGTGGCTGCATTTCGACGAACTGCTGGCCGAACCCTATATTCGCGGGCGCGAACTCACCACGGCGGTGCTGGGTGACGAGGCGCTGCTGGTGACCGAGTTGCGCCCGAAGAGCGGCTTTTATGATTTCGACGCCAAATATACCGACGGCATGACCGAACATGTGTGCCCCGCCGAAATCCCGCCCGAGATCAGCGAAGCCTGCAAGGCGCTGGCGCTGCGAGCGCATCAGCTGCTGGGCTGCAAGGGCGCGTCGCGCTCCGATTTCCGCTGGGACGACAGCCAGGGGATAGAGGGGCTCTACCTGCTGGAAGTCAATACCCAGCCGGGCATGACCCCCTTGAGCCTGGTCCCAGAGCAGGCGGCGAAACTAGGCATTGACTATGCCGAGCTGGTCGAGCGTATTGTCGAGGACGCGCTTCGCGAAAAGCAAGGCGCAAAGGGGGCTGGCAATGGGTGAAGCACGCATCAGGCGTGGCGGAACGGCGCGGCTGACGCGCACGACCGGCTCGCGCGGCCGCAACGGACCCGGACGGGGGCGCCCGACCAAGCGCCGCTCCTGGATCGGCCGGATGATCCATTCCCTGCCGGTCAGTGACGAAACGCTGCAGCGCATGGCCAGCTGGGCCATCGTCGGCCTGTTCGTCGTCATCCTGGTGGGTGTCGCATCGTTGCTGGGCGTGCCCGCCATGGCGGGGCAGAAGGCGGCCGAAATCGCCTCCAGCGCGGGCTTCGAGGTGGAGAAGGTCGAAGTGCGGGGCGTCGAGCGGATGGATGAGCTGCCGATCTACAATATCGCGCTCGGCCAGGTGAACCGTTCCATGCTCGCGTTGGACCTGCCCAAGGTGCGGGGCGAGATGCTCAAGCTTGGCTGGGTCAAGGATGCACGCATTTCGCGGCGCCTGCCCGACACGCTGGTGGTCGACATCGTCGAGCGCGATCCGGTGGCGGTGTGGCAGCATGACGGCCAGCTTCACCTGATCGACGTGGCCGGCGTGGTGCTGCAATCGGTGTCGCCGGGCGCCATGCCCGACCTGCCGCTGGTCGTGGGCCCCAATGCCAATCTGGAAACCGGCAGCCTCAACAAGCTGATGGAAAATGCGCCGGCGCTCAAGCCCATGCTGGCGGGCGCGACCTGGGTCGGGAACCGGCGCTGGGACCTGCGCTTTCAGTCGGGTGAAACGCTCTCGCTGCCCGAAGGAGACAGGGCCTCTGCCACCGCGCTGGTCAATTTCGCCCGCATGGACGGCGTCAACCGCCTGCTGGGACGCGGCATCGTGAAGTTCGACATGCGCGATCCCGATCGCTTCGTCCTGCGCCTGCCCGAAGGTCATGGTGGCGACAAGCCGGCGGCGACCGGCGACGCGCCCGACAAGGCCGCCGAGGGCGAGGAAGGCTGACGGTCATGGCCCAGCCCAAGGTCGAAAAGCTCGTCACCGCGATCGACATCGGATCGTGGAAGGTGTCCGCGCTCATTGCCGGGCGCACGGAGACGGGTGAACTCGCCATTTTGGGCACGGGCCAGCGGGAAAGCCGGGGCGTGCGGCGCGGCTTCATCGCCGACATGGAACGCACCGAACTCGCCGTGCGCGAGACGGTCGAGCAGGCCGAACGGGTCGCCGGCACCAATATCGAAGATGTTTGGGTCAGCTTTTCGGGCGGCAGCCTGGTGAGCGATGTCGTGACGGTCGAGCGCGACATGGGCGGCTATCGCGTCGAGCAGGCCGATATCGATGACCTGCTGACCACCGGGCAGCAGGGGATCGATCCCGATGGCCGGGTCGTGCTGCATGCCCAGCCGACCTGCTTCACCATCAACGGCAAGGTGCCGGTCAAGAAGCCGCTCGGCATGCACGCCGACCTGCTGGG
>DATEJA010000197.1:0-2265 GCA_035278405.1 Sphingobium sp. | reverse complement strand
GGCATCGGCGGGGGTGCCGTTCATCTTCAAATCCTCCTTCGACAAGGCGAACCGCACGTCGGTGGCGGGCCAGCGGGGCGTCGGCATCGACGCGGGGCTGGCCATCCTGGCCGAGGTGAAGGCGGCCCTGGGCTGCCCGGTGCTGACCGACGTGCATGAGGCCGGGCAGGTCGAAGCGGCGGCGCAGGCTGTGGATATCCTGCAGATCCCGGCCTTTCTCTGCCGCCAGACCGACCTGCTGCTGGCCGCCGGGCGGACGGGCGCCGTCGTCAATGTGAAGAAGGGGCAGTTCCTGGCGCCCTGGGACATGGCGGCGGTGGCGCAGAAGGTCGCCTCCACCGGCAATGAACGCATCCTGCTGACCGAGCGGGGGGCGAGCTTTGGCTATAATGCATTGGTGAGCGACATGCGGTCGCTGCCGGTGATGGCGCAGACGGGCTATCCGGTGGTGTTCGACGCCACCCATTCGGTGCAACAGCCCGGCGGGCTGGGGTCAGCGTCGGGCGGACAGCGGGAATTCGCGCCCATCCTGGCGCGCAGCGCGGTGGCGGCGGGGGTCGCGGCGGTCTTTGCCGAGGCGCATGATGATCCGGACCAAGCACCTTCGGACGGGCCGGTGATGCTGCCGCTGGGCTGGGTTGGACCCATGCTGGAGAAGCTGAAGGCGATCGATGAGGTGGTGAAGAGGTGACTCGGCAACGTCCGTGCTCCTGCGAAAGCAGGAGCCCAGGATGCAGGGCAGGTTAACCCCGGGGCTCCTGCCTTTCGCAGGAGCACATTATTGGGTCAGGGCCGCGTCTGGCCCGTGCCCCGCACCAGCCATTTATAGGTCGTCAGCCCCTCCAACGCGACCGGCCCTCGCGCGTGGAGCCGGCCGGTGGAGATGCCGATCTCCGCGCCGAGGCCGAATTCGCCGCCATCGGCGAACTGGGTGGAGGCGTTCCACATCACGATGGCGCTGTCGACCGCGTTCAGGAAACGCTCGGCCCTGGCCGCGTCCTCGGTGATGATCGCGTCGGTATGATGGCTGGCATGGGCGGCGATATGGCCGAGCGCTTCATCCAGGCCGTCGACCAGCCGGATCGAGACGATGGCGTCGAGATATTCGGTGTCCCAATCCTCGTCGCTGGCCGCCTTCACCCGGGCGTCCATCGCCTGCACCGGCTCGTCGCCGCGCACTTCGCATTTCGCGTCGAGCAGCGCCTGGACGATGGCGGGCGCCTGGGCGAAGCCCTTGTCGATCAGCACCGTCTCGGTCGCGCCGCAAATGCCGGTGCGGCGCATCTTGGCGTTGACCACGAGCTTCCGCGCCATGTCCGGATCGGCCGCGCCGTCGACATAGCTATGGTTGATGCCGTCGAGATGGGCGAGCACCGGCAC
Organism: Sphingobium sp.; assembly: GCA_035278405.1. Lineage (GTDB taxonomy): Bacteria > Pseudomonadota > Alphaproteobacteria > Sphingomonadales > Sphingomonadaceae > Sphingobium. The sequence continues at coordinate 885 of DATEJA010000197.1, read as the reverse complement.
CCGCGCCTCTTCCTGCACGCGCGCGACCAGGCTCTTGCCGCCGCGCGGCACGATGAGGTCGATATATTCGGCGGCCTTGAGCAGCGCGCCCACGGCCGCCCGGTCGGTGATGGGGACCAACTGCACCGTGTCGGCGGGCAGACCGGCGGCGGCGATGCCTTCGGCCATGGCGGCGTGGATGGCGCGGTTGCTTTCCTTCGCTTCGCTGCCGCCGCGCAGAATCACGGCATTGCCGGCGCGCAGGCAGAGCGCGGCGGCGTCGGCGGTCACATTGGGGCGGCTTTCATAGATGATGCCGATGACGCCAAGCGGCACCCGCACGCGCGACAGTTCCATGCCGTTGGGGCGGACCTGCTTGTCGATCACAGTTCCCAGCGGATTGTCGAGCGTCGCTACCTGTTCGACGCCTGCCGCCGTGGCGAGAACCCGGTCCTCATCCAGCCGAAGCCGGTCCAGCATGGCGGGCGAGAGGCCATTGGCGGCGGCATTTTCCATGTCGCGGGCATTGGCGGCGATGATCTGCGGCGCCTGATCCCGCAAGGCCTGGGCGGCGCGGCGCAGCGCGTCGATTTTCTGCGCGTCGCTCGCGCTCGCCAGTGTCAGCGCGGCCGCGCGCGCCCGCGCGCCCAGCGTGGCGATCAGCATTTCGGGAGTCTGGGTCAGGTCGTTCATGGGATCAGTGCCTTTCGGCCGCGCCTTTAGCATGAAAGCGAGGTGGCGCGAAGGCGCGTTTCAAGGCATCGGCGGCGACCGGACCACGGGTCGCAAATGATCCGGCCGCCGACCAGGGCAGCAAGGCCGCCTTGATCGGGGCCATATTCGCTGCGGCTGCGAAGCGCATACCGCAAATAGGGGAGCCGACGAAAAAAAGCTGAAAAATCAGCG
>DATEJA010000196.1:0-6452 GCA_035278405.1 Sphingobium sp. | reverse complement strand
GATGACGAATTTCCGCCCGTCACCTTCCAGCAGCACATAATCCACCTCCGGCCCATAAGCCAAAGCCTGATTGACCGGGATCGTCCAGGGCGTGGTCGTCCAGATCACCGCATGGGCGCCGACCAGTTCCGGCGCGTTCGGTGCTTCGACAATTTCGAACGCCACGTCGATCTGGGTCGAGACGATGTCCTCATACTCAACCTCCGCCTCGGCCAGCGCGGTCTTTTCGACCGGGGACCACATGACGGGCTTGGCGCCGCGATAGAGCTGGCCGCTTTCCGCGAATTTCAGCAACTCACCGACGATGGTGGCTTCGGCATCGAACTTCATGGTCAGATAGGGATCGTCCCAGTCGCCCATCACGCCAAGGCGCTTGAACTGGTCCTTCTGCACGCCGACCCATTTGTCCGCATAGGCGCGGCATTGGGCGCGAAATTCCTGTGGCGGAACCTCGTCCTTGTTCTGCTTCTTCTTGCGATATTCCTCCTCGATCTTCCATTCGATCGGGAGGCCGTGGCAGTCCCAGCCGGGCACATAGGGCGCGTCCTTGCCCAGCAGCGACTGGCTGCGGACGATGATGTCCTTCAGCACCTTGTTCATCGCATGGCCCATATGGATGTCGCCATTGGCATAGGGCGGGCCGTCGTGAAGGATGAAGCGTTCCCGGCCCCTCCGCCGCTCGCGCAGCTTGCCGTAGAGGTCCATTTCCTCCCATTTGCCAAGGATCGCCGGTTCCTTCTGCGCGAGGCCGGCTTTCATGGGGAAGTCGGTGACGGGAAGGAAGACGGTGGACTTATAGTCAGGCTGATCGGTCATGGGGTCTATCTACAGACTTCCGTTCGTTTCGAGCGCAGTCGAGAAACGCCAATGGAGCGCTACCACTTCTCGACTTCGCTCGAAGCGAACGGGATGGGAAATGATTGCGCGGGCATTAAGCGAGGTGGGGCGTTCCCGCAAGGATTTGCCGCGCGGCGTCGCAGTCCTTCGCGATCTGGGCCGTCAGCGCGTCGAGCCCATCATATTTCGCCTCCGGCCGCAGATAGTCGATCAGCTGCACCTCGATCATCTGGTCGTAGAGGCTTTCGGCGAAGTCGAAGAAATGCGGTTCCAGCAATTCCTTGGGCGGATCGAAACTGGGGCGGATGCCGAGATTGGCGGCGCCGTCCAGCACCCGGCCATCGGGCAGCAGGCCGCGCACGGCGTAGATGCCGTAAGCCGGGCGCAGATAATGGTCGAGGTCGATATTGGCGGTGGGGAAACCGATGGTGCGGCCAAGCTTGTCGCCATGCTGCACGGTGCCCCGGATCGCGAAGGGGCGCGTCAGCAGGCGGGTCGCGGTAACGCAGTCCCCTGCCCGCAGCGCCTCGCGGATGCGGCTGGAGGAGACGACATCGCCCTGATCGTCGGTCACGGGGGCGACCGCCTCCACGCTCATGCCCCATTCGGCGCCCAATTGGGCAAGCGTCGCGGTGGTGCCGCTGCGCCCCTTGCCGAAGGTGAAATCCTGGCCGGTGACGACGCCAGCGACGCCCATGCCGCGCACCAGCAGCTCGACGAAATGTTCAGGGTCGAGGGAGGCGAGTTGGCGCGTGAAGGCGAAGACCAGCATGGCGTCGGCGCCGGCGCGCTGGAACAGAGCCTGGCGCTGATCGAGAGTCGTCAGGCGAAAATAGGGCGTGTCAGGGCGGAACAGGCGCATCGGGTGCGGATCGAAGGTGGCGACGATGACCGGCCGCCCCTCCGCCCGCGCGCGTTCGATCGCCCGGCCCACGACCGCCTGATGGCCGAGGTGAAATCCATCGAAATTGCCGAGCGCCATGATGCTGCCGCGCAGATGGGCAGGGATCGGGGCGCCGCTTTCCAGCCGCTCCATGGGGCAGCCTATAGGCAGCTACCCGGCCGCTGGCAATGCAGCTTCACCGGGCGGGCGCGGGGCGGAAGGTGACGAAGCTGTAGGCGGGATAGTCGCCCTGCGCCGCATGATCCGCGCGCGCGACCTCCTGCCAGCGGGCGGCGTCGGGATAGGGGATGGCCGCGTCGCCCTGCGCGTCCAGATGCACTTCGGTCAGTTCAATGCGGTCGGCATGGGGCAGGAACAGGTCGTAGATCTGCGCGCCGCCGATCACCATGATGGCGGGCGCGGCGGCGAGGCGGATGGCCTCCTCCACCGAATGAGCGACCTCTGCCCCCTCCCCGCTCCAGCCAGCGTCGCGGGTCAGCACGATATGGCGGCGGCCGGGCAGCAGACCGGGCAGGCTGTCGAAGGTCTTGCGGCCCATGACCATGGGATGGCCGAGGGTAAGCGCCTTGAAATGCTTGAGGTCGGCCGGCAGGCGCCAGGGCAGGCCGCCGTCCTGGCCGATCACGCCATTGTCGGCGCGGGCGAGGACGAGGACGATTTCGGGCGCGGGAAGGGTCATGCGATCAGCCTGATGTGCGTTGATACATGCCACCTGCCCCGTTCGCCCTGAACTTGTCGAAAGGCTTCGACAGGCTCAGCCCGAACGAAGGATGGGGCCGGATCAAAGCGTGAGGCGGGTGACATGACCCATTTTGCGGCCGGGGCGCGCCTCATGCTTGCCGTAGAGGTGGAGATGATTGGCGGGATCGGACAGGATCTGCTGCCAGTCATTCGCCTGCGCGCCGATCAGATTGTTCATCTGTGCGCCGGCGGCGGCAAGGCCGGTTTCGCCGAGCGGGAGGCCGCAGATCGCGCGGACATGGTTTTCGAACTGGCTGGTGACCGCGCCTTCGATCGTCCAGTGGCCGCTATTGTGGACGCGCGGCGCCATTTCGTTGAAGACGGGACCGTCGGCGCTGGCGAAGAATTCCAGCGTCAGCACGCCGACATAGTCGAGCGCCTGGGCGACCTGCGCGGCGAGCGCGCGGGCGGCGTCCACCTGGGCCAGGATGCCGGGGCCGGCGGGCACGGTCGAGGTCGATAATATGCCGTCGACATGGACATTGGCGGGCGAATCCCAGAAGCGGATCTCGCCGCCCACGCCGCGCGCCAGGATGACGGAAAATTCCTCCTCGAAACTGACGAAGCCTTCGAGGATGGCGCTTTGCCGGCCGATCGCGTTCCAGGCGCCGATGGCGTCGCCGGGCTCGGAGAGGCGGGCCTGCCCCTTGCCGTCATAGCCCATACGGTTGGTCTTCAGGATCGCGCGGCTGCCGATCTGGTCGATCGCGGCGTCGAGGTCGTCCAGGCTGTCGACCGGCGCGAAGGGCGCGGTGAGGCCGCCCAGGTCGCAGACGAAGCGCTTCTCGGCAATCCGGTCCTGCGCGACGCGCAGCGCCTGCGCGCCGGGGCGGACGAGGCCGTGGGTGGCAAGGACTTCGACGGCGGCCGGGTCGATATTCTCGAACTCATAGGTGACGACGTCGACGCTGTCGGCGAAGGCGGCGAGCGCGGCGGCGTCCTCATAGGGCCCTTGCGTCCAGCGGGGGGACACGTCGGCGGCGGGGCCGCTGACCTCGGGCGCGTAGATGTGGGTGCGATAGCCCAGCTGCGCGGCGGCGATCGCGATCATCCGGCCGAGCTGGCCGCCGCCGAGGATGCCGATGGTGGAGCCGGGCGGGATCGTCGTCATCTTATTCGGGGGTATCCGCTACGTCGTTGGTCTGCTTTTCGCGCCACATGTCGAGCCGCTCGGCCAGCGCGCTGTCGGTGGTGGCGAGAATGGAGGCGGCGAGCAGCGCCGCGTTGATCGCGCCGGGCTTGCCGATGGCGAGCGTGCCGACCGGGATGCCGCCGGGCATCTGGACGATCGACAGCAGCGAATCCATGCCCTTCAGCGATTTGGATTCGACCGGCACGCCGAGCACCGGCAGGCGCGTCATGGCGGCGGTCATGCCGGGCAGATGGGCCGCGCCCCCTGCCCCGGCGATGATCACCTTGAGCCCCCGGCCGACCGCGCTGGTGGCATAGTCATAAAGGCGCTGGGGGGTGCGGTGCGCGGAGACGACCTTGCACTCGTGCGGGACGCCGAGCGCTTCGAGCGTTTCGGCGGCGTGGCGCATCGTGTCCCAATCGGACCGCGATCCCATGATGATGCCGACTGCGGGCGCTGAACTGGCGCTCATTGCTGTTGCTTCCCCTGATGGCGCGGCCAAAAACCGCCCGGAAAGCAATGCCCCTTAGCGGGAGGACCGGAAAGGGGCAATGCGGGATTTGCTTGATGGGCTCCTGCGAAGGCAGGAGCCCGTCGGCCTCACCGCTCCGACAGATAATAGCGGTCCTTCGCGGTCAGGTCGTCATTCAGTTCATAGACGATCGGCTGGCCGGTCGGGATTTCCAGTTCGGTGATCTCCTCGTCGGGGATGTTCGAGAGATGCTTCACCAGTGCGCGGAGCGAATTGCCGTGGGCGGAGATGAGCACGCGCTGGCCCTCGCGCAGCTGCGGCGCGATGCGGCTTTCCCAATAGGGCAGGACGCGCGCGATCGTGTCCTTCAGCGATTCGGTCGAGGGGATGGCGATGCCGTCATAGCGGCGGTCCTTCGACAGGTCGAATTCGCTGCCTTCCTCCAGCGGCGGCGGCGGCACGTCGAAGCTGCGGCGCCAGATCTTGACCTGCGCTTCGCCATGCTTGGCCGCCGTTTCCGCCTTGTTGAGGCCGGTGAGGCCGCCATAATGACGCTCGTTCAACCGCCAGTCCTTTTCGACCGGCAGCCAGAGCCGCCCCATTTCCTCCAGCGCCAGGTTCAGCGTCTTGATCGCGCGGGTCTGGAAAGAGGTGAAGCACTGGTCGAAATCCAGCCCCTTTTCCGCCATCAGCCGACCGGCGGCGCGCGCTTCCTCGGCGCCCTTTTCGGTCACGTCCACATCCCACCAGCCGGTGAAGCGGTTTTCCAGATTCCAGGCCGACTGGCCGTGACGGATGAGAACGAGGGTGGGCATGAAACGCGTCTCCTGCACAAGAGCGGACAATTGGCGCCCTCCCATAGCGCCGGAAATCACGGGCGCAAGCTTGCGGCCCCAGCCCGCGCGCCCACATTGCAGTCGGTCCGTCGATCGGATAGCTCGAAGGCATGAGTAAGAAGGAGCCGGCATCTTGGCATTTGTGAAGGCCGTGTGGCGCATATTGGTGGCGATCAAGGACGGGCTGGTGCTCCTGTTCCTGCTCGGTTTCTTCGGCCTGCTCTATGCTGCCCTGTCCTGGTCGCCCAAGCCCGCGCGCGCGGTGAGCAGCGGCGCGCTGCTGCTGAAGCTGGACGGCACCATCGTCGAGCAACCCGCCGAACTGGACCCGATGAGCCTGCTCACCGGATCCGGGCAGCAGGCGAAGGAATATCGGCTGTCCGACATCGTCGCCGCGCTGGACGCGGCGAAGGATGACGGCAAGGTCAAGGCGGTGGTGCTGAACCTGGACGGCTTCATGGGCGGCGGCCAGGTTGCGCTGTCGCGCGTGGGCAAGGCGCTGGACGCGGTGCGGGCGGCGAAAAAGCCGGTCTTCGCCTTCGCCACCATCTACAGCGACGACGGCTATCAGCTCGCCGCTCATGCGAGCGAGGCCTGGGTCGATCCGCTGGGCGGGGTCGCGATATTGGGGCGCGGCGGATCGGGGCTCTATTACAAGGGGTTGATCGACAAGCTGGGCGTCAACACCCATGTCTATCGCGTCGGCACCTACAAGAGTTTCGTCGAACCCTTCATCCGGTCCGACCAGTCGCCCGAGGCGCGCCAGGCCAACCAGGCGCTGGCCGACGCCTTGTGGCAGGGCTGGCAGGAGGAGGTCGGCAAGGCGCGGCCCCGGGCCAAACTGGCGGCCTATGTGAATGACCCCGCCGGCGCGGCGACGGCGGCGCGGGGTGACCTGGCCAAGGCGGCGGTCAGCGCTGGCCTTATCGACCGGCTGGGCGACGAGGCGGCCTTTGGCGAGCGGGTGGCGCAGGTCGCCGGCGACGCGGCGGACGATCGGGCGGGCGACTTCGCGACGATCGATCTTGCCAGCTATGCCAAGGCGCACAAGCCGGCGAACAACGGGCAGATCGGCGTCATCACCGTCGCGGGCGAGATTGTCGATGGCGAAGGCGGGCCGGGCAAGGCGGCTGGCGACACGATTTCGGCGCTACTCTACAAGGCGCTCGCCGAAAAGGACCTGAAGGCGCTGGTGGTTCGGGTCGATTCGCCCGGCGGATCGGTGATGGCGTCGGAAAAGATCCGCCAAGCCATCATGGAAGCCAAGTCCGAAGGGCTGCCGGTGATCGTTTCCATGGGCGATGTCGCGGCGAGCGGGGGCTATTGGATCTCTACCCCCGCCGACATGATCTTTGCCGAGCCCGACACGATCACCGGATCGATCGGCGTGTTCGGCATATTGCCCAGCTTCGAGGGCACGCTCGCCAAGCTGGGCGTCACCACCGACGGGGTGCGGACCACGCCGCTGTCGGGGCAGCCCGACATTGCCGGGGGCACCACGCCGGAATTCGACCGCATCATGCAGATGGG
>DATEJA010000195.1:0-8183 GCA_035278405.1 Sphingobium sp. | reverse complement strand
CATTCGTCCGCGTCGTCCAGCGTTCGGCGACTTGCACCTTCTTCCACAGGCCCGGCCCATAGATCACCAGCGCAGCGCCCGCGCTCGCGCCCAGGAAAAGCAGCATCGCGAGCAGGACTTCCGCCGGCGTGGTCGCATCGGCCGCGGCCGCGCGGACCAGCGCGGCCAGGTCCTTCTCGAACAGCCAGGCGAGCGCCAGCAGGGCCAGGCCGGCCAGGCGCAACCCGATCTTCGCCGTCGCCCTTTCATACCATTTGAACATGTCGCAGCCTCCTGACAGGAGGCCATCCAATTACGCAGCGCGGCGTAGCAATTCGAGAGCGAGCCAAGCCCGCCCGCATAGTATTTGCGTAGGATTCGGCGCTCGGCTCAGCCGCCGCGCAGGCGGTATCCTATGCCCAGTTCGTTGCTGATGATCTGCGGCCGCTGCGGGTCGGTTTCCAGCTTCTGCCGCAATCCCCGCACCAGGACGCGCAGATATTCGACATGATGCTCGACCTCATGGGGCCAGACCTCCACCATGATCTGGCGGTGGGTGATGACCCGGCCGGGGAATTTCGCCAGCTGGGCGAGCACCTTATATTCCTTGGGGGTCAGGTGCACCTCCTCCCCCGCCCGGGTCACGATGCGGGCGAGCAGGTCGATGGTGACATCGCCGACCGTGACCGACGGCACCCCGCCCTCGCGCGTCATCCGGTTGCGCAGCGCGACGCGGACGCGGGCCAGCAGTTCGTCGGTATCGAAGGGCTTGGTCAGATAATCGTCGGCCCCCAGGTCAAGCGCCGCGACCTTTTCCGCCGTCGCGTCGCGCGCCGACACCACGATCAGCGTCGCGTCGGATTGCTGCTTGAACAGCGGGACCAGCTCGATCCCGTCCCGATCGGGCAGGCCCAAGTCCAGCAGCACGATGTCCGGCCGCTCCGCCCGCGCCTTCTCCAGCGCCTCGCGGGCATTTTCCGCCTCGGCCGTCGCATAGTCGGCGCGGCTCAGCGCCGCGTGGATCAGGCGCCGGATATGGGGTTCGTCATCGACGATCAGAACCTTGTGGCGGACGGTCATGGCTCCTCCTTGCCGGTCAGGTTGGCGAGGATCAACTGGCGCGGGATGCAGATCGTGAAGCAGGCGCCCAAAGGATCGTCCTGGTTCGCTGCCTCCACCCAAAGCCCCATCGCCTGGGTGAAGCCCTTCACGATGGCAAGGCCAAGGCCGGTGCCATGCCGCGCCCGGTCGGACCCTTCCAGCCGGGTGAAGGTTTCGAACACCCGCTCCTCCTGGCCGGGAGGGATGCCGGGCCCCTGATCGATGATCGAAAGATGGATCGCGTCGGGCGTGCGCCTGGCCTCAATCGTGATCGGCGTGCCCGGATCGGCATAGCGCCCGGCATTGTCGAGCAGGTTGATCAGGCAATGATGCAGCAGCACCGGATCGAGAAGGACCAAGGGGATGTTGGGCGGAAGGTCGACCTTGACCTCATGGCCGGCCAGCGCCGCGCGGGCATCCTGCACCGCGCCGGCGACCGCGTCGAACAGGTCGGTCGCCTCGGGCTTCATCGGCAGGGCGCCCGCCTCCACGCGCGCCATGTCGAGCAGATTGGCGACGAAGCGGTTGAGCCGGCGCGCTTCGGTTTCCACCGTGTCGGCCAGTGCTTCGGAAGGGTGGCGCTTCATTTCCTGCGCGGCGGACAGGATGGTGGTGAGCGGGGTGCGCAAATCATGGCTGACCGAGGAGAGCAGCGCCGCGCGCAGCCGATCGCGCTCCCCGATCTGCCGGGCCTTGAGCGTCTCCTCCTCCAGCGTCATGCGATCGAAGGCGATCGACGCCTGGTCGAGCAGGCTCATGAGCAGCGGCACCCGGTCGGACCGCAGCGGCTCGCCCGCATCGTCCCGGGCCAAGCCCAGAACGCCCAGAACGCCGCGAGTCGTCGCCAAGGGGTGGAACAGCCAGTCGGACGCCGTCAGGGTGGAGGACCCCCGCCCGGCGGGCTGCTCATTGGCCATCGCCCATTGGGCGGCAGCGCGCTCTACCTCACCCAGCCGATCCTCCGGCGGATAGGCCGCCCGCAGCACCGGGCCGTCCGGCGAGGGCAGCAGCAGGACGGTGCGAACGTCGAGCAAGCGCGCCACCTCCGCGCAGATCGCCTGCATCAACTCGTCCTGGTTGGCGGCGACGGTCAGCTGCCGGGAAAAGCTCGCCAGCGCGGCATTTTGCCGGGCGCTCGATCCGGCAAGGTCGGCCTGGGCGCGGATGCGCGCGGCAAACTGGCTGGTGACGATCGCCACGCCCAGCAGCACGACGATGCTCACCACATTTTCCGGATTCTCGACCGTCAGCGTGCCGGTGGGCGGCAGGAAGAAGAAATTATAGGCGAGGCTGGAGGCGAGCCCGGCGAACAGCCCTGCCCGCAGCCCGAAAGAGGCCGCGGCAAACATCACCGGCACCAGATAAAGGAGCGCGATATTGCCCAGGTCGATGGCCTGGAGCAGCACGCGGCCCAGCGCGGTCATCCCCGCCACCATCAGCAAGGACCAGCCATAATCGGACGAGCGGCCGACATTGAGGGCGGGGCGATTCGCGCGCCGGTCCGGCCGCCGGTCATCCGGCTCGCCGGGCAGGACATGGATGGCCACATCGCCGATCGTCCGCACCAGCCGGTCGACGACGGATCCATGGCGCTGTTCGAACCACCAGGACCGCGCCGACTTGCCGATCACGATCTGGGTGGCGCGGGCGTCCTGGGCGAAACGGCGCAGCCCCTCCACGACAGTGTCGGCCGGGATGCTGGCGGTGGAGCCCCCCAACCGCGACGCCAGCGCCAGCGTGTCCGCCAGCTGCCGACGGTCGGCGTCCGAAAAATGCTGGTCGCGCGCCGTTTCGATATGAACGGCGGTCCAGGGCGCCTTCAGCGCGTCGGCCAGACGCTTGCCCGCGCGCACCAGCCCGGCGGCATGGGGCTGCTCGCTCGCCGCGACGATGATCCGCTCGCCCGCCGCGAAACTGCCCGCCAGCGCATGGGCGCGGACATGCTCCAGCATCTGGGCGTCGACCGCCTGCGCCGCGCGCCGCAGCGCCAGCTCGCGCAAGGCGGTAAGGTTCGATTTGGAAAAGAAATGACCCAGCGCCCGCGTCGCTTCGTGCGGGATATAGACCTTCCCCTCCTTCAGGCGCTCGATCAGTTCGTCGGGCGGAATGTCCACCACTTCGATCTCGGCCTGTTCCAGGACGCTGTCGGGCACCGTCTCGCGCACGCGCACGCGGGTGAAGGAGGCGACGACATCGTTGAGGCTTTCGACATGCTGGATGTTGAGTGTGGAATAGACATCGATGCCGGCATCCAGCAGTTCCTCGACATCCTGATAGCGTTTGGGATGGCGGCTGCCGGGCGCATTGCTGTGGGCGAGTTCGTCGACCAGCACCAATTGCGGACGGCGGGCGAGGACGGCGTCCAGATCCATCTCTTCCAGTTGGTGCCCCTGATGCTGGATGAGGCGGCGGGGAATCAGCTCATGCCCGCGCACCAGCATGTCCGTCTCGCGCCGGCCATGCGTTTCGACGACGCCGATCACCACGTCCGCCCCGGCTTCGCGCCGATGCGCACCCTCCGTCAGCATCTCATAGGTCTTGCCGACGCCCGGCGCCGCCCCCAGGAACAGCTTGAGACGCCCCCGCCCTTCCTGCGCGGCGGATCGCAGAAAGGCTTCGGGGTCTGGGCGGAGCGGATCGTTCACCGTGCCTGCTTAGCGCCAATCCGGTCCAGCCGTCGATTGAGTTCCAGCAGGTTGACGCGCGGCTCGCCAAGGAAGCCGAACAGCGGCTGCTCGATGGTCTCTTCGATCACCCCCCGCACCCGACCGACAGCGATGCCGCGCGCACGGGCGACCCGATCGGCCTGGTAGAAGGCTGCCTGCGGGCTGATATCGGGGTCCAGCCCCGAGGCGGACGCCGTCACCAGGTCGGACGGAGCGGGACGGTCGGGGGACGCATCCGGATAGGCGCGCAGGTCCGCCTTCACCCGATCGGCCAGTTGCCGTGATGCCGGCCCCAGATTGGAACCGGACGAAGCCAGGCCGTCATAGCCTTTCCCCGCGGCGGACGGGCGGCTGTGAAAATAGCGATCGGACGCGAAGGCCTGGCCGACGAGGGTGGAGCCAATGACCTTGCCGCCGGCGCGCACCAGGCTGCCATTAGCTTGCGCGGGGAAGAGGATCTGCCCGGCCCCGGTCAGCGCGAGGGGATAGGCCAGGCCCAGCAGCAAGGCGAAGAGCAGCGCCATGACCAGCGCCGGGCGCAGGGCGGTGAGAAGATCCTTTTCCATGGATGCGTCCTTCAGGCGAGACCCAGGCCGTTCACGGCCAGGTCGATGATCTTGATGCCGACGAACGGCGCGACCAGGCCACCCAGCCCATAGATGGCCAGGTTCCTCGCCAGCAGCGGGCCCGCGCCGATGGGACGGTAGGTGACGCCCCTCAGCGCCAGCGGCACCAGCAGCGGAATGACAAGGGCGTTGAAGATGATCGCGGAAAGAATCGCGCTTTGCGGCGTGGCGAGCTTCATGATGTTGAGCACGCCCAGGCCCGGATAGAGCGCCACGAACATGGCGGGGATGATCGCGAAATATTTGGCGACATCGTTCGCGACCGAGAAAGTGGTGAGCGCACCGCGGGTCATCAGCAATTGCTTGCCCAGCCCCACCACCTCGATCAGCTTGGTCGGGTCGCTGTCCAGATCGACCATGTTGCCCGCCTCCCGCGCCGCCTGCGTGCCCGTGTTCATCGCCACGCCGACATCGGCCTGGGCCAGCGCCGGGGCGTCGTTGGTGCCGTCGCCGCACATCGCCACCAGCCGCCCGCCCTGCTGTTCCTTGCGGATCAGGGCCAGCTTGTCCTCCGGCGTCGCCTGCGCCAGGAAATCATCGACCCCCGCTTCCGCCGCGATCGAGGCGGCGGTCAGCGGATTATCGCCGGTGATCATCACCGTGCGGATGCCCATCGCGCGCAATTCGCCGAATCGTTCACGGATTCCCGCCTTGACGATGTCCTTGAGGAAGATCGCGCCCAGCAATCCGCCGTCCTTCGCCACGGCGAGCGGCGTCCCGCCGGCGCGCGCGATATCGTCGGTGATTCGCCGCAATTCGGTCGCCGCGGCCGTCTCCGCCAGCGCGGGATTGGCCTTGAGCACCGAGTCCACGGCGCCCTTCTGGATGATCGTGGTGCCGATCTTCACGCCCGAAATCCGGGTCTGCGCGGTGAAGGGGATGATCTGCGCGTCGGGCGGCAGCACCGCCTGCTCCTGCCCGAAACCGTCGCGCGCCAATGTCACGATGGAACGGCCTTCAGGCGTTTCGTCGGCCAGGCTGGCGAGCAGCGCGGCCTCCGCCAGCTCCTCCCGCGACGCGCGGCCCACCGGCCGGAACTCGGTCGCCTGCCGGTTGCCCACGGTGATCGTCCCGGTCTTGTCCAGCAGCAGCGTGTCGATGTCTCCGGCCGCTTCGACCGCGCGACCCGACTTCGCCAGCACGTTGAAGCGCACCAGCCGGTCCATGCCCGCTATGCCGATCGCGGACAGCAGCGCCGCGATGGTCGTGGGGATGAGCGTGATCAGCAGCGCGGCGAGGATCGCGACCGGCACCGCGCCCCCGGCATAGCGGGCAAAGGCGGGAATGGTGGCAACCGCGATCAGGAAGATGATGGTGAGGCCGACCAGCAGCAGCGTCAGGGCGACCTCATTGGGGGTCTTCTGCCGCTCGGCCCCTTCGACCAGGGCGATCATCCGGTCGAGAAAGCCCTGCCCCGGATGAACGGTGACGCGCACGCGGATCTCGTCCGAAATCACACGCGTGCCGGCGGTGACGGCCGATCGGTCACCCCCCGCCTCGCGGATGACCGGCGCCGATTCGCCGGTGATCGCCGCTTCATTGACCGACGCGACGCCGGACACGACCTCGCCGTCGGAGGGGATGAGGTCGCCGGTTTCGACCAGCAGGATGTCGCCGACCTTGAGCGCGCTGGCAGGCACCCTGTCATGCTGCCCCCCATCGCCGCGCAGCCGCTTGGCGGTAAGGTCGGCCTTGGTCGCGCGCAAGGCGGCGGCCTGCGCCTTGCCCCGCCCCTCCGCCAGCGCTTCGGCGAAGGTGCCGAACAGCACTGTCAGCCACAGCCAGACGACCAGTTGCAGCTTGAACCCGATTGCCAGGCCATCCCGCCCCACGACCAGCAGCAACGTCAGCAGTACCGCCACGACCGCCGTCGTGAACATGACCGGATTGCGGACCAACTGTCGCGGATCAAGCTTGCGGAACGCATCCGCAATGGCGGGGGCCAGCAGATCAGCGGTGAAGATCGACGGAGACGCCTTGCGTGCCATGAATTGCTCCGATTCTCAGAAGAGCTGGCCGCGAATCATCGCGAGATGATCAGCGACCGGGCCAAGGGCGAGGCTAGGCAGGAAGGTCAGCCCCCCCACGACCAGCACGATGCCGATGAGGAGGCCGGTCCAGAGCGGCCCGGTGGTGGGGAAGCTGCCAGCCGTTTCCGGCGTATATTTCTTCGCCGCCAGGCCGCCGGCGATCGCCAGCATCGGGATGATGACGAAGAAGCGGCCGACCCACATCGCGACCCCCAGCAGGCCATTGTAGAAGGGCGTGTTGGCATTGAGCCCGGCAAAGGCGGAGCCATTATTCCCCACCGCGCTGGTGAAGGCATAAAGGATCTCCGAAAAACCGTGCGGCCCCTTGTTGAGCGGTCCCGCGAGCCCGGCCTGCGTCACCGATGCGATGGCGGTGAAGCCCAATATGACGAGCGGCAGCACCGCGATCGCGAGCACGGCGAGCTTCACTTCCCGGCTTTCGATCTTCTTGCCAACATATTCGGGCGTGCGGCCGACCATCAGCCCCGCCACGAACACCGCGAGGATGGCGAACAGCAGAAAGCCGTAGATGCCGGCGCCCACGCCGCCCACAACAACCTCGCCGAGCTGGATGTTGAACAGCGGGATCATGCCGCCCAGCGCGGTGAAGCTGTCGTGCATCGCGTTGACAGCGCCACAGCTCGCCGCCGTCGTCACCACCGAAAAAAGCGCGGACGCGGCGATTCCGAAGCGCACCTCCTTGCCTTCCATATTCCCGCCGGCCACGCCCAGACCATGCAGCACCGGATTGCCGGCTGCCTCCTGCCAATAGGTGACGGTGACACCGACCAGGAAGATCGTCAGCATCGCCGCCAGGATAGCCCAGCCCTGGCGGGGATTGCCTACCGCCTTGCCGAAGGTCCAGGTAAGGCCGAAGCCGATGGCGAAGATCGAGAGCATCTGCACGAAATTCGTCAGCGCGGTGGGATTTTCGAAAGGATGCGCGCTGTTGGCGTTGAAGAAGCCGCCACCGTTCGTCCCCAGCATCTTGATCGCTTCCTGCGACGCGATCGGGCCGAGCGCCAGCGTCTGCTTCGCCCCTTCCAGCGTGGTCACATCGACCGAGCCCGCCAGTGTCTGCGGCACGCCGCTCGCGACCAGGAACAGGGCATAGACGATGCACAGCGGCAGCAGCAGATAAAGGGTGACGCGGGTCATGTCGGCCCAGAAATTGCCGATCGTCTTCGCGCCGCGCCGCGCAAAGCCCCGGAAAAGGGCGAACGCCAGCGCTATGCCGGTGGCGGCCGACAGGAAATTGTGGATCACCAGCCCCAGCATCTGGCTGAGGTGCGACAGGGTCGATTCCCCCGCATAGCTTTGCCAGTTGGTGTTGGTGGTGAAGCTGACCGCCGTGTTGAACGCGAGATGCCCGGTCGTTCCAGCGACATGCTGCGGATTGAAGGGCAGCAGGCCCTGCAGGCGCAGCAGGGCATAGGTCAGCAGCAGCAGCCCCGCGTTGAAGACCAGCATGTGCACGGCGTAGCGCCGCCAGCCCTGTTCTTCGGCCGGATCGATCCCGGACAATCGGTAGAAGCCCCGCTCGACCGGGCCGAGCAGCCGATGCAGCGGCGTCTGGCGCCCCTCATAAAGAGCAAAAAGCCACAGCCCCATCGGTTTGGTGATCGCGAGCAGCAGCCCCACGAAAATGGCGATGAGCAACCAGCCCTGAACCGTCATGACAGGGCTCCCTTCAAAAACGCTCGGGCCGGGCAAGCACGGCGACCAGATAAAGGAGAAGCCCGGTCGCGGTGAAAGCGGCGAGCCAGAGATCGATGGTCATG
>DATEJA010000194.1:0-7533 GCA_035278405.1 Sphingobium sp. | reverse complement strand
GGGCAGGGGGCGCGGCCGCCGGGCTGGCGGCGGTCGTGGGGCTGGCGGGCTGGTCGGGCTGCGGCATCGCTTTCCTGCTGGAAAATACGGGGTTGCTCGTCGCCGCCGGCCTCGCCGCCTCGGCCGGCACGCTGCTGGCGCTGCGCCTATGCGTCGAGCTTAGCGGGAAGGGGCTTGCCGATGGGCGGCGCCATGCCTAACGCTTATGCCCAAGAGGCGGAGTGGTGCGCTCCGCCATCGGCATATGTGGGGCTAAGGGCAGTAGATGCGCAAACTCGGTCTGATCGGCGGGCTCAGCTGGACCTCGACGGCACGCTATTATCAGATCATCAACCAGGCCGTGTATCGCGCCAAGGGCGGGCAGCACAGCGCGCCGCTGCTGATCGAAAGCCTGGATTTCGCCGATATCGGCCGGTCCACCACGGAGGAGGAATGGGCCCATGCCGCGCAGGTGCTGACCGCGTCCGCGCGGCGGCTGGAACAGGCCGGCGCCGCCGCGCTGCTGATCTGCGCCAACTCCATGCACCGCGTCTATGACGAGGTGCAGGCCGGGGTCGACACGCCGATCATCAACATCGCCGACACGGTCGGGCGCAAGATGAAGGCGGACGGCATCGAAAAGGCCGCGCTGATCGGCACGCGCAACGTCATGACCGAGAAATTCTACCGCCAGCGGCTGGTCGCGCACGGCATTTCGCTGCTGCCGCCCGACATGGAACTGGCCGAGCGGATCGACCGCATCGTCTATGAGGAGCTGACGATCGGCAAGGTCAGCCGCGATTCGGAACGCTATATGCGCTCGGAACTGACCGACATCGCCAAGGAGAATGTGCAGGCCGCGATCCTTGCCTGCACCGAGCTGGAGATGATCGTCGACGTGAAGGCCAATGTGCTGCCGATTTACGACGGGACGGCGATCCATGCGCGGGCGGGCGTGGATGTGATTTTGGGGGATTGAGGGGGCGTAACCCGCCTGCTTCGTCACCCCGGCCCTGACCCGGGGTCCTGCTCTTCCTTTCTAAGCCCGGTCCGACTCAAGGCAGCGGGAACTCGGTGATTGGGGAGGCGGCGCGTGTCAAAAAGGGGAGCGCCTTTCGGCACTCCCCTTCTCCCCTCTTGGCTTGTTCAGAAGGCCGTGCTGATCGAGCAGGCCGCCGGGCCCAGGATGACGACGAACAGCGTCGGCAGGATGAAGAGGATGAGCGGCACGGTCATGATGGCGGGCAGGCGCGCGGCCTTTTCTTCGGCGCGCATCATGCGTTCGTGGCGGAATTCGGCCGACAGCACGCGCAGCGCCGAGGCGAGCGGGGTGCCGTATTTCTCGGTCTGGATCATGGTGGTGACCACGCCCTTGACGGCGTCGAGCTTCACCCGGTTGGCGAGATTTTCGAAGGCCATGCGCCGTTCGGTGAGGAAGCTGAGTTCAATCGCCGTCAGCTGGAATTCGTCGCCCAGCTCCGGATAGGCCTTGCCCAATTCCTTGGCCACGCGGGCGAAGGCGGCGTCGACGGTCAGGCCCGCTTCGGCGCAGATGACCAGCAGGTCGAGCGCGTCGGGCAGCCCCTTGCGGATCGCGGCGGAGCGCTTCTGGATCTTGTTGTCGAGGAAGAGGTCGGGCGCCTTGTAGGACAGGAGCAGCGCGCCGGCGAAGGCCATGAAGCGCTTGGCGCCGCCCCAGTCGGGGAACATGCCCACGACATAGAGCAGCAGCGCCGCCAGGCCGCCGATGACGATCGGCAGCACCATGCGGCCGAAGATGACGGCGACGGCCCAGTCCTTCGACCGGATGCCGGCCTGGGCGAGCTTGATCTGCGCGTCCTTCAGCTGGTCATCCTGCAGCACCTTGAGGCTGGAGAGGAAGGACCGCATCTGGTCGGTCGCCTGATTCTTCTTGACCAGCTTGGCGCGGCGGCGCGCGGTCGAGGCGGTGATGCCGGCCTTGAGCTGTTCGCGCCGTTCGTTGAGCGCCTTGACGCGCTTGGCCATCGGATCGCGCACGGTCATGACCGAATAGAGCGCGAACAGCATCGCCATGGTCGCGACGGCGGCCAGCAGCGTGCCGAAGTCGGTGGCGGTCATCCCGAAGAGGGTGCCGGCAGGGACGGGAGCGGTTTCCATGACTGTCTCTTCCCCGTCAGATCTCGAAGTTGATCATCTGCGCCATGATGAAGACGCCGATGCCCATCCAGCACATGCCGCCAAGGCCAATCACCTGCATCGTCGACATGCCGAAGATGCCGGCCGGATCGGGGGTGAAGAAGGGCAGCATATAGTGGAAATTGATGTAGCAAATCATGCCGAAGACGAGGAACGGCAGGGCGCCGATGATATAGGCCGACGCCTTGGATTCCGACGACATGGCGCGGATCTTGAGCTTCATCTGCGACCGCTGGCGCAGCACGGTGGCGAGGTTCGACAGCGTTTCGGCGAGGTTGCCGCCGGTTTCGCGCTGGATCGCCAGGCTGATGACGAAGAACTGGAATTCGGGCGTGCCCAGGCGATCGGCGGTTTCCTGCAGCGCCTGGTCCATCGTCTTGCCGATCTTGATCCGTTCGGTGATGAGCTTGAACTCCTCCCCCACGGGGCCGGGCACTTCGTTGGCGACGACACCGAGCGTTTCGGTGATCGGCAGGCCCGAGCGCAGGCCGCGCGTCAGCAGTTCCAGCGCGTCGGGGAATTTGGTGGTGAAATTCTGCACCCGCTTCTTGATGAGGCGGCCAACCCACAGATGGGGCAGGGCCAGGCCCGCAGCGAGGCTGACCATGATCGCGAGCAGCGGCGGGAAGCCGCGAATGAACATCATCGCGCACAGGACCAGCGCGATGACGGCGCAGGCGGTCATATATTGGCTGACCGTCCACTTCTTGCCGGTCATGCGGATGCGCTTGGCCAGATTTTCCGGATTGGGGACCAGCGACACCAGCATCTTCATTTCGGTGCCGGTCTGACGATTGGAGATGGCGCGGCGCATGCGCGCTTCCATCAGCGCGTCGGTCGATCCGCTATGGCGTTCCCGGATCAGCGCGACGCGACGCTTGCTGGCCTTGTCGGCCGAAGGACCGGCGAAGGCCATCAGGAGCAGCCCGAGCAGGCTGGCCACCATTATCGTCAGCAGGAGGACATTGCCCATGTGATCGCTCGTTCCGTGAAGGGATCACGCCACCGGCAGGCGGCGCGATCGCAAATGTTCAAGCCCCAAAAATCAAGCGGTCGCCTTGTCCTTGCGGGCGGGGATCAGGCTCTTGAGGTCGCCGATCTTGCCGAGCAGGGAGTCGCCCTTCTTCTTCGCCTTCGCCCCCTTGCCGTCGTCCGCTTCGGCCTCGTCAGCCGCGCCGACGACCGCGTCGAGCAGGCTGGCGCAGGCGGCGCCCACCTTGCTGCCCTTGGCGGTTTCGGCGATCGTCTTGCCGAGCTTGGCCGACTGGGCGGCGACGCGCAGGTCGAAGGGCACCAGGATGTCGACCTTGCGTTCGATCGAGGTTTCGAAATCCTTGCGGCTGATTTCCTGCGCGCCGGCATGGACGCGGTTGGCGACGACCAGGACGCGCGACTGCGGCGCGTTGGTCTTCAGCCAGGAAAGGATGCGGATCGAGTCGCGCGCCGCCGCCAGTGTCAGTTCCGTGACCACGACCGCGACATTGACATCGCTCATCAGGTGCGGATGCTGGATCAGCATGTTGCGCGGCAGGTCGATGACGCTGCACTCGAAGGCAGCGCGGAATTCCTCCAGCAGCTGGTAGAAGGCGCCGCCATCGGTCAGCATCGGCTGACTGATCGGCGCTTCGGCCGACAGGATGGCCAGCGTGTCGCTCGCCCGCACCATCGCGCGTTCGATGAACAGGCCGTCGATGCGGCTGGGATTTTCGATCGCGTCGGTAAGGCCCCGGCCCGGTTCCAGGTCCATCGCCAGCGCATTGGTGCCGAAATGGACGTCGAGGTCGAGCAGCGCGGTCGGCCGCTTCTGCTTGGCCGAGAGCATCCAGGCGAGTGAGGTCGCGATGCTGGAGGCGCCGACGCCGCCGCGCGTGCCGATGACGGCGGCGGTCATGTGCGGGCGTTCGGGCGCGGCGTCGCGCGGCGCGAAGAAGACCGCCTGCGCCTGCGCCAGCGCGTCGCGCAGCTGGTCGGCGCCGAAGGGCTTCAGGAGATAATCCTGGATGCCGCTGGCGATGAGGTCGCGGTAGAGGCGCACGTCATTGACCTGGCCGGCGGCGATCACCACCGTGCCGGGTTCGCACACTTCAGCCAGGCTGTTGATGTCGTTGAGCGGATCGCCGCTTTCGGACATGTCGACGAACAGGATCTGGGGCGAGGCGCTGATCGACAGGCTCTGCACGGCATTGCGCATGCCCCCCTTGTTCACCTTTTCGGGAGCCCAGCCCATTTCGGCCGCGACCATGGCGAGCAGGTCGTGGCTGTGATCGTCGCAGACGAAGGCATGGAAGGCATCGCGCTGTCCAGACATGGCAGGTTTCCAGGGTGCGTTCATGATCAGCGGCCTCCCGACAGGGTCTTGAGATCTCCCGAGCCGGTCGGCGCCTTGTTGCGATAGGTCGAAATCGCGCGGTCGGAGGTGGCGGTGCGCAGGTCGCTGTCGCTGCTCTGGCCACGGACCAGGTCCTCGGGATTGGCGACCATCGCGGCGAGATTGCTGTTGACGCCGCAGCCATAGTTGGAGGAGGCGCCCAGACTCATGCTCGTCTCGGCCTTGCTCGACCAGTCGGGGCAGCCGGGAACGCTGGCGGTGGCGCGGCGCACGATCAGGCGGACGCTGCCATCGGGGGCGGCGCCGGCGGCGGCCGAGCTGTCCTCACCCACCAGCATGCCGTGGCGGGCGACGACATCGGCGATGCCGTCACGCAGCGAAGGCGTCGACCAGCCGTCGGTGACGATCGCGACCTGATCGCCATAGCCAAGGCCGATGGACATGAACCAGTCGTCGAGGCGGCGCGCTTCCGATGCGGAGAGGGCGCCTTCGGGGCTCGCCTGAACATCATAGGTGAAGGCGGTGTGGCTGACCACCGGCTGGTGGACCGAATCCACGCTGCGGTTGGTCCTGGCCTGGGCCGCGAACGGCAGCGCCAGCATGGCGAGGGCGCCGAGGCGGACGAGGGCTTTGCGGGACATCTTTGTCATGTCTGTCGTCCTTGCGGTCAGAAGCTGAAGCCGGGCGCGGCGGCCGATTTGCCGGAACGCTTGGCCCCGCTGCGGCTGGTGTCGTCGCGGCTGGCGAGAACCGGGGTGGCGGCGGAGGCCTGCGGTCCGGGTATGGGGACCGGCCCCATCGGCTCGCGGTGCGGCATCGGCGCGCGGGCGCCGCTGACGCCGTCATTGCCCTGCTGCAGGAAGAGGCCCTGGCCTTCATTGGCGTTGCGGAAGCCGTCGGTCGGCAGGCGCACGTCCGACGCGTTGATCGGCTTCACCAGATAGGGGGTGACGACGATCACCAGTTCGGTTTCGTGGCGCAGGAAGCTGCGCGACTTGAACAGGCTGCCCAGGATCGGCAGGTTGCCGAGGCCCGGAACCTTGCTGATATTGTTGGCCGTGTCGTTGCTGAGCAGGCCGGCGATCATGAAGGCTTGGCCCGAGCCCAGTTCCACGGTGGTTTCCGCCGTCCGGCTCCGGAGGGCCGGGACGCTGCTGCTGACCGAAAAGTCGAGGCTCGACACGGTGGGGCGGACGCGCAGCGAGATGCGGCCGTCGGCCAGCACGGTCGGCGTGAAGGCCAGCTGCACGCCATATTGCTTGAACTCGATGCTGTTGCCCTGCGTACCGTTGCTGACGGTGTAGGGATATTCGCCGCCCGCCAGGAAGCTGGCCGTTTCGCCCGAGAGCGAAGTCAGGTTCGGCTGGGCGAGGGTGGTGGCAAGGCCCGAGGATTCGGCGAGGTCGAGCACGGCGCCGATATCCAGGCCCAGCGCATGGGCGACACCGCCGATGCTGTAGCCGCCGTTGGTGACGAAGTTGAAGGTCCCGCCGCCGCCGCTGTTGAAGGTGATGGCGTCGCGCGAGCCGCCGCCGAGGCCGCCGGCCCACTTGCCGCCGCTGGAGTCCTGCGTTTTCCAGTTCATGCCGATCTTGTGGCCGATATCCTTGCTGACTTCGGCGATCTTGACCTGAAGGTTGACCTGCAGCGGGGTCGCGGTGCGCAGCCGGCTGACCACGGTCACGTCCTTGCCGACGAAGGCTTGCGTCAGGCGCTCGGCTTCGGCCGCATCCTCGGGCGCGGCGATGGTGCCGGTCAGGAGGACCATGCCGTTCATCTTGTTGACCGCGATGTCGGCGCCCGGCATCGCCAGCTTCAGCATATCATCGATGCTGGTGAGGTTGTTGCCGACGCGCACGGTGCCGGAAAACAGCACCTTGCCGTTGGTCGCGGTGACGAAGACGGTGGTTTCGCCCGGCGCCTTGGCGATCAGGTAGAGCTGGTTCTGGGCGCGGACATGGACGTCGACGATGTTGGGATCGGCGATCACCACGTCGGACATTTTGGCCGAGAGGTTCACGACCTTGCTGCCGCCGACCGACATCAGGATCGCGTTGTCCTGCATCGATGCGGGCGCGGCATTGAGCGCGGTGGTCGGCGTGGCGGCCATGGCGATGGCCAGGCCCAGCGCGATCGCGGGGCCGACCAGCGGTTTCACCGCCGCCTTGCCCGCGGGCATGTTCAAACGCTTCATCTTACTTCCCCCCGACCGGAACGACGGTCACGCTGGTGCCACGGGCAATGCGGATCACAGGGCCGCTGACGCCGCCGGTGCCGGCCGCAGCGCCCCCCGCGGGCACGGCAGCGGCCATGGCAGGGCCCTGGAGCGGCTTGGCGGGGACGGAACTGCGCTGGTAGCGAGATACGTCGGCGCCGGTGGAATAGGTGCTGCCCTTGTCGACCGGACGAGCGGCGAGATGGGCGATCATCTTCTTTTCCGCGTTCGGATTGGCGCCGTCGGGCAGGTCGACATCGGCGCCGGCGATGGCGGCATCAAGGTCGGACGCATTGTCGGCGATCGAGCGCAGCGACATGGAGAGCGAACCGATGGTCTGCGCCACCGCGATCTTCTCCGCGATTTTGGGCGTCACTTCGATGGTGACGTTGGAATAGGTCTGGACGACCGGCTTGCCGTCGGCGCCCAGCGCGTCCATGCGCTGGTCGGTGGCGAGCACGCGCAGGTTGCGCAGGATGGTTTCGGAGACCTTGAGCGGTTCGCCGTCGCCACCGCCATTGACGCTCTGCGTCAGCATGAGGTCGACGCGGTCGCCCGGGAAGACGAAGCCCGCGACCGAGCTTTGCGCCGACACCGGCACCGTCACGGCGCGCATGCCCGGCCCGAGCGCGGCGGCGAGGAAGCCACGATCGCCCGGCTTGATCACCGAACCTACCGTCATCGGCTGGCCGGCGGAGATGGCGGTGCGCACGACGCTGCCCACCAGCTTGGCGGGATCGGCCTGGCCCTGGATATAATAGGCCTGTTCGACCAGATCCTTGGGCCAGGGCTGGAAGCGGAAGGCTTCCGCGTCGAGGATGGTGCCCACGGG
>DATEJA010000193.1:0-38953 GCA_035278405.1 Sphingobium sp. | reverse complement strand
GTCCATCAAGCGGCCCGGCGTCGCGATCAGCACGTCGACGCCCTTTTCCAGCGCCTTGAGCTGGTCGCCCATCTGCACGCCGCCGATCAGCAGCGCCATGTTGAGCTTGTGATATTTGCCGTATTTCTCGAAATTCTCGGCTACCTGGGCGGCGAGTTCACGCGTCGGTTCCAGGATCAGCGATCGCGGCATCAGCGCGCGGGCGCGGCCATGGGCCAGGATGTCGATCATCGGCAGCACGAAACTTGCCGTCTTGCCGGTGCCCGTCTGGGCGATGCCGATAATGTCCTTCATCATCAGCACGGGCGGGATCGCCTGCGCCTGGATCGGCGTAGGCGTGTCATATCCGGCCTCGCTAACGGCCTTCAATAATTCGTCGGAAAGGCCGAGATCGGCAAAAGTCATTCAATTGTCCGGGACACAGAGGCTGTCCGCCGTGCGCAGACACATAGCGGAAATCGCGCGCGCCTTGCGGAAATATCGGCTTCTTGTCAAGGAAATCGCGCATCGGGCGTGCGTGCGCTTCACCCTTAATCGTCCGGATCGGCCTCTTCCAGCCGGCGAAAGCTGTCGATGCCGCAACTCAGGCCGCTACGCGCCTGCAGCTGATCTCGCCCCGAACAGAGCGACCCATCCTCGTCCGGTTCGACGTAGAAGCCTGAATAAAAGCCCATCGAACTGCACCCCCGCTCCAGCCGCGCCCGGTAGCGGTGATTGTCGGCCAGCAGCAGGTCCACGCCATTTTCCACCACCACGCTGGCCGAGCGAATCGAGCGTAGCGCGACGCAGCGCGGCCCCTTCTTCTCCTTCCACGCCTCGCGCGCCTGCGGCGTGATTCGCGCCGGCGCCTTGCCCTTCCTGGCCATGGGTACGCGGATGATGACCCGTTGCTCGATCGTCAGCTGCGCCATCCGCACGGCTTCGCCATCGGGCGCGATCAGAAGCAACAGGACGGAATGAAGCAAGACGGACCCCTTTTGGGGCTGGAACGCTATCGGCCGATGGTTGAACCGTCGATGAATTCCGAGGCATAGCATCGTCCCATGATAGGACAAGACATCATTGCGCGGTTCCAGGCGCTGCTCGGGCCCAAGGGCGTCGTCACCGATGCCGACGATATCGCCCCTTGGCTCACCGACTGGCGCGGCCGTTTCCATGGCGCGGCCGCCGCGATCCTGCAACCGGCCTCCACGCAGGAGGTAGCCGCCGCCGTCACGCTGGCCGCCGATCTGCGCGTGCCGCTGGTGCCCCAGGGCGGCAACACCTCCATGGTCGGCGGCGCCACCCCCCCGGCGGACGGATCGGCGCTGATCCTGTCGCTGCGACGGATGAACCGCATCCGCTCGCTGTCGCCCGACGACAATCTCGCCCTGTGCGAGGCCGGGGTGATCCTGGCCACCTTGCATGATGCGGCGGAGGCCGCCGGACGGCGCTTCCCGCTCAGCCTCGGCGCCAAGGGGTCGGCGACCATCGGCGGCCTCATTTCGACCAATGCGGGAGGCACGCAGGTGCTGCGCCACGGCACGATGCGCGCGCTGGTCGAGGGGATCGAGGCCGTCCTGCCCGACGGCAGCATCTTCGACGGGCTGGATGCTCTCAAGAAGGATAATCGCGGCTATGACCTCAAGCAGCTGCTGATCGGCGCCGAAGGCACGCTGGGCATTGTCACCGCCGCCGCGCTGCGCCTTGTCCCCGCGATCGCCGCGCGCGCGGTCGGCTGGGTCGGGGTGGAATCGCCGGCCGATGCCCTCGCCCTGCTGCGCCTCGCCGAAGCGCGGCTGGGCGACAGCGTCGAGGGGTTCGAGGTGATCGCCGACGACGGCCTCGGCCACGTTCTTTCCCACATCCCCGGCACCCGTTGCCCGATTGTAACGCGCACGCCCTGGCATGTGCTGATCGAGGTCGATCATGGCGATCGGCGCGATCCCGGCCCCACCGAACGGCTGGAGAGCGCGCTCGCCGACGCGCTGGACCAGGGCATCGCACTCGACGCGGCGATTGCCGCCAATGAGGCGCAGGCCGACGCGTTCTGGCGCCTGCGCGAATCGCTCTCGGAATCCGAACGGGCGCAGGGTCCCGCGCTGCAATATGACATCAGCGTGCCCGTCGCGCGGATGCCAGCCTTCATGATCGACGCGGCAGCGGCGGCGGAACAGGCCTTTCCCGGCACCACCGCGTCCTCCTTCGGCCATCTGGGCGACGGCAACGTCCATTTCCACGTGCGCGCGCCAAAGGGCACCCGCGATGGTCCCGCCTGGATCGCGGCGCAGGGCAAGACGATCAGCGCCTTCGTCCATGACGCGGTGGTAGCGGCCGGCGGCTCCATTTCGGCTGAACATGGCATCGGCCAGATGAAGCGCGCGGAGCTTGGCCGGCTCGCCAGCCCGGCACGCCTGCACGCCCTGCGCGCCATCAAGGCGGCGTTCGATCCGGACGGCATCATGAACCCCGACAAGCTGATCCCGCGCGCGGACGAAGGCTGACGGCCCGACAGAGCTTTTCCCCTGCCCGCCGCGCCGACAAAGCGGTTGCCTGGGGGGCCCAAGGCCTATATCGCCCACGTCCAGTTTTTAGGACAGGCGGCGTTCTGCACGCGTCCGCTTTTGACAGAAATGGATCACGCATCATGGCAAGCGCGCCCGCCAATGGCCTTCCGGTTTTCTATAACGATCTGACCCCGCTCAGCAGCGTCGATCATGCCAGCTGGCGCAGCCGTTCGGTCGAAGCCGCGCCCTTCCTGGTGAAGCAGCATGCCGTTCCGCTGACCGTCGACGAATTCGTCGCCGCGCAGCGTTTCGTGCCGATCATCTTCTCGGCCGGCGATGAGCCGGTTCCGCTGGCGCTGATGGGCCTCAACGAAGGCGTCAACACCTTCCTCGACGATGAAGGCAAGCTGCGCGGCCCCGCCTATGTCCCCGCCTATGTGCGCCGCTATCCCTGGATGCTGGCAAAGCTGCGCCCCGACAGCGATGAGCTGTCGCTCTGCTTCGACCCGACGAGCGAGGCGGTCGGCGAGTTCGAGGATGGCCAGCCGTTGTTCGAGGATGGCCAGCCCAGCGAACTGACCCAGGGCGTGCTCAAATTCTGCGAGGATTTCGAACAGGCCGCCGCGCGCACCGGCCAGTTCATGAAGGACCTGACCGACCTCGATCTGCTGATGGACGGTGAGGTCGCCATCCAGGTGCCGGGCAACGACCAGCCCTTCGTCTATCGCGGCTTCCGCATGGTGAATGAGGAAAAGCTGCGCGACATGCGGGGCGACCAGCTGCGCAAGATCAGCCAGAACGGCATGCTCCCGTTGATTTACGCGCATCTTTTTTCGCTGCAGCTGATGCGCGAAGTGTTCGAATCTCAGGTAGCCCAAGGGAAAGGCCCGATTTCCGTCCCGGCCCCTGCACAAGCCGCCGACGCCTGAGCCGCAATATCTAACCTAAATCAGTGCATTGCGGAAAAAGGTTTCCCCTTGCCACTTGAAAGTGAGGGCGACCTTCTTTATTTATCGAACATGCGGCGCACCTGCCCCCCTTTCGGGTGTGTCGTATGGGCGCCTCCCCCCTTTGGAGGCGTCTCCTCCCTGAACCTTGGCCACCCCGTGCGTATGCATGGGGTGGTTTTTTCTTGCCCATCATCGCCGGATCGGTTTTGCTTGACGCGGACCGGGCGGCCTCTTAAACGCCACCGCCTGTTCGCTGCCTCGCGCGGCGCATGGCCCCTTCGTCTAGCGGTCAGGACGCGGCCCTCTCACGGCTGAAACACGGGTTCGATTCC
This sequence comes from Sphingobium sp., assembly GCA_035278405.1. Taxonomy (GTDB): domain Bacteria; phylum Pseudomonadota; class Alphaproteobacteria; order Sphingomonadales; family Sphingomonadaceae; genus Sphingobium. The sequence continues at coordinate 35,185 of DATEJA010000193.1, read as the reverse complement.
CGTAGGGGTCACCAGACAGGCAATCCGCCCAATCAGCTTCACCCTTGCCAGCCGGCGCTGACCCTACCCATCCACGCTCGCATATGCCTGGCGCTGGAAGCGCCCCAGCAATTGCCGCGCCGTCACACGGCCGTCGGCCCGTGGCGTCTCCGCGACATCGCCCAGCCGGTCGGATGAGAGCGGCATATAGTCCTGCATCATATAGACCAGCACCAGCTCGCGCGCGGGGTCGACCAGCCACCAGCTGCCAAAGGCTCCCGGCCAGGTGTAGCTGCCCACCGAGCCGGGGCACGGGGCTGCGATCTGGATCCAGCATCATCGACAGGCCCAGGCCAAAGCCCCAGCTGCTCCAGGCCCCCGCCACGGCTGGAAAGGGCATGGCGCGCTGTGCGGGCGTGAGGCGGTTGCGGGCCATGAGATCGACGGTCTCCGGCCGCACCAGCCGCACCCCGTCCACCTCACCCCGCCGCAGCAGCAGACGAGCGAAACGCAGATAATCGGGGGCGGTGGAGAAAAGCCCCCCGCTGCCGCTTTCGAACAGCGGCGGCCCGTCCGACAGCGGCAGCGATATATCTTGCAACGCCCCACCCTCCGGGCAGGCCCGATACAGCAGGGCAAGCCGGTCGCGCTTGTCCGCCGGCACCCAGAAGCCGGTGTCGACCATGCCGAGCGGGTCGAAGATCCGCCGCTGCACGATCTCGCTCAACGCCCGTCCTTCGACGCGCGCGAGCAGGCAACCCAGCACATCGATGCCCGCCGAATAGGTGAAGCGCTCGCCCGGTTCGGCGATCAGCGGCAGGTCGCCCAGCGCGGCAAGCCACATGTCCGGCCCGCGCGGGTCCAGCAGCGCCATGCCCAGTCGTTCGGCATAGGCCGCGCCCAGCGGACCGGAAGCGGTATAGGCGGTGGCGAGCCCGGACCGATGCGTGAGCAGATCCTCGATCGTGATCGCGCGGGACGATGGCCGGACAGCGTCCAGGGGGCCTAGCGGATCGATCAGCACCTGCATGTCGCCCAGCTCGGGGATCCAGCGGCTGACCGGATCGTCGAGCCGCAGCCAGCCTTCCTCCACCAGCATCATCACCGCCAGCGACACGATCGGCTTGGTCATGGATGCGATGCGAAACAGAGCGTCCGGCCGCATCGGATCGCGCGCGGCGACATCGCGCCAGCCGACCGCGCCCGCATGCGCCAGCTCTCCCCGCTGCCAGACCAGGGTGACGGCACCGGCCATCAACTGCTGGTCGACCCCTTGCTGCAGCATCGGCGCGATGCCGGCAAAGGGCAGCCGGTCAGGCTGGCGCCGCGCGTCGCTGGGCAGGTCCATCCCCTTCTCCTCCCACCTCATCCGATGCCACGTCAGGCCCGCGCCAGCGCCCGCTGCTCCAGGCCCGGCATGTCGCCCGCCGCGCGCCATTGGGCGAGCAGGGAGAAATAGGCGACCGACCCGCCGCCATAGGGCAGGTTGCGGGGATTGAAGGCTTTGATGTCCCCTTCCAGATTGGTGTAGCTGGGCGTGCACTCCCGCAGGAAAGCCTGCTGGTTGGGGGCCAGCCGGTCGATCTCGTCCAGCCATGCTTCCTGCGCGGCGACGCTGGGCTCCACCATGTCCAACTCCCGCTCGCGCGCCTCGCCGATGACATAGGCGATATGCTGGGCCATTTCCGTATAGAGATGGACATTGTTGAAGGTGCGGCCCGACTGCACCATCGACATGACGAAACAATTGGGAAAGCCATGGCTCATCAGGCCCTGGAAGGTCTTCGCCCCGGCGACCCAGCTGGCTGACAATTCGGTGCCGTCCCGGCCGCGAATGGGATAGCCGATGCGCTTGTCGAAGCTGACGAACACGTCGAAGCCGGTTGCGTAGATCAGGCAGTCCAGCCGGAACTCCTGCCCGCGCGCCACCACCCCGTTGCGGGTGATACGCTCCACGCCCTTGCCGTCCGTGTCGACCAGCGTGACATTGGGCCGGTTGAAGCTGTCCAGATATTCGTCATGGAAGCAGGGTCGCTTGCAGAACTGGTCATAATAGGGCTTGAGCTGCTCCGCCCATGCCTTGTTCTCCACCACGGCGTCCACCCGCGCGCGGATCTGCTCCATTTTCTCGAAGTCCGCCATCTGCCGGAATTCGCCGATATTCTCCACGACATGCCCCGCTTCGCGGAGCAGGCGGATGCGATTGTTGACGCTTGCGACGCTCTGGGTCAGCGAATCCTGCACCAGATCCTCGTCGGCATAGCCGCCCGACGTCAGTATATTGAAATTCTCGACGCGCCTGCGGTGCCAGCCCGGCTCCAGCGATCGGACCCATTCGGGATCGGTCGGGCGGTCGCCGCGAATGTCGATGGACGGCGGCGTCCGCTGGAACACATAAAGCTGCTTTGCCCCCTGCGCCAGGTGCGGGATCACCTGCACCGCGCTGGCGCCGGTGCCGATCACGCCCACCACCTTGTCGCCCAGCCGGTCCAGACCGCCCTCGGCGCTGCCGCCGGTATAGTCATAATCCCAGCGGCTGGTGTGAAAGCTCTTGCCCGAAAAGTCGGTGATGCCGGCAACGCCGGGCAGCTTGGCGCGGTTGAGCGACGCGAAATTGGCCACCACCACGAATTTGGCGCGAATGGCATCGTCGCGGTCGGTGCTGACGGTCCAGCGCCCTTGCCCCTCGTCCCAATCCATGCCTGTGACCGATGTCTGGAAACAGCTGTCGCGATAGAGATCGAACTGCTCGGCGATCTGCTTGCAATAGGCGCGAATCTCCTCGCCCGGCGAATAGCGCCGCTTCGGCATGAAGCCGGTTTCCTCCAGCAGCGGCAGATAGGTATAGGCTTCGACGTCGCAGGCGATGCCGGGATATTGGTTCCAATACCAGACGCCGCCGAATTCGGCGCCCCGCTCGATGATGCGGATGCGCTCGACGCCCTGCTGGCGCAGCCGCGCGCCGACAAGCAAACCGCTGAAGCCGCCGCCCACGATCACCACTTCGACCTCGTCGGTCAGCGGCGCGCGGGAGAAGTTCGGGTCGGCATTGGGATCATCGCGGAAATGGCGCAGCGCCCCGTCCATCGCGATATATTGCGAATTGCCGTCGGGCCGCAGGCGCTTGTCGCGTTCGGCGCGATATTTCTCGCGCAGCTTTTCCGGATCGAATGGGGGCGGATTGTTCATCGCGTTCATGTGCATCCCTCTGGTCGCGACGCTCGCCCCATCGGGACGCGCGCGCGACATGGCCTCTCTCTGCCAATGCCATAACGGGCGGCAGCGGGCTTTTCTGTCCCCATGGCGGGGGAACGCGCGCGATCAGTTGGGGCGTGACGCTTCGCTCATGTACCAGCGGACCAGTTCGAACTGGCTGGCAATGCCCAAGCGGCGATAGGCGCGCTTGCGGTAGGTCACGACCGATTCCGTGCCGACATCCAGGTCGATCGCGATCCCCTGCGCGGACATGCCATAGATCATGCGGGCGCAAACCTGCGTCTCGCGCCGCGAAAGGCCGGCGTCGGCGCGGGCGAGCCCCTGTTCGATCTGTTCGACCGAGGAAAAGACGCTGTCCCCTGCCCCCGACCGCAGGCGCAGCTGCTCATGCCGGCCGATCATCGGCAGCAGCAGCGGAAAGGTCTGCAGCATGTGCGACGCCGCTTCGGCCTTCAGCATGCCCCGATGCGCCGGCCGGATCAGGCTGATCGCCAGCATCGTCCCGGCGGCCCGGCCCGACACGATGACCCGTTCCTTCGGCCTGTCCTCGCCCGATGGCTTCAGGAACAGCGCGCGATGCGGCATCGCGTCGACTTCGGTGCGGAAAAGGCGGGGTGAATCGCTGGCGGCCGCCGTGCGGATGGCCGACCGGAGCGGATCGACCTCGACATAGCGATCCAGGAAATGCCGGCTCGCCCATTGCAGATAATCCTGCGCCCCGCGACTGGCCATCAATATCTGCGTGGGATGATGGGACGCCATCCGATAGATGAGGAAATGCTCGACATCATAGGCCGTGCCGAGAAAATCGAGCAGCGCGTCCTCGAAACCAGCGCCGCCGATCCGCTCGATCAGCCGACCGAGCAGCAGCGAAGCGGCGGGTGCGCCCGCGTCCCGTTCCAAGGCATGCTCCGATCCTTCCACCTGGGCGGCCATCCTCTCCTGTCCAGGCGGAAGAGTAACGTGGAGCGACCCCGGCCGCAATGCCGTCGGGCGCCGCTCCGAATGGGAGCCGATCAGGCGACCGTGGGCGCACCCCGCAAATGCATCGTCTTGGTCTCGATATAGGCTTCCATGCCTTCCACCCCGCCTTCGCGGCCGATGCCCGACTGCTTGAAGCCGCCGCCGGGCAGCGTCCAGTCGACGGTAAAGCCATTATGCCCGACCACCCCGGCGCGGATCTGCCGCCCAACGGCATAGGCGCGGTCGGGATCGTTGGTGAAGATGCAGGAATTCAGCCCATAATGGGTGTCGTTCGCGATGGCGATCGCCTGCGCCTCGTCGGCGGCGGGGATGACGCACACGACCGGGCCGAATATCTCCTCCCGCGCGATCGTCATGTCATTGCCGACATTCGCATAGACGGTCGGCTCGATATAATAGCCCTTGTCCAGATGCGCCGGGCGCCCGCCGCCGATCGCCAGTTGCGCCCCGTCCTCGCGCGCGCGGCGCAGATAGGATTCCACCCGGTCGCGCTGCCGCGCCGAAGCGAGCGGTCCCATCTGGCTCTGCGGGTCGCGCGGGTCGCCGACCTTGATCCGGGAAAAGGCATCGGCCAGCGCCTGCGTCATCGCGTCATGCCGCTGCTTGCTGACGATCACGCGGGTGAGGGCAGCGCAGACCTGGCCGTTCAGCACCGGCGTCGTCTGCGCCAGGATCGCAGCGGCTTCCGCGACATCATAATCGTCCAGCACAAGCGCCGGCGATTTGCCCCCCAGTTCCAGCGTGACGCGCGCGATGCGCTCGCCGCAGATCGACGCGATGCGCTTGCCCGCCGCCGTCGACCCGGTGAAGGACACCTTGTCGACGCCGGGATTGCGCACGAGCAGTTCGGAAACCTCGCGGTCGGCCGTCACCACATTGACGACGCCGGGCGGCAGGCCGATCTCCTCGCAGATCTCCGCGAACTGATAGGCCGCCGTGGGCGCTTCGGGCGATGCCTTGACGATCACCGTGCAGCCCGCAATCAGCGCCGGCGCGACCTTGACCGATATCAGCGCCGCCGGTCCGTTCCACGGCACGATCGCGGCGACGACGCCCACCGGCTCGCTGACGATCAGCGCGTGCGGGCTCATCTGCGTCCCCGCGTGCCTCACCCATTCATAGCTGTCCGCCAGCGACGCATAATAATCGAAGGTCGCGGCCACCCCATGCGCGCCATAGGCCGACATCGACCGCAGCACGCCCGCCTCCGCCGTCCAGTAATCGGCGAGCGCATCCGCGCGGGCGCGCCATCCGTCCGCTATCTGCTTGAGGAAGGGCGCGCGTTCGGCGGGCGTCATGCGCGGCCAGGGTCCTTCGTCGAAGGCGCGGCGAGCGGCCGCGACCGCGCGCTCCATATCCGCCGCCTGCGCCTCCGCGACGGAGATGACGGTTTCCTCGGTCGCGCTGTCCAGAACATGAAGCGCGCTCTTGGTCGATGGGCTGGTCCAGTCGCCCCCGATGAAGAAGGCATCCGGGCGTCTGATGGGGGTCGAAATCGTCATGGTTCCTGGCTCCTCGCGGACAAAGGCTAGCAGAGGCGCAACGGCATTTCTGTCCCCTTCAAGGGGGGACAGGACCGGGCTCAGTGGATCAGGGGCACGCCATAGTCGTGCAGGATTGCCTGGACGCGCGGCGCATCCTTGGCCAGCGCGGCTTCGATCGCGGCCTTGAGCCGGGGCTGGTCCTTCCGCACGCCCATCGAGATATCATAGACCATCGGCCATTGCGCATCGTCCAGCCAGGGCGTCACCGCCTCCAGCCGCAGCGGCACCCGTGCTCGCTTCGCGCCCCAGCCGGCGAGCGGCCCCCAGACGAGGCCAGCGTCGATCTCCCCCTTCGCTACCCCCTCGACGATCGCGACGGGCGGGTTGGGCCGGCTATAGTCGCCGTAAACCATATAGCCCCTCACCTGATCGATCAGCCCCCGCCGCGCCAGCGCATGGGCGGGCGGCGTGTTCATGCCGTCGTCGCCGACCAGCTGGACGCCGATCTTTAGCCGCTTGAGCCGGGGATCGTCCAGCGTCAGCCCCGCCAGACCTCGGTCGGCCCTCGTAACGAACATATAGCTCGACCGATAATAGGGCCGCGTCGTCGCCAGCATCTCCACCCCCGCCGCGACGCCGGGCCACAGGTCGCATCTGCCCTGCCCCAGCGTGTTGCGCACATAGCCGCGCCGCTGCGCCCACCAGACATAGCGCAGCGGCCGATGGAGCCGGTCGGCCAGCATGCGGGCGATGCGATTTTCGAACCCCTGTTCCGCGCGGTTGGAAAAAGGGAGATTGTTGGGATCGGCGCAAACCGTCAGCACCGGCGGCTCGCCGCCACGACAGGCCGCCAGCAGCAGCGCCAGGAGGGCGATCCGGCGCGTCACCGCGCCACCGCCTCCACGCCCCAGGGACGCCCGGCGAAGCGGACATGCCGCAGCACCTTGTTCGCGCGCAGGTCGATGATGGTGAGGTCGCCCGACAGCCCGCTCGCGGCATAAAGGCGCCTCTCGTCGGGCGAAAGCGCCAGGCCCCAGTTGCGCTCGCCAGTGGGAAAGGCCCGGACGATCTTCCCGCTGGCGGGATCGATCTCCGCCACCTGGTTGCCCCGTCCCATGGCGACGAAGGCGCGCGAACCATCGCGCGTCACTTCCATCTCCACCGCCTGCGCCGGATCGACATCGGGGAAGGCGGCGACCAGGTCGATCGTGCGCAGGATGCGGCGCGTTCGGCTGTCGATGACGCTGATGGTGCCACGCTGCTCCGACGACACCCACACTTGCCGCCCGCCCTGCAGGAACAGCACATCGCGCGGGCGCGACCCCACCATGACGCTGTCGATCAGCCGCCCGCTCCCGGCGTCGATGAAATGGGCGGTGCTGGCCGCTTCGGATGTCGCCACCAGCAGCCGGCCGTCAGGGCTGATCCCCATGCCTTCGGGCTCCGCGCCGACCTTCACCTCGCGCACGACCCTGCCGCTGGCAAGGTTCAGGAAGGACACGGCGCTATGGTCCTCGTTGGCGACATAGAGCATCCGCCCGTCCGGGCTGACGACGAAGCGCTCGGGATCGCTGCCGGAGGGGTAGCTGCGCAGCCGGCGGCGGGATCGCACGTCCCAGGCTTCGATGCGATTGGCGTTGCTCGCCGCGACATAGAGCGTGCGGCCATCGGGTGATCGCGCCATGCCGCGCGGCCGCGCGCCGGTCTTCATCTCGCCTTCGACCGTGCCGGACGCACCGTCCACCACATGCACGACATTGGCCGTCTCGTCCGAAATGAAGACGAGATCGGGCCCTTTCGCCGCTGGCCCGCAGGCGGCGAGCGCAAGGCAGGCAAGCAGCAGCGGGAGCGTTCCGCCACGCCGATCATTCTCCCCCAGGGATCGACCGTTCGACCGACATCGGAAGGAGAATATCCATGCTTTCGGAAAGACAGGAGCGCCGCGACGACTGGCCCGACCCGCCGCATGCGCATGAAGCCCGGTGGCAGGGATGGGTCGCCGCATTGGTCGTTCTAGGCTGTCTTGCGACGGCGGGTTACACCATCGTCGAGATTTTCTGGGGCTGACCCTAGCGCGCGGCCCAGGAAGACCAATGCCGCGCCCAGGTGGAACAGCCCGCCCGGCACCCACATGACCAGCCCCGCCAGTTGCTGGTCCTCGGCCGGCGTCAGGCCGAAGGGCGTCATGCCCATGCGCACATAGGCTTCATACCAGGGGCTTGCCCCCAGCGCCATCAGCGCGCCCAGGCCGCCGCCGACCATCGATGTGACGAACAGGCAGACCGCCGACGTCAGCCGTCGCGCCTGGTCCTGCCCCTGTGGCAGCATCGCCCACCAGAACAGCAAGGCGGTGGCGACGAAGCTCAGATGCTGGGCCACATGCCAGCCTTCGGACGTGACGGCGCGGTCGAACAGCGCCGGCATGTGCCAGACGACCAGCGCCGCCGACTGGAGCAGCGTGGCGACGAACGGGTTGGCGAGCCCGCGCCATAAGGGCACACGCGCGACCGCCCCGATCATCCGCCGCCCGCCCGCAGGCAGGCCCCAGAGCAGCACCGGCCCCGGCCGTGCCGCCACCAGCAGCAGCGCCGCCGGCAGCATGATCAGCTCATGCTCGACCATATGCAGCGCAAAGCTCACCTCGCCCGCCTCATGCAGGGGCGAGGTGAGCGCGCCCGCCAGGATCAGCCAGCCGGCCAGGAACAGCAGCGCGCGACGAACCAGCAGGCCGCGCGCATGGCGGCTGCGGCCGAGCAACCTCGCCAGCCCCACGCCGTAGAGCAGCAGCGTCACCGCCAGCGGCAGCACCACCTCGGGGCTCAGCGTCCAGCCGATGCCATGCACATGCCCGCCATGCGCCATCGCCGGAGACGCTGGCAGCAGGGCGGAGGCGCTGACGAGGAGGATCAGGCGGCGCATGACGGAAGGATCAACCCGGCCATCAATTGCAGCAGGATCGCGAAACCGGCGATCAGCGCCAGCAACAGCCCGACGATGCCCAGGAAGCGGCGTCCGCTCCATTCGACCCCGCGCCAGGATCGCAGGCAATAGAGCCCGCCTACAACAGCCAGCAGCAGTCCGAGCAGCGAGACCAGCACCACGAAACCACCGCCCCGCCGGGTGCAGTCGTCCAGCACGCTGTCGCTGCCGACCTGGTGCGACAGCGCCCAGCCGGCGACGATCAGCAATATGCCCAATATCGGCTGCGGCCGTTCGAGAAGATTGAAGCGGGGCATCAGTTGACCAGCCTCGGCAGCCAGTAGAGCACGACATAGATGGGCAGCCACAACAGCCAGACGAAGCGCCAATAGACGGCGTTCTCCGAACAATCGACGAAACGTCGCCCTTCGCTGCCATGCTTGGTGTGCATAAGGCCGGTCAGCACCAGCGTGTCGACCCAATCCGTGCCGATATGCGTCGTGTGCAGCACCAGCAGCAGCCAGATCGCCGACCCATAGGCATTTTGCGTCCACAAGATGTTGAGCGAATTGAATTCGAACGCGCGCAGCACCAGCAGGGCGAGGCCGATCAGGCTCAACAGGATCAGTAGCCGGCGCGTGCGCGGCAGATCCTCTCTTTCCGCCGCCGCCTTCACCAGCGTGTTGGGCAGTTCGCTCAGCAGGATGAGGATGGTGAAGAGCGTGCCGGCCAGCAGATCGGGCGGCTGGAAGGGCGGCGGCGGCCAATAGCGTTCCTGGTTCAGCAGGTAGAAATAGACGCCGACCGCCAGCGCGAAGGCCGTCCCTTCGATCAGGAAAAAGGCGATGATCCCCCACCAGGTCAGCGATCGATGGCCGAACCCGTAGGTCGGCAGGGGCGCAAGGTCGGTCGAGAAGCGGGGCTGTTCCATCAGTCGATCACCGGCTCGCCTTCGGGGCCCCGGTCCTTGGGCCAGAACCAGGCAATCAACGCCGCGCCGATCGGCACGGAACCGATCGCCACCGCCCAGGGCGTGAAGATGGAGCAGATGAACATGACCGTGGTCGCGGCGGCGGCGATCAGCGGCCAGAGCGTGGGCTTGGGCGAAGGCTCGCGCAGGTCAGGCCGCGCCTCGATCACGGTGGTGAGCAGCGTTTCCCGATCCTCGACGCGCAGACCGTAGGCGACCTGGCGCTCCTCCGCCCAGAGCGGCGTGTTGTCGCCCACGATCGGAATATGCGCATGATTATATTGGGGCGGGGGCGAGGTGGTCGCCCATTCCAGGCCGGCGGCGCCCCAGGGGTTGGCCGATGCCCGCTCGCCCCGCACGAGCGAGAAGGCGGCGTTGCCGACAAAGATCAGGATGCTCGCCGCGAAGACCGCCGCGCCGATCGAGGACAGAAGGTTGAGCGTCTCCCACCCCATGCCGGCGGGATAGGTGTAGACGCGCCGGGGCATGCCCTCCATCCCCAGCAGGTGCATGGGGAAGAAGGTCACGTGGAAGGCGATGAAGCTCAGCCAGAAGCCGATCTTGCCGACCCGTTCCGACATCAGCCGCCCGGTGATCTTGGGGAACCAGTAGGTGATCGCGCCCAGCAGCGGGAAGACCGACCCGCCGATCAGCACATAATGGAAATGGGCGACCACGAAATAAGTGTCATGCACCTGCAGGTCGATCGGCACGCTCGCGAGCATGACGCCGGTCAGCCCGCCGACGACGAAGGTGACGATGAACCCCACCACCCACAGCATCGGCACGGCGAAGCGCGGGCGTCCGGTCCAGATCGTCGCGATCCAGCAGAATATCTGGATGCCCGCCGGCACCGATACCGCCATGCTCGCCGAAGTGTAGAAGGCATAGCCCAGGCGCGGCAGGCCGGTCGCGAACATATGATGGACCCACAGGCCAAAGGCGAGCAGCCCGGTCGCGCAGAGCGCCAACACAATCGCCGCATAGCCGAAGGTCTGCCGTCCGGTGAAGGTCTGCACGATCTCGCTGACGAAGCCGGTCGCCGGCAGGAAGATGATGTAGACTTCCGGATGGCCGAAGAACCAAAAAAGATGCTGCCACAGCAGCGCGTCGCCCATCTCGTAGCTGTTGAAGAATTGGGTGCCCACCAGTCGGTCCGACAGCAGCATCCCCGACGTCAGCGCGACCGAGGGCATGGAGAAGATCACCATCAGCGACACGATCAGCATCGCCCAGGCAAAGAGCGGGATGCGCGACAGCGTCATGCCCGGCGCGCGTTGCTTCAGGATCGTCGCGGTGATCTCCACCGCCACGGCAAGCGCCGCGACCTCGGTGAAGGTCACCATCTGCGCCCAGATGTCGACGCGCTTACCGGGTGAATATTCCGGCCCCGACAGCGGCACGTAGGAAAACCAGCCCGCATCCGGCCCGACATTCAGGATGAAGGCGATCCACAGCAGCGTGCCGCCCGCCAGATACATCCAGTAGCTGAAGGCGTTGAGGCGCGGGAAGGCGATGTTGCGCGTCCCCAGCATCAGCGGGATCAGGTAGATCGCCATCGCATCCATGACCGGCACCGCGAACAGGAACATCATCGTGGTCCCGTGCATGGTGAATATCTGGTTGTAGCGATCCGGCCCGATCAGCCCGCGCTCGGGTCCCGACAGCTGCAACCGCATCAGCAGCGCCAGCACCCCGCCCAGGGCCAGGAAGACGATGGCCGTCACCAGATAGCGCCGCCCGATCGACTTGTGGTCGACGCTGCGCATCCAGCCCAGCAACCCGGGCCCGTCGCGCCAGGTATAAGCCAGCTTCTCGTGCAGCGCCGCGCCCGTCAGGTTGGGGCCATCGCGCAGATAGTCGGCGGGATCGGATCGGGCGTTCACCGCAACGTCTCCATATAGGCCGTGAGCGCGCCCAACTCGGCCGGGGTCAGCGGCACCTTGGGCATGTTGTTGCCGGGCTTGGGCCCTTGCGGGTCCTCGATCCACCGCATCATGTTCGCATGGCTGATGCGCAGCGTGCCCGCCGCGATCGTCCGCCGGCTCGCGACATGGCTAAGATCGGGCGCCACCGATCCGGACGCGGGCGTCCCCGCGACCGCATGGCAGGACGCGCATTGCCGCGTCTGGAACAGCCGGTATCCCGCCAGCGCCGGCCCGCCGGTCGGGGGCGCCGGCGCCTTCATCTGCGCCGCATACCAGCGGGCGAAGTCGGCGTCCGTGTCCACCGTCACGTCCAGCGCCATGCGCGCATGCTGCATCCCGCAAAACTCCGCGCATTGCGCGCGAAAGAGGCCGGCGCGCAGCGGGTGCAGCGTCAGGTCGGTGTCGCGGCCGGGGATCAGGTCCTGCTTGCCGGCCAGGTTCGGGATCCACATGCTGTGGATGACATCGTCTGACTTCAGGAGAATTCGCGTCGTGCGCCCGACCGGCAGGTGCAACTCGTTCGCGGTGCGCACGATCAGGCTGGATGTCGCCGCCCTGTAGCGCACCTCCCACCACCATTGATGGCCGATCAGTTCGATCTCCATCGCCGGCTTCTCCGCCGCCCGGGCAAGACTGCGATCGGTGAACCAGGTGGCTGCGGACAGGCCCGCCAGGATCACCGCCGTCGCCCCGGCAAAGGCGATCAGCGCAACGCGCCACCCTGCCTCCGTCCCCCGCGATGGCTCGCCCTGCAGCCCGCCTTCCGCCCGACGATGCCGCCTGCCCCGTATCAGCGCGACGCCAAGGTAGATCATCACGCCGACGTAAACCGCCACGGCCGTCCACAAAAAGATGTCGAACAGCCCGCCGATCAGCGCGCTCTGCGTCCCATCCCGCCCATTGCTCGACTGTATGCCGCCGCAACTCGCGAGCAGAAGCATCAGCGGCAAACAGCGTCCTGTTCCTGCGAAGGCGGGAACCCAGTTCCGCCGTCTCAGCTGGGCTCCTGCCTCCGCAGGAGCGCGGCGCGATCGAACGAGGGCTGCTCCCACGCGCATCATTCCTTGCTCGCATCATCTTGCTGCGGCGTGACATGACGGATCGGCTTGCGCTCATCCAGCGTCGCCGGCTCTGTATTCGCCGGCTCATCCGCCCGTCCTGCCAGCGCGTCCTCCCGCGTCTGCGCAGACAAGGTCCGCACATAGGCGGCGAGCTGCCAGGCCTGGTCGGGCGTGATCCGGTCGCGAAAGGCAGGCATGCCGTTCGGCCGCCCGTTCATGATGGTCGCCACGATATCCTGCATGCGCGCGCCGTAGCGCCACTCGTCGTCGCGCAGCGGCGGGCCCATCCCGCCGCCGCCATGCGAATGGCAACCCGAACAGTTCATCCAGGCATAAAGCCGCTGCCCCTGGGCGATATGCCAGGCATTGCCAGCGATGAAGGCCGCACGCACCGGCCGCTGCATCGCCCGCCCCTGATAGTCGCGCGTCTCCCGCCCGCATCCGGTCACGGCCAGCAGCAGCAGGCACAAGCTAGTGCGGCAGGGCAAAGACATAGAGCCTCCCTCCCGCATTGGTGCGCTGGATGAGATCCGGCATCGCATTGACGAAGCCCAGCGCCGACGTCGGATCGGCCGGATCAAGCCCGCCCGACACGATCGCGCCCGACCAGCCGCCCACGCCCGCAAAGATCGCGACATATTGCCGCCCGTCCGGCCCCTTGTAGGTCATCGGCATGCCGATGATCCCGCTGTTCAGCTTCTGCTTCCAGAGCAGCCGCCCGTCGCGCGCGTCCACCGCCTTGAACCAGCCGTCCATGGTTCCGTAGAAGACGACATCGCCCGCCGTCGCCAGCGCCCCGCTCCACAGCGGCAGGTCCTCGCGGATGCGCCACACCGGCCGCCGCGCCACCGGGTCCCAGGCGGTCAGCACCCCGCGATTGCCGCCCGGCCCGGCATACATGCGGGCGTCGGCGCCGAGATAGGGCGTGCCCTCGATATAGTTCGCCCCCGCCTCGCCCTCGTCCATGCAGAGGTTGAGATGCGGGATGTAGAGCAGCCCCGTGCGCGGCGAGAAGGCAGAGGGATTCCAGTCCTTCCCCCCGGGCGCCGCCGGACAGATGAAGCGCGTGACGCGCCCCGATCGCGGCAGCTTGTCCGGCGCCATCTGCGGTCGCCCGGTCTTCATGTCGACCTTCACGATGCTGTTCACATGGGCATAGGGGTCGGCCGACAGCAGTTGCCCCGTCTGGCGGTCGATCACCTGCAGGAAGCCGGTCCGCGCCGGCCGCACCAGCACCTTGCGCAGCCCGCCGCCGATCGGCAGGTCCAGCAGCACGCTCTCGTTGATGTCGTCATAATCGAACAGGTCGTGCGGGCTCGACTGGTAGAACCATCGCGCCGCGCCGGTCCGCACGTCGCGCGCGAAGATGCCGGCGGTCCATTTATTGTCGCCCGGCCGCTGGGTCGAATTCCACGGCCCCGGATTGCCGGTGCCATAATAGATCATGTGCAGTTCGGGATCATAGCTGATCCAGCCCCAGGGATTGCCCCCGCCGATCCGCCAGCCGTCCGGGTTCCAGCTCTTGACGCCCAGATCCTTGCCCTGCTCGCTTGCGTAATAGGGCCTGAACTCCGGGCCGATCAGCACATCCTTGTCGGGCCCCGTGCTATAGGCTTTCCACACCACGGCGCCGCTGCCGGCGTCGAGCGCGGTCAGCGACCCGCGAACCCCCATCTCGCCGCCCGACGTGCCGACCAGCACCCGGCCCTCGACCAGCAGCGGCGCCATGGTGATCGTCTCGCCATGATTGATCTCGCCGAGCTTGGTCTTCCAGACCTCGCGCCCGCTCGCGGCATCCAGCGCGATCGTGTTCCCGTCCAGCGTGTTGAAGAACAGCCGCCCGCCGCCATAGACCGCGCCCCGATTGACGACATCGCAGCAAGCGACGCCCTGCGACGCCTGCTCGGGCCGGGGCTGATAATGCCATTTGACCGGATGGCCGGGCTTGGTGAGGTCCAGCGCATAGACATCATTGGGATAGGGCGTGGTCACATACATGGTGCCGCCCACCACCAGCGGCCCTGCCTCATGGCCGCGCTTCAGCCCATCGTCGAAGGTGAAGGCCAGCTTCAGCGATCCGACATTGCGCGCGTTGATCTCGCCCAGCGGGCTGAAGCGGGTGCCGGCCGGATCACCCAGCTGCGTCGTCCACTGGCCGCTCGCATCGGGCACCGACCAGCTCGCCAGCCGCGCCCGGGCCGAGCCGGCGGGCAACGGCGCCAGACGCGCGGCCGTCGCGGAAAAGGGTAGTTCCTGCTGCTGGTGGCGCCGATCGACGGCAAAGGCGACCGCGCCCACCAGACCCGCCGCGACACCAAGGGCGATCGCCAGGCGGACGTGCGATCGACGCATTATCGGCCGGCTTCCGCTGTTCACGCTGCGCCTTCTCTGCAACCCTCTCGCGCCTATCCAGAGGCGTCAGGGGGAACGAGGGCCCCGTGTCGTTGGTTCCCCGAAACGAAGCGGATCACGGCAAGGCGATAACCTATGTAATCGCGACTGATCTGGGTTGGCTCTTTGCGATGATGTGTCGCTCGGCCGTGTTCCTGCGCAGGCAGGAACCCGGTCCCGCCACCTGACCCGGGCTCCCGCCTTCACAGGGGCCCATCAGGACAGACCTCTAACCAACCAGCAGCGACAGCACCCAGCCCGGCACCGCCCCGATCGCCAGGCATGTGCCCAACGGCACGCGTGTCATGCGGTCGATCCGCTTCCCCACAGCGATACTCGCCAACACCGCCACCAACCCCAGGCTCGCCGCCAGCAACAGGATGAAAGGCAGCGCCTGCCAGCCGAACCAGGCCCCCAGCGCGCCCATCAGCTTGGCATCGCCCAGCCCCAGCCCCTCGCGCCCGCGCGTCAGCCGATAGCCGACCGCCACCGCCAGCAGCGCGCCATAGCCCGCCGCCGCGCCGATCGCCCGATCCAGCAGCGCGACATCCGTCACCCACAGACCCGCCGTCAGCCCCAGAAAGGCGAGCGGCAGCGTCAGCGCGTCGGGTAGCCAGAAATGCCGCCAGTCGAGCACCGCCAGGGTCAGCAGCAGCCAGCCAAGCAGCGCCCATCCAGCCCCTTCGATCCCCGGCGCAAAGCCCAGCGCCAGCGCGCCGATGATGGCGCAGCCCGCCTCCACTCGCCCATGCAGCGGATCGATCGGCGCGCCGCAGGTGCGGCACCGCCCCCGCTGCGCGACCGCGCTCAACATGGGGACAAGGTCGATCGCAGCCAGCACCCGGCCGCAGCCGTCGCAGGCCGAACGCCCGCGCGTGACGCCGCGCCCCTCGGGCCAACGCAGGATCAGCGTCGCCAGGAAACTTCCCGCGATCGCACCGGCAACCCCGCCCAGCATGGCGGCCCATGGCTGGATCACAATGTTCCTTCGATCTTCAGCACGCGCGCGCCGCCGACATCGGCAAAGCCCGCTCGCGCCAGCGCCTCGCCCAGCGTCACGTCCGCCGTCTCCACCCGCATGTCGGCGACATAGCGGCCCGACCGCCAGATGCGCAGCGTGATCTTTTCCAGTCCCGACTGGCTCACCAGCGGCAGCAGCAGCGCGTCGCCGTCGCAGCTCGCCGTGCCCGACAATCCCTGCGCCAGGTTGAGGCCGGGGAACTGCCCCGCCATCTGCGCGCGCACCCGCCCTTCGGCATGGTCGCAGCGATCGCCGGAAAAATAGGCGCTGACATCGTCCAGCACGAAACTGCCGATCGGCAAGGGCGCAAAGGTCCTGCCGAGCGGCAGCGCGCCGGTCACGTCATCCACCCCGACGCGATCGAACCCGACGGTCAGCGCGCCGCTCACATCATCCGCCGCGCCCTGCCGCCGCCAGATGTCGAACCGCGCCCGCGCCATCAGCAGAGAGACGGGGGACAGCGCCGCGCGCACCGATCCCAGCGCCATGCTGCCCAGCATCAACTGGTCGACCCGCCCGCTCCATATCGATCCGCGCACGTCCCGCGCCGCCACGCCGACGCGCTCCAGCCCCGCCATGCCCAGCGCGATCCGCATCGGCATGAACAGGATGAAGCCAAAGGCGAACAGCGCGATCAGCACGGCCCGCGCCCGCCGCGACAGGTGAAGGCCCATCATCGTCCCTCTCCCCGCACCAGCACCGCCTGCACCGACACGCTGCCCGCCGTCGGCCCGGGCCGCGCGCTCATCGTCTCGACCCTGATGCCCTGCGCCTCCAGCGCGGCGAGCCAGGAAAAGAGCGCGACCGGCCGCACGGAAGCGATGGCGATGTCGATCCGCCCGGCCCCCTGCGCCTGCGCGCGTTCCAGCGTCAGCCCCGCCTCGCCAGCGCTCTGGCCAACCAGCTGATCGATCGCCGCCGTCGCCGACCCTCCGCCGCTGCCGGCCGGGAGCGCCTTCAACAGCTTCACCTTGCCGCGCATGGCGGCGTTGCGATCGGTCGCCTCGCGCAGCCGGTCGCGCGCGGATCGTTGCGCCGCGTCGACGGGCCGCAGCACGCCCAGCCACAGGATCACCACCGCCAGCAGCGCGAACATCACGCCCAGCATCCATTGTTCGCGCGGGGATCGCTCGCCCCAGAGAATCTTCACCCGTTCCATCATGATCGCACCGTGATGTCCGCCAGCGTCCGCCCGCCCGGATCCTGCGACGGCGTCGCCGTCACCATGAAGCCCGCCGCCTGCAGCGCCAGCAGCACCTGGTTGATATCGTCCGCCTTCGCCGCCGCCAGCGTCGCCCGGATCATGCCGTCGGGATCGCGCGACAGCGCCATCAGCGACACGCCCGGCGCGTCCTGCAGCGCGCTCAGCAGGCCCGCGACTGGCGCGGTGAAGGCATAGGCCCCCGCCCCGCGCGCCGCGAGCTTCCGCTCGATCTCCGCCTCCGCCTGGTCAAGGTCGCTCGCGCCGGGCACCACCTGCCGCGCCAGCGCCAGGCTTTGGGCGTCCAGGTTGCTTGCCGCGATATTCTGCCGCGCGATGCCGATCAGCGCGATCAGCAGGCTGGCGAGCAGGATAAGGCCGCTCCAGACCATGATCCGCTGCAGCGTCCGCTTGTCGACCGGCCGCCGCACCCGCTTGGCGAAGTCGCCCTGCCGCAGGTCGATCGGCGGCCGCTCCAGGGCCGCGATCGCCAGCGCATTGACCGTATCGACCGGCACGTCCCGCACCGCCGCTTCGTCGATCAGGCCGGGCAGCGCCATGTCTCCGGCCAGCGCCATGTCCCGCCCGCGCAGCACCGGCTCGCCGCCGATCGTCGCGCGGTGCAATCCCTCGGCGGGCTCGGGCAGCAGCAGCGGCGCGGGCAGGATGATGTCCGGGTCCAGCCCATGATGCTGCGCCCAGAGCAGCCAATGCTGCATGTCGCTGCGCGCCGCGACCGCGACCAGATGCGGCCGCGCGGGATCCTCATTCTCGTCCGCCGCCGCGAACAGCTGGTCGGCAGGAACGATCCCCTGCGCCAGCGCCCCTAGCCGCGCCGCCGCCCGGCCTTGGCGCGGTGCCAGGTCGGGATGCTCGGTCCAGTTCAGCGTCACCAGCCCGGCGGGCGGCACCAGCAGCACCGTCGCATCATCGGGCAGCGCCGTGAGGCCGCAGGCCGCCAGCCAGTTCGCGCCCACGCCGCTCTGCGCCATGGCGCCGTCCACCACCCGCATCCACAGCGGCTCGCCCTGTTCGGGCAGCGCGACGATCAACGCTTCACGCGCGCTCATACGCCGCTGCCCCAACTGCGGCGGATCAGGACGGCCGGGCTCTGCCGCGCGTCGATCAGCGCCCCTTCCACCACTTCCGTGCCCCCGACATTCACCGAAACATCCACCCTGAAAAATCCTGTCGTCAGCTTCACCTGATTGGCCGCCTCCTCCAGCGGACTGATGCCTTGCGCTGCGAGCGGCGCCCAGAATTGCATCGTGCTGCCGTAGCCTTCCGCCGGACGCTGCGCCAGCAATTGCCGCGCCTGCGCGACGCTGAGCTGGCCCTGCAGCAGCATCGCGAACAAGGGCGCCTGGTCGGGCAGCAGCGTGTTGATGTTGATCGGCGACAGATCCGCCGTCGGCAGCGCACAGATCCATGGCCGCACCAGATCATAGATGGCCGGCGTCACCCCCGCGACCGCGCGCAGCTCGCTCGGGTCGACCATGAATCGGTTGGCGGTGCGATAGGGCCGCGCCGCCTGCGCATAGACCTCATCCTCCGCGCCGCCCGGCTGGGGCACGCTGTCCGTGTCGATCCAGTCGGCGAGCGAGGCCGCCGCCCCCTGCGCCTGCCGCGCATCGACGCCCAGCGCCTGGAGCAGCGCCTGGAATTGCGCCACGCCCACCGGCCGGACCTTCAGATTCGCCTCGCTGTCGCCCGCGACCACACTGTTCAAGTTGAAGCAATTGCCGCCGTCGCTCACCCGCGCCGTCGCCATGCCGCCCGGCATCGGAATGGTGTGCGGCGTCCCCATCCAGTTGCCCGCCAGCGTCGTCTTGCCGGGGCTCGCCGCCACCAGGTCGCCGATCTTCAGCCGCGCCACCTCGCTCGCCGCGTCGGCAAAGGCGCGCGCCTGGTCGACCGCGCCGCCATTGCCGGTCATGCGCGTCGCCAGCGCCAGCCGCTCCAGCGCGGTGGAGGCGACCACCGCCATCACCGCGACCAGCAGCAGCACCGTCAGCAGCGCCGCACCCCGCTCGCTCTTGCGGGGATCAGCCATGGGGAACCTCCCCTTCCAGCTTCTCGGCCGGACCAGGCCCCACCAGGAAGCGCAGCGTGACCGGCGGCTCGCCCGTTCGCGTCAGCACCATCTCGACCGCGCGGGGCATCAGGTCGGGCTGGGTCGGCGCCCACTCGTCGCGCCACTTGCCCTGGGCATCGCGAAAGCGCAGCGCGACATCCTGCACCTGTTCCAGCAGCACCGCCGGTGGATCGCCCGCCGCGCCGTCGACCTGCGCATAAGTCCGGCGTTCCAGCCGCCCTTGCCGCACCCAATATTCGACCTTCTGCAGCGACGGGCGCGGCAAGTCGCCCAGATTGTCCCAGCCGCCACGCACGAATTGCAGCGCCGGCACGGCCTCTCCCTCCCGGTGCGACCAGAAGGCGGGCGCCAGCGTCCCGGCTTCGGTGCGGCTGATGCGCGGCACCGCCTGGCCCAGGTCCGCGCCCAGCGCCCCCGCCGCGCGCTGCACCGCCGCCATGTCGTCCAGCCGCAGCTTCACCTGCGCCTGCGCCGACACGCTGTTCCCCAACAGCAGCACCCCCGCCGCCGCCAGCATCGCGAAGATCATCAGCGCGACCAGCAGTTCGATCAAAGTGAATCCATGTTCGGCCTGGCGCATCACGCCACCACCCGCACAAAGCTCAACACCACCGGCGAGGACCCCGCCTGCCCATCCACCGTCAGCTCGACCTGCAGCAGCCGCTTGTCGTCCGTCGCCTTGACCGCGCGCGCCCAATGCCAGCGCCGCCCGCCATTTTCGACATTGCCTTCCTGCGATCCCAGCGCAGGCGGCGCCGGATCGGTCTGCACCTCCACCATCAGGTTGCGCGCGACGATCTGCCCCATCGCCTTGCTGTCGAGATCGGCCGCCGTATGCAGCGTCACCCCCTGCAAGCGCACCAGCGCCAGCGCCGCCAGGCTGAACACCGCCAGCGCGACCAGCATTTCAAGGAGGGTGAAGCCGTTGGGTACAACACCCACCTCCGTTCGCTCTGAGCTGGTCGAAGGGCGCGCGCGTGCTTCGACCAGCTCAGCAAGAACGGGGGTCATGAAGCTCGGCACAATCCTACCCACCGACCATGACCTTCCCGGCCATATCCACCGTCACCGACACCCGCTCGCCCTCGCGCGCCAGCGTCACCGTCAGCGGGTCGGTCGGCAGGCCCGTCCCGTCAAAGCCGATCTGCTGCCGCCCATCCTTGCCCACCAGCGCCCGCGTCCCGCCCTTCCAGTTCGCGGTCACGAAGGGCTTGTCCTCCATGGCCACCCATTGACCGGCGTCCCGGCGCTGGAAACCATAGCCCGAGGCCGACACCCACACCCCCATCGGCCGCGCGGTGACGACCGCTTCGTCGCGCGCGGCGGCTACGCGCGCGGCAAAGCGGTCGGCATCCTCGATCACACGCCCGCGTGGGTCGGGAATGGCGAGGATGACGGCAGCCGAAATGAAGCCGATGATCGTCAGTACAACCATCAGCTCGATGAGGGTAAACCCGCGCTCATCCAAAAATGAGCGCGCCACGGCGCAGGCCCTCGAACGAGACAGGTGGCTCGTGAGAGCCCAGGATTCGTGGCGCCTCACCTCGTCCGCTGGACCCCGGCCTTCGCCGGGGAACATGGGCTCAAAGATCGCTGGAATAGATATCCGCATTTTCGCTCTCGCCGCCCGGCTGGCCGTCCGCCCCCAGCGAACTGATGTCGAATGCGCCCTTCTTGCCCGGCACGGCATATTTGTAAGGCCGGCCCCAGGGATCATCGGGCAGCTTCTTGATATAGCCCCCACGCCGATAGCGCTGCGGCTGCGCCAGCGAGGCCGGCGGGCTGATCAGCGCCTGCAATCCATCGGTCGCCGACGGATAGCTCAGATTGTCGAGCCGATATTGTTCCAGCGCCTGCTCGATCGTGGCGATATCCGCCTTCGCCTTCTCCACCCGCGCCGTGTCGGTCGCCGGAATGACGTTGATCGCCACGATCGTCGCCAACAGCCCGATGATGACGATGACGACCATCAGTTCGACCAGCGTGAAGCCGTGTTCGGCGGAACGCCTCACGGGCGTGAAGCCACGCTCGTCGGCACCCGAGCACGGATGTTGGATATCATGACAATTCATACGCAACTCCTTCACGCCCCCGTAAGGCTCTGCAATTGCAGGATCGGCAGCAGGATCGACAGGATGATGACCGCGACGATACCGCCCATCGCGATGATGATCACCGGCTCCAGCATCGCCAGCGCAGCCGAGGTGAAGCTGTCAAACTCCCGCTCCAGATAGTCCGCCGCCCGCTCCAGCATCGTGTCGAGCCGCCCCGCGCTCTCCCCGCTCGCGGCGAGATAGACCAGCAGCGGCGGAAACACCCCCGCCCGCCGCAGCGCCGCCGACAGGCTGCCGCCACCGCGAATGGCCTCGACAATCTCCTCCGACGCCTGGCGCAGCACGCGATTGTGCACCGTCTGCGTGGTGAGCGTCAGACCCTCCATCAGCGGCAAGCGGCTCGCCACCATGGTCGACAGGGTCCGCGCCATCCGCGCCGCATGCAGGTCGCGGATCAGCCGGCCGAGCAGCGGCAGGCGCAGCAGCAGGGCGTCGACGCGGTAATGAAAGCTCTCGACCTTCATCGCCCGCCAGAAACCCAGCACCCCCAGCCCGATCGCCATGGCCAGCAGCCACCAATAGCCCGCCAGGAAAGCCGAAAGCCCCATCACCATCCGCGTCAGCAGCGGCAGGTCTTGCCCCACTGTATCGAACTGTTCCACCACCTTGGGCACGACGAAGATCATCAGCGCCGCGACCACGCACACGGCAAAGGCGGCCAGCACGCTTGGATAGGCGATTGCGGTCAGCACCTTCGACCGGATCACCGCCTGCCGCTCCATCAGTTCGGAAAGCCGCTCCATGATCGTGGGCAGGCTGCCCGAACTTTCGCCGGCGGAGATCATCGCGCGATAGAGCGGCGGAAAGCTTTTCGGCTCCGCCCCCAGAGCATCGGCCAGCCGCCGCCCTTCCAGCACGCCCCCATGCACCTTGCCGATAATCGCGCGGACATGCGCCTGCTCGCTCTGCCGCCCGATGGTGCGCAGCGATTCCTCCAGCGGGCTGACCTGGATCAGCGTCGAAAGCTGCCGCGTGAACAGCGTCAATTCCTTGGCCGACAGGCGCGGCGCGCGCAGCGACAGACCGGCTCGCCGCGCCGCCTTCTCGGCCGCGCCCGGCTCGATCCGCACGATGAACAGCTTGCGCGCGTCCAGCCGGGCGCGCGCATCGTCGATCGTGTCCGCCTTGACCTTCCCGGCGCGTTCCTTCCCCGCCGGGTCGATGGCGATATAGTCGAACTCAGCCATCGGCGATGGTTTCCACCTCGCCCGCATCGCGCCGCGACACGCGAATGGCTTCCTCGGCGGTGGTCTGCCCGTCGCGCACCAGCGCCCGCGCCGCCGATCCCAGGTTGGGCGTGTTCAGGAAGGCATGGCGCGCGATCAGCGATTCATCGCCGCCATCGTTGATCAGCCGCCGGATCGTGTCGTCCACCCGGATCGCCTCGAACACGCCGATGCGGCCCTTGTAGCCCGACCCGTTGCACTCCTCGCAGCCGCGCGCCCGATAGATGATCGTGCCGGGATCAAAGCCCAGCAGCGCGCTCGCCGACTTGTCCGCCTGCACCGGCTCGCGACAATGCTGGCACAGCCGCCGCACCAGCCGCTGCGCGATGACGGCGCGCAAGGTGGAGGCGAGCAGGAACGGCTCGACCCGCATGTCGCGCATCCGCGTGATCGCGCCCACCGCGTCGTTGGTATGCACGGTCGACAACACCAGATGCCCGGTCAGCGACGCCTGCACCGCGATCTCCGCCGTCTCGCGATCGCGGATTTCGCCGACCATCACCACGTCGGGGTCCTGACGCAGGATCGCGCGCAGCCCCGCCGCGAAGGTCAGGCCGACCTTGGCGTTGACCTGCGTCTGCCCCACGCCCTCGATCGCATATTCGACCGGGTCCTCGACCGTCAGGATATTGCGGCTGCCGTCATTCAGCTGCCGCAAGCCGGCATAGAGCGTTGTCGTCTTGCCCGACCCTGTCGGCCCGGTGACCAGGATGATGCCATTGGGCTCGCTCAGCCCCTCGCGGAAAATCCGGTCCGCCGCGCCCGCCATGCCCAGCAGGTCCAGGTTCATGCCCGCATTTTCCTTGTCCAGGATACGCAGCACCACCCGCTCGCCCGCCCGGCTCGGCAGGGTCGACACGCGCACGTCGAGCAGCTTGCCGCCCAGCGTCAGCCCGATGCGCCCATCCTGCGGCACGCGCCGCTCGGCAATGTCGAGCCGCGCCATCACCTTGATGCGGCTCACCACCACCGGCGCGACATGCGGCGGCATGCGCAGCGTCTCGCGCAGCACGCCATCGACGCGCATCCGCACGATCAGGCCCGTCTCATAGGGCTCGATATGAATATCCGACACGCCCTGCCGCGCGGCTTCGGCGATGATGCCGTTGATCAGGCGAATGGCCGGCGCATCGTCCGCGCTGTCGAGCAGGTCGTCGGCGGTCGGAATGTCGGCGGCCAGCATGTCCAGCTCGTCCGCGCCCACCTCCAGCGATCCGGCCATGGCCGCCGCGCTGCCTTCCATCGCATAATGATCCGACAAATGCCGGTCGAACTGCGCCCCGTCGACGAAACGCACGTCGAAGCTGCGCGCCAGATGCCGCCGCACCTCCAGCAGCACGCGCGGATCACTTCCCTCGCGCACCGCGATGGTCAGCCGCTCGCCGTCCACCGGCAGCATGACGACGCCATGCTTGCGCGCGAAGACATAGGGAATGTCGAGCGCGCGCGGGGCATGGTGCGGCCGAGCTTCACTCTCCTCCTGTGCAGCCTCGCTCATATAAATCCCCGTTCGGACTGAGCTTGTCGAAGCCCGCGCGCGCCCTTCGCCTGGCTCAGGGCGAACCGGGGTGTGGACAGGGTTCCTATCACCGCTTGCCCCCTCTCGCCGATCCATCCACCGGCCGCACCACGCTGCTGGACTGCCGCGCCGTCGGCTCGATCACCTCCGCCGCTGGCTGCACCACCGCATCGCCCGGCTGCGCCAGCGCCGCCGGCGGCGTCGCGCCCATATAGTCGCGCACCAGCTCGTCGATGCTCGGCTCCGCATCCGGGTTACGCTTCAGCTGCATGTCGCGCACATAGCCATAGCGCTGCTGCGTCAGCCGCGCCGCATCCTCCTTCGACCGCAGGATCGTCGGCCGGATGAAGACCATGAGGTTGGTCTTGGTCCGGCTCTTGCTGCGCGACTTGAACAGTTCGCCCAGCCCCGGAATGTCGGACAGCAGCGGGATGCGCTCGATCGTCTTGCGCTCATTGTCGTCCAGCAGCCCGCCCAGCGCCAATATCTCGCCATCGTCGACCGTCACGGTCGTCTCGATCTCGCGCTTGTTGATGATGAGGTCGCTGTTGTTGTTGGAAACCGGCCCGGCGACGCTCGACACTTCCTGCTTCAGGAACAGCTTGATGGCGCCGCCTTCATTGATCTGCGGCTTCACCTCCAGCTTCACGCCGACATCCTGTCGCTGGACGGTGCGGAACTGGTTGTCGAAATTCTGGGAAAGCGCCTCGCCGGTGGTGATCGGCACCTGTTGCCCGACCAGGATCGACGCCTTCTGATTGTCCATCGTCATGACCGATGGCGTCGACAGGATATTGCTGTCGGTATCGGACTTCACCGCATTGATGATCGCGCCGAAAATGCCGTTGCTGCCAAGCCGGGTCGCCACCCCGCCAAAGCCGCCGGTCGCGTTCATCAGGCTGTCGACGGCGGCCTGCTGCAACGTCGTTTCCAGCTGGCTGCTGTTATGCGAGGTGGTTGTCGTCACCGTGCCGTTGGCCTGCGTCGTGACCGTAGTGTTGTTCCCCAGTTCCCGGGCCCCGATCGCCCCGGCAAGCGTCAGGATATTGGGCTGGGCGTTCGAATAGTTGGTCGCGGCAAAGCCCGTCTTGGTGCTGCCGATCAGGAATTGCACGCCCAGCTTCTTGGCGGCGGCATCGCTGATCTCGACGATGATGGCCTCCACCAGCACCTGCTCGCGCCGGGTGTCGAGCTGGCGGATCGTCTCGCCCAGCATCCGCTGCACATCGCTGTTGGCCGCGACGATGATCGCGTTGGCACCCTCATAGCGGGTGACGATCGCCGGCCCGCGCGTCGAAATGCCGCTGCCCGAAGGTCCGCCCGAAACCGCCACGGCAGCCACCGGCGCCGGCGCGGCGGAGCCATTGGCGGAGGCCGGCACCGAAGCCGTCACCGGCGCACTGGTCGACTGGCCGACCAGCTGCTGCAGCACGGGGAGCAGCTTTTCCGCGTCGGCATGTTCCAGCCAGTAGACGCGGATCTCGGTCCCGCTCGCCGCCTGCCGATCCAGGTCGCGCGCCATCGCCGCCAGCCGGGCGACCGTACTCGCATCGCCCCGGATCGCGACCGAATTGCTGCTGTCGATCGGCACGATGGTCGCCGCCCGCGTGGCGCCTTCGCCCCCGCCGCTCGCCACCAGCGCTTGGAGCGACGTCGCGATCTCGCGCGCGCCGGCATTGCGCAGCGTCACCATCTGCGTCGCCGCCGTGTCGCGGTCGATCCGCGCGATCACCTGGCGGATGCGGCCGATATTGTCGGCATAGTCCGCCACCACCACGCTGTTCCCCGCGCGGTTGGCGGTCACCGACCCGTCCTTGCTCACCAGCGGCCGCAGCGTCTCCAGCGCGCTCGCCGCGTCGATCGATCGAAGGCGGAAGACTTCGGTCACGAACTGGTTGCGGTTGGACGCGCGGCCGACGACGCTCGGCTGCCCCGCCGCGCCATCGGCAGGCTGGATGCGATAGGCGCCGCCCGGCGCGGGCACCGCCACCAGACCGTTGGCGCGCAGCGTCGACAGGAAGATCTCGAAATATTCCGATCGCGACAGCGGCCGGTCGGTCACCACCGACACCTTCCCCTGCACCCGATTGTCGATGATGAAGGTCCGCCCCGTCACCCGCGCCGCATCCTGGATGAACGCCCGGATGTCGGCATCGCGGACATTGAGCGTCTGCTGCGCCATCAGCGGCGAAGCGACCGGCGCCGCGATCGCGAGGGCCATGGCGGCGGAAAGGAGGAATTTTCTGGTCATTGGCCTTGCAAAGTCAGGTTGATCGTCGCGGGCGCGGCGCCGCGTTCGACCGTCAGGGAAATACGCGCGCCAGGCACCAGCTTGGCCTGCAGCGCCTGGAGATCGCCGGTCGAACCCACCGGCTGTCCGTCGATCTGGGTGACGATGTCGCCCGCCATGAAGCCGGAATTCTGGAAGGCGGGCCCCTTCGCGGTCAGGATGAGGCCGGTGACCCGCCCATTCTGCAGCCGGGGCGTCACGCCCACGTCGCGCTTCAGCGCGTCGGCGGTCGGATTGTCGATCCCCACGACGCCGGTGGAGGGCGCGGCGCCCGGCGCTGCCACCGGCGCGGCACCGGGCGCAGGCTGCGACTGGTCGAGGAACAGCTGCTCCTCCGCGCCGCCGCGATCGATGGTGATATGGTCGAACGCCACCGCCTTCAGCACGACGCCGGGCAGGATTTCCTCGCCCACCGCATAGCTGCTCTGCACCCCGTCCGGCCCCGCGACGATCGCCGAGCCCTGGCCCGACCCTTCATTCAGCCGGATGCCATAGACGGTCAGCGCCAGCGAGGTGACGACGCCGCTGCTCGTCTGGGTCGGCCCGCCGCGAAAAAAGGGATCGAAGCTGGAAAAGAGCGACTGCCGCGCCGGGAGGGAAAGCAGCTGCGCCTGCCGCCCCTCCCACGGCCCGAAGGCGCCCACCGGGGTCAGCACCGCCCACACCAGCCGCGCGCCTTGCAGCGCCAGCAGGCCGAGCAGCAATTTCTCGACGACGCGCAACCAGTCGATCGGCCGCAACCGGCCGCCCAGCCCCTGGAGATTGTCGCGAAACGGCACGCGCATGACCTGGCAAGTCCCCCTTGATACCCGCGCCTGCTAGGAGCCTGTTTTTACTGTCGGATGACAGAAATGTGACGTATCCATGACAGCCGCAATCCGCAAGCGACGACACTTGCATTTCAAACGGCCGGCGATAGCAAGAGCCATTCGCCGCCCCGTGCGGCCTGGCCGACCGGACCCTTCTATGTCCCATGATCCCGCACCTCAAGCGCCCGATGCCGATCCGGCCTGGATCGCCGCCCAGCCCCGCGTCCAGCGGGTGCCCAGCGCCGCCCTCACCCTTTTCATCCAGCGCAATTTCCTCTCGGCCGAGCAATGTGCCGGCCTCATCGATCGGATCGAGGCGAGCCGCCGCCCATCCACCATCGCCGACGCCAATGGCGACCAGGCCTTCCGCACCAGCGAAACTTGCGACCTCGACGGCAGCGATCCCTTCGTCGCGGCGGTCGACGCCCGCCTCGCCGCCTTCGCCGGGATCGACCCCGCCCATGGCGAGCCAATCCAGGGCCAGCGCTATGCCCCGGGCCAGGAATTCAAGGCGCACACCGATTATTTCGAACCCGCCGGCCCCGACTTCGCGCGCTATTGCTCGGTCGCGGGCAACCGCACCTGGACGTTGATGGTCTATCTGAACCAGCCCGCCGCCGGCGGCGCCACCCGCTTCGTCAAGATCGGCAAGACCGTCCAGCCCGAAACCGGCAAGCTGCTCGCCTGGAACAACCGCCTCGCCCCCGGCCGCTACAATGGCGCCAGCCTGCACCACGGCATGAAGGTGCGCAGCGGCGTCAAACACATCATCACCAAATGGTATCGCGAGCGCCCCTGGGGCTAACTCAAGCCCAAAGTTCCCCGGCGAAGGCCGGGGCCCAGTCCCACCGTCTCGGCTGGTCGAGCCTTCGCCCGGGGAGCCACCCGTCAGCGCAACATCTCACCGCCAAAAGCGCCGCGCATCCGCCAGATCATCATGCGCATCGGCCGCCGCCGCGATCAGCCGCTTCTTCCCCTTGGCGCCCTTCCCCAGCGTCCCCGCCTCGTCCTGCAAGCCATGCTGCGCCAGTATATCCGGCGTGCTCACCAGGTCGTTGAGCGCCCCCAGATCATCCTGCAGCCCCTCCAGCGCCGCGATGAACCGGCCATGGCGCCGCCGCTGCTTCTTCTGGACGAACAGGCTCGCGAAAAATTCGGAGGCATAGCGCAGCTTCTTTGCATCCTTGCGCACCTCATGCCGGCCATGGTCGTCGAGTCGCTTCATATGGCGCCCATCCTTCACCGCGCGCCGCCGAAAATGCGCCAGCCGGCGCGCGGCGAAGGCGCTTGCCGGTTCCTCGCGCCGCGCCAGCGCCTCGCCTTCCACCTGACCGGCCCCCAGCGTCAGCCATTCCAGCAGGTCCAGCATCAGCCCGCGCACGCGATGGGTCTTCAACGTCTCGATCACCTGGGCCTGTGCCCTCGAACGGGCCGCCTCGATAGACTCGTGCAGATCCCCCTCGTCCGTCTTTTCCGCCAGCACGTCCAGGTCCCGCGCCTCGCCCAGCACCCCGGCCAGCCAGCGCAGCTCGCCATTGAAGCGCGCCCGGTCGGCCTCCGCCAGGATCGGCTTGAAGATGGTCAGGGCCGAACGCAGCCGCCGCACCGCCACTCGCGCCTGGTGCAGCGCCAGCGGATCATAATGGTCGAGCAGCAGCGCCTCGTTCAGCCGATAATGGCGCAGGCAGGCCCGCGCGATCGCCTGAAAGGCCGCGTCGGTCCGCGTGCCGGGCGCCAGCCGCACCGGTTCCGCCTTGAACGCGGGGCGTGCCGCGTCCAGCAGCTGATAGCCGCGCTCCGATTTCGCGACGACGCCCAGCCGCACCGGCACCATCGCATCGATCTTGCGCGCCAGCCGGAACAGCGCGGCAGCCTCGCCGGCCTTGCGCTCCAGCTCGATCTCGCAGATCGGCGCCTGCCGCTCGCCGGCCTCGACCAGCCCCTGGTCCAGCACCATCTCGATCCGGTCGCCATCCTGATCGAGCAGCCAACTCTGTCGCTCGACCTTCACCGCGAAAGCCGGCTCGATCGCCGCGACCTCATCGCCCAGCAGCGCGGCGACCGGGGTGCGCGTATCGATCACCGGCACGTCCTTGGGCACCTTCATTTCCCATTCGGCCCGCGCGAACAGCCCGCCGCCGCCATCGCCGTCGTCCGCCTTCACCGTCTGGATGCGCTCCTTGCCGGAACGGCGGATGCGCAGGCTCAATCCTTCGGCATGCAGCTGTCGACCCGGCGTGTCGAAATAGATGGAGCGCAGGTCCGCGCGTTCGCTCTCTTGGGGCAGGATCGGCGACTGGAGAAAGGCGTCCACCGCCTCGCGCGGCAGTTCCAGCTTCAGCTCGACTTCCTGCGTCACCACCGCCTCCATGTGTCGGGTCCGGCCTTGGGGAACCGGCCATAGCACGGATCAGTTCCCCGGTCATGGGCGGCAAGCGACGACTAGGCGTTACGTCCTCCTGCCTTCGCAGGAGCACGTATCACAAAAACAAAACGGCCGACCCGCACGCAACGGATCGGCCGCTATCTCTCCGGCGGCCCAACGACCGCCCGTCTCACAATATCAGAACGCCACCGTCAGCGAAGCCGCGATCGTCGTCCCGATCTTGTAGCGATTATAGAACACCTTGTTCCCGTCCAGCTGCTGATATTCCTGGAACTTGCGCCCCGTGATGTTCCGCGCCTCGAACTTGAACTCGCTGTTGACGCCGCCCGGCAGCACCACCGCCTGGCGCGCGACGAAGTCCAGCGTCAGGCCCGGCTTTTCCTTGATGTCAGGCTGCAGATTCGGTCCCCGGCTGGTGACGCGCGGGCTGGCATAGGTCAGCAGCAGCGTCTGCTGCGACAGCTTGTCCGTGTCCTCCAGCCCGACCTGGAAGTTCACCAGATGGTCCGACTGGCCGGTCAGCGGCACGCCGTCGGTGAAATAGTCGGACGCCGCCGGCAGCGGCCCGGTCGTGTAGCTGTAGGGGATGGTGGTGTCGCCCGCACTCACCTTCAGCTTCGACTGGGTCCAGGTATAATTGCCGATCAGCACGATGCGCCGGCTCTGGAAGAAATCGCTGCCCGACCAGCCATCGAGCGGCAGATATTTCTGCGCCTCGAACTCCACGCCATACAGCGTCGCTTCCGGCGCGTTGGCGAAGCTGGTGGTAACGTCATATTTGTCGTTGATGGTCGTGTAGGTCTCGATCGGATTGTCGATCTTCTTCCAGAAGGCCGCCGCCGTCAGCCGCTCGTCCCGGCCCATATACCATTCGGCGCGCAGGTCGGCGTTCCACAGCTGGCTGTCCTGCAGGAAGGGATTGCCCCGATAGAAGCGGTTGGATTCGGTGTCGATATAGGGCTGGGCGATCAGCTCGCGGAACTGCGGCCGGGCTATCGTCTTCGACCCGCTCAGGCGGAACTGCAGCCCCTTCGCCGCTTCCAGCGTGATGGTCGCGGCGGGCAGCCAATAATCCTTGCGGATCGTGTTCACCGGCGTCAGCCCTGTATTGTAGACGTCGACACCCGTCACCGACTGCCGACCCTTTTCATAGCGCACGCCCGCATCGACGGTCAGGCCGGGGAACAGCTCCGCCTTCGCCTGCGCATAGCCGGCATGGACCCGCAGCGCCGCGTCATAGACCGGATAATTGCCCGAGAAATCGAGCAGGCCCATATCGTACAGCTGGATCGACGCGTCCGACAGCAGATAGTCGGGGCGCAGCTGCTGCACCGAAATCGGCAGGTTGGTCGCATCGAAATGCAGTTCGTAGCGCGATGATGTGCGCTTGGTGTCGCTGAACGCATAGCCCGCCGTCAGCGTGAAAGCGGGCGAGAATTTGTAGCTCAGGTCCGCGCCGGCCGACCAGAGATCTTCATTGAGGTCGCTGAAGGTGATCGACGCGTCGCCGCGCTGGCGGTTGAGCGCATTGACGAAGCGGTCGCCGACCGGATCGACCGTCAGGTCGCGGTTGGTCCGCACATATTCGAACTCGCGCTCATAGGGCGCCTCCCGCTGCGAATTGGCATAGCCGCCGCGCAGGTCCAGGCTCAGCCCCTCCATCAGCTTGAACTCGCCGACCAGCTGCGTATCGATCAGCTGCCGCTCATACCAGGCGGTGTTCTGCTTCATATAGTCGGCGCCCGCGATCTCGCCGTCATTCTGGCCGAGCGAAAGCGCGCCGCGCTTCAGCGTGTCGCGGATATAGACATTGGCCCAGCGGATCTTCTGGTCGCCCCATTCCAGGCCCAGGCCCAGCAGCGTGTTGAAGGTGACCTCATTGTCGGTCGACACCTGCACGCCGCTCTTGCCCGGCGCCTGCTCCAGGTTGATCGACGCCTGTTGCAGCGACGCGCGGGTGCGCCACTTGTTGCTGTAGGATGCCGTGAACAGGACGCCCAACCGCCCGTCGCTGCCGATGTCGGTCGCCGTGCCCGCGTTCAGCGATCCCGAGAAGTTGAACGGCAGGCTGTTGGTCCGCTGCAGCACGGACGTCTTGGCGTTCAGGAACTGCATCGAAATCGCCTGCAGTTCGCCACGCGGCATGTTGGAGAAGGGCACGCCGCTCTTGAACGCCTGCGCCAGCAGCGGCGGCACGTCGCGTGAGCTGTCATCAAAGCCGGTCCAGTCCGACTTGGCGCCATAATAGGTGTAGCCCAGCTGTCCCGATGTCTCGGTATTGGCCGAGCTGCCGAAGCCCAGTTCCAGATAGCTTTCGACAGGGATCGCCTTGGTTGTCAGGTTGATGACGCCGCCGCCGAATTCGCCCGGGAAGTTCGCCGAATAGCTTTTCTGCACCAGCGTCGAGGCGATGACGCTGGTCGGGAAGATGTCGAGCGGCACGACGCGCTTGAGCGGCTCGGGGCTGGGCAGCGGCGAACCGTTCAGCAGCGCCAGCGAATAGCGGTCGCCAAGGCCGCGGACATAGACATAGCCGCCCGACACGACCGACAGGCCGGTGACGCGCTGCAGCGACCCGGCGATATCGCCTTCGCCCGTGCGCTTGATGTCGGCGGCGGACAGGACGTTCACCACCTGCGGCGCGGCCTGGCTCACATTGCTGGTGCGGCGGCCGGTGACGATGATGTCGGACCCGGGGATCGACACGTCGACCCTGCCGGCCTGCGCGTCGGCTTCTTCCGAAGCGCTCGGCACACCGGAGGTCGGCGCGCTGTCGGTAGTGGTTTGCGCCATCGCCGCCGGAGCGGACAGCGCGGTGGAAATCAGGAGCAGGCGCGCCAGGCTGAGCGGCTTCGACATGGCTGAAAAGTCCCCCTTGGGAAATTCTGTGCAAAGAAGGCGGGGAAGCGCTTTGCACACGCTCCCCCGCCCCTGTTGAGGTCAGGTCCCGATCAGGTCGTCGGGATGGCGGTGCAGGCCTTGCTGCTGCTGCCAAAGCTCGCGGTCACCGAATTGCAGGTCCAGCCGGCATACCAAGTGTCGTTGCTGTCCTTGACCGCGCCGACATAGTTGGTGGTGGTGAAGTTGGCGTCGACCGTCTTGGGGTCGATCGCGGTGCGGGCGGTTTCGGTCGCGCCGTTGATGAACAGGCTGGTCAGCGACGGCGTATAGGCAAAGCTGCTGTTCGGATCGGTCGAGAAGATCGACTGCACCGTCGCATTGTCGACGCCGCCGGTGCCCTTGAACGGGGTCGCGTTGCACTGCATCACCACCGACAGGTAGCGCGGCTTGCCCGCATCCTGCAGCGCCGGATCAGCATCGCGCACCGTCGCCGCGCTGTTGATGCGCAGGCAGCTCTGGTCGGGGCTGACGATGATGCCGTTGACCATGGCGAGGTCGGCGCCGCCGCGCAGCATCATGGTCGCGCCGTCGTCGCCGGTGTTGGACCGCTGGATATGGGTGAAGTTCGCGACCTTCAGATACTGACGCGGCAGCGCGTCCTCGCTGAAGCTGGTGCCCGTCGTCGACCCGTTCGAATCCGTCTCGGTGAAGGTATCGCCGATATTGTTGTTGGCGCGCTGGACCGAGATGATGAACTGCGCGGTGCCGCGGAAGCCGACGTCCGTGTCCAGATTGTCGTCTTCATTGCCGGTCAGCACCAGATATTTCATATGGTTCGACCCGCCGAACACCTCGATGCCGTCATCCGAGCTGTTGTGCACCTGGATATGGTCGAGCACGGTGCCGGTGCCCACGCCCGACGGGGTCAGGCCCTGCAGTTCCTTGCCGTTCGCCAGGACGAAGCCCGAATAGCGGATCTGCACATAGCTCATGCGGCCCGAACTGTCGGCATCGTCCGCGCCGCCATAGATGGCGCCGGTCGTGCCTTCGGTATCGCGCTGGCAGGCGGTCGTGCCCGGCGCGGCGTTGGGCGCCTGGTCGCAGTCGGTGATCTTCGCGCGGCCGAGCAGCACGACGCCGCCCCACTGGCCCGACGACTGGTCGGTCGCCGACCCGGTCACATTCTCGCGGCTGGTGAAGACAATCGGCTGGGCGGCGGTGCCGACGGCGTTGATCTTGTTGCCGCGATTGACCGCCAGGAAGGCGCTGCCGGTGCCGGCGAAGACCACCACGCCCGGATCGACCGTCAGCGTGACGTCGGTGCCGGTGCTCGCCGCACCCTGGTCGGTGCCCACATCGACGCGGCCGGGCAGCGAATAGATGACGCCCGCCGTCTTGGCGATCGCGGTCGAGCTGTTGAAGCGCGCCGGGAAGCCGCAATTGCGCCACGTGTTGCTGCCGTCGCTGATCGTGCCCAGGTCGGTCAGCTGGTCGGCGCCCGAAATGGTGGGACAGTTCGCGGCGGCGGTGACATTGCCGGTCGGCGTCGGGGTGGGCGAAGGCGTGGGGCTCGGCGCCGGGGTCGGCAGGACGATCGTGCCTTCGCCGGGCGAGGCGATGTCGTCGGCGCCGCAAGCGCTCAGGGCCGCGCAGGCGCAGCCCGCCATCAGGACGGTGGTGAAACGATTAAACTTGGCCATGTCGTCTCCGCTCCGGCGGCAAGCCGGCTTGTGATGAAATGCGGAGCGTCAAGGGGAATACGAATCGGACAACGCCCCCTGTCGCCCTCCGGAGCCGCAGCTAGGCGTGGTGGATGACAGGGATGTTTTGCTTCGATGACGGTTGAATGACATGAAAATGACAGTTTGAAGACTATCATTTCAAACAGATGACAAAGCGCCGGAGCGTAGGGGCGCCGCCCGGTTGGCAGGCGACGCCCCTCTCCCTGACCTTTAGGGTTGCTGCGCCAGTTTAGCGCATCGCGTAGCTTGTTTCCAGCCGTCCCAGCGCCAGCCGGGCGATGTCCCGCGAAGAGGCTTGCTGCCCGTTGGCCAGCACTAGCAGCGCGTCAGGCGCGAAGCGGGCCGACCGATAGGCCTCGCGCGCGTCCGCCATCCGGCCCATGCCGGCATAGGCATTGCCCAGGTTGATGAGCCGCGCCGGATCATTGGCCGCGTCCGGACGCGGCGCCGCGAGCCGCCGCGCTGCGCGGGCATAATCATGGGCCATGAGCGGCGCCGCGGCCAGGCCGCCGTCGGGAACGCCCACCACCACCAGCTCCTCGGGCTGGGCAAGGGCCGCGCCGGGCACTCCGCAAGCCAGAGCCACACCCGCGAACAGCGCCACCTTCCTCATCCCGTCTCTCCAAAAAAACTTCCTATAATAGCCGGGATTATTTCATCTTGATGACAGCGGAGCAAGGCAGCCAAGGACCGTGACAATGCATTTTTAATCCCGCCTTTTGAAGAAGTTATCAGTTTTTCTTTAAACTGTCATAAAAGTGTAATCGGAATGAAAACAGCGACACGATGCGAGTCGTAGCGTCGCCGACGCCGCCCTGGCGCGCTCCATCGCCGCCGATGTTCGGCCGTTCCGATATCAGGGACAAGGGGAAAGGTCCGGAGGATTCTGTTGCCCGGCTCCTCCGGAAGCCGCTGAATTCCCTTCTGTTGCCCGGTGGGTTCAACCGCGTTCTTTTTGAGTAATGTCCGGCCGTGAGGCCATCAATTACGCAGCAAGAGCAAGAGCCTC
>DATEJA010000192.1:0-13456 GCA_035278405.1 Sphingobium sp. | reverse complement strand
GGTTTAGACAGCGGCTTTCGATTCAGGCAAGCGCCTTGCGAACCAGTTCGTTGACGACCTGCGGATTGGCCTTGCCTTGCATCGCCTTCATCGTCTGACCGACGAAGAAGCCGAACAGCGCTTCCTTGCCGGCCTTATACTGCGCGACCTTCTCTCCATTGTCGGCAAGCACCTTCGCCACCGCCGCTTCGATCGCGCCGGTGTCCGAGGTCTGCTTCAGGCCCTTCTCCTCAACGATTGCGGGCGCGCGACCGCCGGTTTCAAGCATGATCTCGAACACCTGCTTGGCGATGGTGCCGCTGATCGTGCCGTCCGCGACGAGGGCCAGCAGTTCGGCGCCCTCTTCGGGGCCGACCGGGCTGTCCTCAAGGCTCTTGCCCAGGCGATTGAGCGCGCCATACAGTTCCGACAGCAGCCAATTGGCCGAAGCCTTGGCGACCTCGCCCTCGCTTTTCTTCTGGACGCGCGCACCTTCGGCCAACAGCGCCTCGAACCAGCGCGCGGTGTCGGCGTCGGCCGTCAGGGTCGCGGCGTTGTAGGCGGAAAGTCCCAGCTGCTCCTCATAGCGGCGGCGCTTGGCGTCGGGCAGTTCGGGCAGCGACTGGCGACATTCCTCCAGGAAGGCCTCGTCCAGTTCCAGCGGCAGCAGGTCGGGATCGGGGAAATAGCGATAGTCATGCGCGTCTTCCTTCGACCGCATCGACCGCGTCTCGTTCCGGTCCGGGTCATAGAGGCGCGTTTCCTGCACCACCGTGCCGCCGGCCTCCAGCACGTCGACCTGGCGGCTCGCCTCATATTCGACGACCGCCATGACGAAGCGCACCGAGTTCACATTTTTCGTCTCGGTGCGGGTGCCGAATTCATGCCCGGGCTTGCGCACCGACACATTGACGTCGGCGCGCATCGACCCCTGGTCCATATTGCCGTCGCACGACCCGACATAGCGCAGGATCGTCCGCAGCTTCGACAGATAGGCCCCGGCCTCTGCCGGCGAACGCATGTCGGGCTTCGACACGATCTCCATCAGCGCGACGCCCGAACGGTTGAGGTCGACATAGGAGCGGGTCGGATGCTGGTCGTGCATCAGCTTGCCGGCGTCCTGCTCGACATGGATGCGCTCGATGCCGATGCGCTTGGTCGACATGTCGGGATTCTTCTCGTCCAGGCTGATCTCGATCGCGCCCTCGCCCACCAGCGGATGATAGAGCTGGCTGATCTGATAGCCCTGCGGCAGATCCGCGTAGAAATAATTTTTCCGGTCGAAGCGCGACCATTTGTTGATCTTGGCGTCGATCGCCATGCCGGTGCGCACCGCCTGGCGGATGCACTCCTTGTTCGGCACCGGCAGCATGCCCGGCATCGCCGCGTCGACCAGGCTCACCTGCGTATTGGGCTCCGCCCCGAAAGCCGTAGCCGCGCCGGAAAAAAGCTTCGCCTGGCTCGACACCTGCGCATGGACTTCCAGGCCGATCACGACCTCCCACTCGCCGGTTGCGCCCTGAATACGATAGGTTGATTCAGTCATTTTCACACCGTCATCCCAGCGAACATTCTCACCGTCATCCCAGCGAAGGCTGGGATCTTTTCGAATGTCGCGCCACGTCGCCCGAGATGCCAGCCTATGCTGGCATGACGGAATTGCTTACCACCACTTGTCCGGCCGCGCCGCAAAGCCCGCGCGTTCCTCGATCGCGAGGCCCGCGTTCAGCACGGTCTGCTCGTCCAGCGCCTTGCCGATGATCTGCAGCCCCAGCGGCAAGCCTTGCGCGTCCAGCCCGCCCGGCACAGCCATCGCCGGCAGCCCCGCCAGCGAAGCCGGCACGGTGAAGACGTCGTTCAGATACATGGCGAGCGGATCAGCCTGCTTCTCGCCCAGCGCGAAGGATGCGCTCGGCGCGGTCGGCGTCAGCAGCAGGTCGACGGTCTCGAACGCTTGGCTGAAATCGCGCGCGATCAGCGTCCGCACCTTCTGCGCCTGCGTATAATAAGCGTCGTAGAAGCCCGCCGACAGCACATAGGTGCCGATCATGATGCGGCGCTTGACCTCCGGCCCGAAGCCGGCGGCGCGGGTCGCGGCATACATGTCCTGCAAGCCCGCCCCATCGGGCAGGTCGCGCTGGCCATAACGCACGCCGTCATAGCGCGCGAGGTTCGACGAAGCCTCGGCCGGCGCGATGATATAATAGGTCGGCAGCGCATATTTCGTATGCGGCAGCGACACTTCCACCACCTCGGCGCCCGCGTCCTTCAGCCATTCGATGCCGCGATCCCACAGCGCCGCGATCTCCGCGTCCAGGCCATCGGGGCGATATTCCTTGGGGATGCCGACCTTCTTGCCCTTGAGGTCGCTGGTCAGGTTAGCTTCCCACTGGGGCACCGCGAGGTCGAGCGAGGTCGAATCCTTCGGATCGAAGCCCGCCATCGTCTCCAGCAGGATCGCATTGTCACGCACCGTCCGCGCCATCGGCCCGGCCTGGTCGAGCGACGAGGCGAAGGCGACGATGCCCCAGCGCGAGCAGCGCCCATAGGTCGGCTTGATCCCCGAAATGCCGGTGAACGCCGCCGGCTGGCGGATCGACCCGCCCGTATCGGTCCCGGTCGCCGCCGGGCACAGCCGCGCGGAGATCGCCGCGGAGGAGCCGCCCGATGAACCGCCCGGCGCCAGCGCGGCATTGTCGCCGCCGCCGCGCCGCCAGGGTGAGATCACATTGCCATAATAGCTCGTCTCGTTGGACGAACCCATGGCGAACTGGTCCATGTTGAGCTTGCCCAGCATGCCCGCGCCCGCGTCCCACAGCTTCTTGGAAACCGTGGACTCATAGGTCGGCGTGAAGCCTTCCAATATGTGCGAAGCCGCCGTCGTCTGCACGCCTTCGGTGCAGAACAGGTCCTTCATGCCGATCGGCACGCCGGCAAGCGGCTTCAATGCCTCGCCCGCAGCCTTCGCCCGGTCAGCCGCGTCGGCGGCTGCCAGCGCCTTGTCCGGCGTCTCGACGATGAAGGCGTTGAGCGCCTTGGCACCGGCGACATTGGCGTTGAACGCCTGCGCCACTTCGCGCGCGGAGAAGTCGCCGGCGCGGAAGCCGTCGCGGATTTCCGCGACCGTCAGATCAGTCAGCTGCGTCATCATTCGATCACCTTGGGTACCGCGAAAAAGCCATGTTCGGCCTGCGGCGCATTGGCCAGCACCCGGTCGCGCACATTGCCGTCGGTCACGGCATCCTCGCGCAGGCGCAGCGTGTTGGGGATGACGGCGGTCATCGGCTCGACGCCGGCCACGTCCACCTCGCCCAATTGCTCCACCCAGCCAAGGATGTTGTTGAGTTCGGGCACCATCGCCTCGGCTTCCGCATCCGTCACCGAAATGCGCGAGAGGGTGGCGATCTTCTTTACGGTCTGAAGGTCAATCGACATGGGCCGCCGCTACCATCGGCTCACGCCCGCTTCAAGTCCGCACTTGCGAAGCCCTTGCGCCTGCGCCAGACAAGCGGCCCGAAAGGCGGCAAATGGGGGCTCGCCGAACCGACGGAGTGCATGTTTTGGCCCGCAAGTTCCTCTATGTCGTCGCCGGCCTGATCGTGCTCGTGCTGGCGGCGCTGCTGGTCTATCGCATCTGGGGCATGCAACTGATCCGCGCCGTCATGGTCCCGCGTGAAGCCTTCGCCCCGCTCCAGCCGCTCGCCCCCAATGCCTATGACGATCCCAGGATGTGGATCGCCCGGCCCGATAATGCGAAGGACAATCCCGCGCTCTGGCGCCCCGAGGGCCTCGCCGAGCAGGCGCCGGCGCAAAAGGCGGCGGTCTTCTTCATCCACCCCACCTCCTACATCACGACCTTCGGCGGCGCGCACTGGAATATGCGCCTCGACGACCGGGAATCGCTCGCCACCGCCCGCCGCTTCGTCCAGGAACAGGCGAGCGCCTTCAACGGCGTGGGCGACATCTGGGTGCCGCGATACCGCCAGGCCAATTATGGCGCCTTCCTCACCCGGGAGGCCGCTGGCGACCAGGCGCTCGCCGCCGCCTATCGCGACGTGGCCCAGGCCTTCGCCGCCTTTCTCAAGGCCAATCCCACCGGCCCGCTGATCCTCGCCGGCCACAGCCAGGGGTCGCGCCACCTGCTCCAGCTGCTGCGCGACCAGGTCGCGGGCAAGCCGGTCGAGCGCCGCATCGCCGCCGTCTATGCCGTCGGCTGGCCGGTATCGGTCGAAGCGGATCTGCCCGCGCTCGGCCTCCCCGCCTGCGCCCGGCCGGATCAGTCGCACTGCATCGTCAGCTGGCAAAGCTATGCCGACCCGGCCGACCCTTCCCCGCTGGTCGAAAGCTTCGAACGGCGCGAGGGCTATACCGGCCGCCCGCGCAAGGGCACGCACATGCTCTGCACCAATCCGATCACCGGCACCTTCAACGGCACCGCCCCGGCAAGCGCCAACCAGGGCACGCTCGACAGCCGGGACGAAAGCAAGCCGCCCCGCCTGCTCAAGGGCGTGGTGCCCGCCCGCTGCGACACCAGCGGCGTGCTGATGATCGGCGAGCCGGTGGACATGGGGCCCTTCACCCTGCCGGGCAATAATTACCACGTCTACGACTACAGCCTCTTCTGGGGTGACGTGCGCGAAGACGCGCGCAACCGCCTCGCAGCCTTTCTGAAGCCATGAGCGCGCCCCTCCTCACCGCCGACCGCGCCGCCTTCCGCGAAGCCCTGCCGCAAGGCGGGCGCCTCCTGGGCCTCGACGTCGGCACCAAGACGATCGGCCTTGCGCTCTGCGACGCCGGCTGGTCGATCGCCAGCCCGGCGCATACCGTCAATCGCGGCAAATTCTCCAAGGACAAGGTCGCCCTGGCCGCCTTCATGGACCAGCAGCAGGTCAAGGGCCTCGTCATCGGCCTGCCCCTCAACCTCGACGGCAGCGAAAGCCCGCGCAGCCAGGCCAGCCGCGCCTTCGCCCGCAACGTCGCCGACCTTGGCCGCCCCATTCTCCTCTGGGACGAACGCTGGTCGACCCAGGCGGTGACGCGCACTCTGCTGGAAGCCGACGCCAGCCGCGCCCGCCGCGAGGAACTGGTGGACAAGCTCGCCGCCAGCTACATTTTGCAAGGGGCGATCGACGGACTGATGGCGGGTTTTTAGGATACGAACGCCCGATTACCCTCACCCCCCATCCCTGCCATAAACATCCGGCAAGAACTGCACCCCCTGCCCGCTCGGCACGGCGGTCAGATAGGTCAGATATACCGGCACCGGCTGGGGCAGCGGCTCATGTTGTTCGGGCGCGTCCGTCTGCGCCTTCAGCGGCTTGCCGAAGAACCAGCGACCCAGCCGCTGCGCGTCCTCCAGCCTGACGCAGCCATTGCTGAACTGGCGCGCGGGCTTGGCGAACAGGTCGCGCGACGGCGTGTCATGCAGGTAGATGCCCAGATCATTGGGGAACATGAACTTGACCTTCCCCATGGCGTTGCTGCCGCCAGGAAGCTGCCGCACGCGCAGCTGCTGCCGCCCGTCCGCCACCGCCTGCCAATCGATCTCCGACTGGTCCAGCTTCCGCGCGCTCGCGCTCCAATCGGACAGCGCCTCATAATTCAGGCTGCTGAGCGACGCGCCTTCCAGGACGCGGTGGGACAATTTGCGCTCCACCAGGTCGGACGGCACGTTCCAATAGGGGTTGAGCGTCGCATAGCGGATCATGCCCGCCATCATCGGCGTCTGGCTGTCGCTGGCGCCGACCACGACCTTCATCATGCCGTCCTGCTGGCCCTTGCTATAATACCAGAGCTGGGCCGACGCCGCGTCCACCACCACA
Organism: Sphingobium sp.; assembly: GCA_035278405.1. GTDB lineage: Bacteria > Pseudomonadota > Alphaproteobacteria > Sphingomonadales > Sphingomonadaceae > Sphingobium. The sequence continues at coordinate 7,655 of DATEJA010000192.1, read as the reverse complement.
TGCCGAACCCAGGGCCCGGGCAGCAATCGCGCCCGATCCATGTTGAGCGCCAGCGCGCGATCATACCATTGCGGCGATCGGTTGAGCGCCTCGATCGTCTGGGCGCCCGCCACGCCGTCTGCCTTCAGCCCATGGTCGGCCTGGAAGGCCCGGACCTTCGCCGCCACCGCCTTGTCATAGCTGGTGCCAGGTGCCAGCCCCAGCCGCCGACGCAGGAGCGAGGCCGCCTGACCCTTGGCGCCGGGCTTCAGCTTCGCGCCGGTCGGCACCGCCACATCGGGCATCGTCGCCCAGCGGTCCGCAAAGCCGGCCCGCGCCGCGCGCAGCTTGCCATAGATCGGGTTCATCCAGCCCATCTGCCGGACATAATCGGCGAAATCGGGCGCCACGGCGGCGGCGCGCAATATCTCGGCCGGCTCTTCATCACGCGGCTGCACTTCGGGGTCGAGATAGCGCACCTTCACCCGCTTGGGCGGGTGGCGCATGTCGCTCACCAGCGCGGCGAACGCCTTGGACAGGGCAAGATCGGCGCGGGCGAGCAGGCGCGGATCGGCCGCGCCGCCATTCGCTTCCCCCACCACCTTCTCCAGATCGCGCAGATCATAGTCGCGCGGATCAAGCCCATCGACCTTGGCGTCCCGGATCAGCGAGAGCAGGCTATCCGCCTGCGGGCCGAGGCGATTGCCAGCCACCCAGAGCGGCCAATAGCCGCGCGGCGCGTAGAAATCGCGCAGCTTGCCGCTCACCGATGCCCGGATTTCCGCGCCGATGCTGGAACGCGCGGCTTCCTGCCCCGCCACGGCCTGCGCCATGGCGGGGGCCGGGACCAGCCCGACAGCAAATAGTCCCGGTATCAGGAAGCATCGAAACAGGCGGGCGCGACCGGACGGCCGCGCCCTCGACATGAACTGTGTCAGCCGCGTTCTCCACGCCTGGAGGGCGGCGGCGGCGGAGGCGGCGGCGGACAGGGCGGCCCCATGATCTCATGATACATGCCGTCGGGCGAATAATAGCCATCGACGATGCCATCGCCATTCCGGTCCGCCGCGACAGTGCCGGCGATCGCGCCCGGGCCGACCGGCGGCGCAGGAGCGATGGGTTCATCCCTCGTCGTCGAACAGGCGCTCAATGCGAGCGCCGTGCCGCCGAGAAGTGCCAATAACCTGATATTCATACCCTCTCCCTTGGCGCCACGAGGACCGCGCGCCGGCTGGAGCGTTTTCGAAAGCAGACGAACGCCTGCTTGCTGCACGAAAACGCATCGTCGAAAGATCCGGGACGGGCGAACCGCTCCAGACTTTGCTGCGGAACGCAGCAGAGGGTTAACGATACATCAGCCAATTCGATTCCATTACCGGATCGAAATGACGACGAGTAGTGCGGAACCAACGCCCAGCCGTTGCGGAGGCGGAATATCATACATGCTCATGCGAAGGCAGGAGCACTACGGGGGCCAATCCTTGGCCGTCCTTCTTTCCCGCTAGGTGGCTGTCGCTGCCCTTACAGCGGCCTTCCCGATTTACCCCTCGACCCATTCCGCCGAAGCAATCCCCTGCGCATAGAGCAATACCGACAGGTCGCCATGCACGATCTCAGCCGCCGCAGCCTCACGCGTCTTGGGCTTGGCATGATAGGCGACGCCCAGCCCCGCTGACTGGATCATCGGAATGTCGTTCGCCCCGTCGCCCACCGCCAGCGTCAGCGCCCGATCGATACCGCCCGCGATCGCCGCCTCCAGTTCCGCCTTCTTGCGCTGCGCGTCGACGATCGGCACCGTCACCGTGCCCAGCAGCGCGCCGTCGGCAATCTCCAGCACATTGGCGACCGCCTGATCGAAGCCGATCTCCTCCGCCACCGGGCCGGTGAAGCGGGTGAAGCCGCCCGACACCAGCAGCGTCCTCGCGCCCCGTGCCCGCATCGTGCGCACCAGCGCCCGCGCGCCCGGCATGATCTTCACCCGTTCAGCGCGGCATTGGTCGATGGCGGCGTCCGCCAGTCCCTTCAGCAGCGCCACCCGCTCATGCAGCGCGCCGGCAAAGTCCAGTTCGCCGCGCATCGCCCGTTCGGTGATCTCGGCGATCTGCGGCTTGATGCCCGCATAGTCGGCCAGTTCATCGATGCACTCGACCGTGATCATGGTCGAATCCATGTCCGCGATCAGCAGCTTCTTCTCGCGTCCTTCTGCCGGCTGGACGATCACGTCCACCTTCTCGCCAATGTCGGTCAGCGCCGCGCGCGCCGTGACGGGATCGGTCCCGAAGAAGATATCGGCCGCCTTGCCCTCGTCCAGCCAGACGCTATCCACCGGCGCGCAGCCGGCGGTCGCCAGCCTTCCGACGGCGTCCGCAATATCTTCCTGACTCAAGGCCGCACTTGCCACTAAGGTCGCGACGAACATGGATACTCCCGACGAAACAGATAAGGGCGAATCCCGCCCGCGCGTGGCGCTTATTGCCGGGCCGACCGCCAGCGGCAAGAGCGCGCTCGCGGTGCGGCTGGCGCAGGCGAGCGGCGGGGTGGTGATCAACGCCGATGCCAGCCAGGTCTATGCCGATCTCGCCATCCTGTCCGCCCGGCCGAGCGAGGCGGAAATGGCCGGCGTGCCGCATCGCCTGTTCGGCCATGTCGACGGCGCGCAGGCCTGCACCGCCGCGCGCTGGGCCGCTGACGCGCGGGCGGAGATCGACAGGGCGCATGGCGAGGGGCGCCTGCCCATCCTGGTCGGGGGCACCGGCCTCTATCTGCGCACCCTGCTCGACGGCATCGCCCCGGTGCCCGAGATCGATCCCGCGATCCGCGCCGAGGTCCGCGCGCTCCCCGTGGCGCGGGCGCACGCCGCCTTGTCGAGCGAAGACCCGCAGGCCGCCGCCCGCCTCGCCCCGGCCGACACGACCCGGGTCGCGCGCGCGCTGGAGGTCGTCCGCTCGACCGGCAGGCCGCTCGCGCAATGGCAGCAGCACAAAAGCGGCGGCATCGGCGATCGCGTCACCCTTTCCCCCCTCATCCTCCTCCCCCCGCGCGACTGGCTGATCGCCTGCTGCGACCGCCGTTTCGAGCAGATGGTCGAAGGTGGCGCGGTCGGGGAGGTGGAGGCGCTGCTGGCGCGCGGGCCCGCCCCCGACCTGCCCGTCATGCGCGCGATCGGCGTGCCGGAAATCGCCGCCTGGCTGGCCGGCGCGATCGACCGCGCCACCATGCTCGAACGCGGCCGCATCGCCACCCGCCAATATGCCAAGCGCCAATATACCTGGTTCTCGCGCCAGCCGCCCGCCGACTGGCCCCGCGAAACGCAGATGATTGATGACAAAATCATCGATGAATGGGTAATTAAATTACAACATTAGCGGTTGACTAGCCATTTTATGTCTAATATTGGCAGCCGCCTTGCCTTCGCTCCGCTTCCGGGGCACAGGGCGCAGCTTCTATCCAGCGGAAGGATGACATCGTGGCCGAAAAGAGCGGCGCGGACATTTTGGTTGAATGCCTGATCGACCTCGGCGTCGAGGTCGTGTTCGGTTATCCCGGCGGCGCGGTGCTGCCCATTTACGACGCGCTTTTCAATCATCCCAAGATCCGCCACGTCCTCGTCCGCCACGAACAGGGCGCGACGCACATGGCCGAAGGCTATGCTCGCTCGACCGGCAAGCCGGGCGTCGTGCTCGTCACCTCGGGCCCCGGCGCGACCAACGCGGTCACCGGCATCACCGACGCGCTGATGGATTCCATCCCCATGGTCGTCATCACCGGCCAGGTCCCGACGCAGCTGATCGGCACCGACGCTTTCCAGGAAGCGGACACGGTCGGCATCACGCGCCACTGCACCAAGCATAATTATCTGGTGAAGGACCCGGCCAAGCTCGCCGGCGTCGTTCATGAGGCGTTTCATATCGCCACCACCGGCCGCCCCGGCCCGGTCGTCATCGACATCCCCAAGAATGTCCAGATCGCGACCGCGCCCTATGCCCGGCCTCTGGGTTTCGAGCATGCCAGCTACAAGCCGCAGGTGAAGGCCGACGCATCGGCCATCGCCCAGGCGGTCGACATGCTCGCCAAGGCGCAGCGCCCCATCTTCTACACCGGCGGCGGCGTCATCAATTCGGGGCCCAAGGCGTCGATCCTGCTGCGCGAGCTGGCCGATCTGACCGGCGCGCCCGTCACCTCGACGCTCATGGGCCTGGGCGCCTTCCCCGCATCCTCGCCGCAATGGCTGGGGATGCTGGGCATGCACGGCACCTATGAAGCCAATTGGGCGATGAACAAGGCGGACCTGATCATCTGCGTCGGCGCCCGCTTCGACGACCGCGTCACCGGCCGCCTCGACGCCTTCGCCCCACACGCGAAGAAGATCCACATCGACATCGACCGCAGCTCGATCAACAAGACGGTCGAGATCGACCTGCCGATCGTCGCCGACGTCGCCCATGCGCTGACCGACCTCATCGCCGGCTGGAAGGCGCAGGGCCACAAGGCCGTCGACCTGTCCGAATGGTGGGCCCGGATCGAAGGCTGGCGCGCCCGCAACAGCCTCGCCTATCCCGAAAGCCGGGAGGAGATCATGCCGCAGGAGGCGATCGCCCAGCTCTACAAGGCGAGCCGCAGCGCCAAGGACGTCATCGTCACCACCGAAGTTGGCCAGCACCAGATGTGGGCAGCGCAGCATTTCGGTTTCGAAGCGCCCAACAAATGGCTGACCTCCGGGGGCCTGGGCACGATGGGCTACGGCTTCCCCGCCGCCATTGGCGCGCAGGTCGGCAATCCCGACAGCCTGGTCGTCTGCGTCGCGGGCGATGCCTCGGTGCAGATGAACATCCAGGAAATGGGCACCGCCACGCAATATCGCCTGCCGGTCAAGCTCTTCATCCTCAACAATGAATATATGGGCATGGTCCGCCAGTGGCAGGAACTGACCTATGAAAGCCGCTATTCCAACAGCTATTCGGACAGCCTGCCCGACTTTGTGAAGCTGGCCGAAGCCTATGGCTGGACCGGCATCCGCATCGAAGGCCCGCAGGAACTGGAAGCCGGCATCCGTCAGATGATCGACACGCCCGGCCCGGTGATCGTCGACTGCCGCGTGGCGAAGCTTTCCAACTGCTTCCCGATGATCCCGTCGGGCGCGGCGCATACCGACATGCTGCTCGACCCCAGCCAGGTCGAAGGCATCATGTCGGACGAGGCAAAAGCGCTGGTGTGAGAGCGAGACAGTGACCGCCCATCTCAAGCTGCGCATCCATGTCAGCGAACCGTTCGATTTCGAACGGTTCGCCGGCACCGCCGAGCTGAAAGGCTGGACGGTGGACCATGCCGATGCGGACAATGGCGATTGGGAAGTCCATCTGGACGAGGGCTTCGACTTTCACGACCGTCGGATAGGTCGTGTGCTGGTGAGCCCCCGCTATGTGGGCGAGCATCTCGGCCGCATGTTCGACGCGATCGCGGGCTTTCCCGTCCGCATCGCCCATCGCGACGACGGCGCATGGCACTACGCCTTCACGGGCATGATTTCGGAGCGCCCCGAGCCCAAAGAAGAACCGCGCGCGGAAGAACCGGATAACGGAACGAGCATCTGATGCACATTCAGGAAGAATATAGCGAGCGGCACGTCCTGTCGCTGACGGTCACCAACGAAGCGGGCATATTGGCGCGCATCGCCGGCCTGTTCACCGCGCGCGGCTATAATATCGACAGCCTGACCGTGGCGGACATCACCCCCGACCATGCGATCAGCCGCATCACCGTCGTCACCAACGGCCCGCCCAAGGTGATCGACCAGATCATCGCCCAGCTCGACCGGCTGGTGCCCGTGCACAAGGTCACCGACCTCACCGCCAACGGCCCCTTCGTCGAGCGCGAGCTGGCGCTGGTGAAGGTCGCGGGCGTGGGCGAGGACCGGATCGAGGCGCTGCGCCTCGCCGATGTCTTCCGCGCCAAGGTGGTCGACACCACGATCGAAAGCTTCATCTTCGAGATCACCGGCACGACCGACAAGATCGACAATTTCATCGGGCTCATGCGCCAGATCGGCCTGGTGGAAGTCGGCCGCACCGGCGTCGTCGGCCTGATCCGCGGCAGGGAGCCGAACTAAGACTTTCCCTCTCTCCTTCAGGGGAGAGGGCAGCGAGACTTGGCGGCTCTGCCACCTGGTCGCAGCGGAAGAGGGGCCAGCGGGATCCCCCTCTCCAACTCCATCTAGGCCCGGCTGCGCCGTGCCGAGATTTCGTATCCTCTCCCCGTGGCGGGGCGAGGACAAAAGGCACGGTTTGAAGGAAGAACGGACATGAAGGTTTATTACGATCGTGATGCGGACATCGGCCTGATCAAGGGCAAGAAGGTCGCCATCCTGGGTTACGGCAGCCAGGGTCACGCCCACGCCCAGAATCTGCGCGACAGCGGCGTCGCCGAAGTCGCCATCGCCCTGCGCCCCGGTTCGGCCAGCGCCAAGAAGGCGGAAGGCGCGGGCTTCAAGGTCCTGTCCAACGCCGACGCCGCCGCCTGGGCCGACGTCCTCATGATCCTCGCGCCCGACGAGCATCAGGCCGCGATCTACGCCGACGACATCCACGCCAATCTGAAGCCGGGCGCCGCGCTCGCCTTCGCCCACGGCCTCAATGTCCATTTCGGCCTGATCGAGCCGCGCAAGGACGTCGACGTCATCATGATCGCGCCCAAGGGCCCCGGCCACACCGTCCGCAGCGAATATCAGCGTGGCGGCGGCGTTCCCTGCCTGATCGCCGTCTACCAGGACGCGACCGGCAACGCCCATGACATCGCCCTGTCCTACGCTTCGGGCGTCGGCGGCGGCCGCAGCGGCATCATCGAAACCAATTTCCGCGAAGAATGCGAAACCGACCTGTTCGGCGAGCAGGCCGTTCTTTGCGGCGGCGCCACCGCGCTCGTCCAGGCCGGTTTCGAAACGCTGGTGGAAGCCGGCTACGCCCCGGAAATGGCCTATTTCGAGTGCCTGCACGAACTGAAGCTGATCGTCGACCTGATGTATGAAGGCGGCATCGCCAACATGCGCTATTCGATCTCGAACACCGCCGAATATGGCGACATCAAGACCGGCCCGCGCATCATCACCGAAGAAACGAAGAAGGAAATGAAGCGCGTCCTCGCCGACATCCAGTCGGGCCGCTTCGTCAAGGACTTCGTGCTAGACAACCGCGCCGGCCAGCCGGAACTGAAGGCCAGCCGTATCGCCGCCAAGCGTCACCCGATCGAGCAGACCGGCGAAAAGCTGCGCGCCATGATGCCCTGGATCGCCGCCAACAAGCTGGTCGACAAGGACAAGAACTAACCCTTTCAACCCTCCCCAGGCTCGCTTGGGGAGGGGGACCGCCGCCAAAGGCGGTGGTGGAGGGGAATGGGCAAGGCTCGGGCAATTCCCCTGCTTGGCCCCGTCACCCCGGGCTTGCCCGGGTTCCCGCTTCTCCCTGATCGAAGCACGCAGAGGCGCAGAGGACGCAGAGGTTTTTCTCCGCGATCTCCGCGCCTCCGCGTGAACATCATCCGCTGCGCGAGCCCGCTTCCCTAAGCATGGAACGCTCCTAACCCCGCCGCACCCGCCATCCGGGTAACCCATTGTTTCCGATTACGCCTCTGGAACAATCAAGCGACGCTGCTATCCTCCGCCGCGTTTCCTGACTGCTTTTCGG
>DATEJA010000191.1:0-4089 GCA_035278405.1 Sphingobium sp. | reverse complement strand
GTGGCGGATTTTTCGAAGATCGGCGGCTGAGCCCAAGGAAAATATCGCAAAAGCAGGTGCATCCGTCGCCTGCCGGTTGTTTGAAGATTGTTGCAACGCACAATGCGCGGCCATGGTAAAGGAGCCGCCCATATGTTGACGATGGAAGAGACCAGGATGAGCACGACAGCGACTCGTTATGTCTATCGTTTCGGCGGCGGCGTCGATGATGGCGGCAAGGGGGACAAGAATCTCCTGGGCGGCAAGGGCGCCAACCTGGACGGCATGGCCGCCATCGGCCTGCCGGTGCCCCCGGGCTTCACCATCACGACCGAAATGTGCACTCGCTATTATCAGGATGGCGGGACTTTCCCCGACAGCCTGAAGGCGGAAGTCGCCAGCGGCATCGCCCATATCGAAGGCGTGACGGGCAAGAAATTCGGCGACAAGGCTGATCCGTTGCTGGTGTCCGTCCGGTCGGGTGCGCGCATTTCGATGCCGGGCATGATGGACACAGTGCTGAACCTCGGTCTCAATGACGAGACCGTGCTGGGTCTTGCGGCGGCTTCGGGTGACGAGCGTTTCGCCTGGGACAGCTATCGCCGCTTCATCCAGATGTATTCCGACGTGGTGCTGGAACTGGACCATGGCGCGTTCGAGGAAGCGCTGGAAATCGCGAAGGAAGACCAGGGTTATACGCTGGATACGGAAATGACCGCGCAGGATTGGAAGGCGCTCGTTTCCGAATATAAGGCTCTGGTTTCAAAGCTTTGGAGTAAGCCTTTCCCGCAGGATGTCAACGACCAGCTGTGGGGCGCGATCAGCGCTGTCTTCGGCAGCTGGCAGGCCGACCGCGCCAAGGTCTATCGCCGCCTGAACTCGATCCCGCACGATTGGGGCACCGCCGTCAACGTGCAGGCGATGGTGTTCGGAAATATGGGCGATACCTCGGCGACGGGTGTGGCCTTTACCCGCGACCCGGCGACCGGCGAGAACGCTTATTATGGCGAATATCTGATCAACGCCCAGGGCGAGGACGTGGTGGCGGGCATCCGCACGCCGCAATATCTGACCAAGCAGGCGCGCGAGCGGGCAGGGGCCAAGCCGCTGTCGATGGAAGAGGCGATGCCGGAAACCTATGCCGAGCTGGCGCGGGTGTTCCAGATCCTCGAAACCCATTATCGCGACATGCAGGACATCGAGTTCACGGTGCAGCAGGGCAAGCTCTGGATGCTCCAGACTCGATCGGGCAAGCGCACCGCCAAGGCCGCGTTGAAGATCGCGGTCGACATGGCGACCGAGGGGCTGATCACCGAGCAGGAAGCCGTTGCCCGCGTCGATCCCGCCGCGCTCGACCAACTGCTCCATCCGACGCTCGATCCCAAGGCGCCGCGCGACGTGTTGACCAAGGGCCTGCCCGCCTCGCCGGGCGCGGCTTCGGGTGCGATCGTGTTCGACGCCGACACCGCCGAGCGCCGCAACGAGCTGGGCGATTCGGTCATTCTCGTTCGTGTCGAAACCAGCCCGGAAGACATTCACGGCATGCACGCGGCCAAGGGCATCCTGACCGCGCGCGGCGGCATGACCAGCCACGCCGCCGTGGTGGCGCGCGGCATGGGTCGTCCCTGCGTGTCGGGCGCGGGCAGCCTGTCGATCGACAATGCCGCCAAGACGCTCCGCATCGAAGGCCGGACCCTCAAGGAAGGTGACATCCTCACCATCGACGGGTCGACCGGCGAGGTGATGGCGGGCGAAGTCCCGACCGTGCAGCCGGAACTGGCGGGCGACTTCGGCATCCTGATGGCCTGGGCCGACAAGGTGCGTCGCCTCAAGGTCCGCGCGAACGCTGAAACCCCGCTCGACTGCCAGACCGCGCGCGACTTCGGCGCGGAGGGCGTGGGCCTCTGCCGCACCGAGCATATGTTCTTCGACGCGGCGCGCATCACCGCCGTCCGGGAGATGATTCTGGCCGACAGCGAGAAGGGCCGCCGGGTGGCGCTCGACAAGCTGCTGCCCGAGCAGCGCGACGACTTCGCGCAGATTTTCATGGTGATGGCGGGCCTGCCCGTCACCATCCGCCTGCTCGACCCGCCGCTGCACGAATTCCTGCCCCATGGCGAAGCAGAGTTCGAGGAAGTCGCTAAGGCTGCGGGCGTCGGGGTGGATGCGCTCAAGCGCCGCGCCGCCGAACTGCATGAGTTCAACCCCATGCTCGGCCATCGCGGTTGCCGCCTCGGCGTCACTTACCCCGAAATCTACGAAATGCAGGCCCGCGCCATCTTCGAAGCCGCGCTGATCGTGAAGCAGCGCAGCGGCGAAGCGCCGATTCCCGAAATCATGATCCCGCTCGTCGCGACGAAGAAGGAGCTGGAACTGATGAAGGCGATCGTCGACCAGGTCGCGCAGGAGGTGTTCGCCGAGCAGGGCGCTTCGGTCGACTATCTGGTCGGCACCATGATCGAACTGCCGCGCGCCGCGCTCAAGGCGGGTGAGATCGCCGAGGTGGGCGAATTCTTCTCCTTCGGCACCAACGACCTCACCCAGACGACTATCGGCATCAGCCGCGATGACGCCGGCCGCTTCCTGACACAATATGTCGACAAGGGCATCTTCGCCCGCGACCCGTTCGTCAGCATCGATGTCGAGGGCGTGGGTCAGCTGATCGAACTGGCGGCCGAGCGCGGCCGCGCGACGCGCAGCGGCATCAAGCTCGGCATTTGCGGCGAGCATGGCGGCGATCCGGCCTCTATCGCCTTCTGTGAGCAGACCGGGCTCGATTATGTGTCGGCGTCGCCCTATCGCGTGCCGATTGCCCGCCTGGCAGCCGCGCAGGCGGCGCTGGCCCGGAAATAAGGAAAGCGGGGCGGGGGAAACCCCGCCCCTTTCTTTTGGGCTGGGCTAGTTGCTCAGATAGCGGCGCTCATGCTCGCGGACCTTTCCGGTTTCGAGCAGCCTTGCCTGGATCGGCCATTCCTCGCGCTCGATCGTGCCGGGCTTGCGGCCCAGCCGCCCCTCCAGGCTCGCCCGCTGCTCGTCCGTCAGCGCGGCGATCTGGCTGTAGCGGCTATAGCCAGCCTCGTTGAGGGCGGCTTCATCTCTGTCCGAGATCGTCCTGATGCGCGTCAGGTCATTGCGCGTGCCGGAAACATCCTCTTCGCGTATCCTGGCCGACGCGGCCGGGATGCGCGCGTCGCGTTCCCTGACGGCCTGGCGGTGGGCCATCTGCTCTTCGCGCCACAGCCGCTTGTACCTGCCCCGGCCGCTCACCATCAGCCCGATCAGCAGCCCTGCGCCGAGCGCGATCAGCAGCAGGAGAATCTCGTTCAAGGTGAAAGCCATGGTCGCATCCTTTCCGCTTCGAAAAACGAGCGGAGGGCGGCAAGGTTGCCCTGGCGCAGGGCGAAGGACGGGGTGACCAAAAAAAGTAAAAAAAGGGGCTTGCCCAATCATCCACCCCCCTCTATCTGCCGCTCCACAACGCGCCCGTAGCTCAGCTGGATAGAGCATCAGACTACGAATCTGAGGGTCGGACGTTCGAATCGTTCCGGGCGCGCCATTTTTTTTCGAGGCTTCGAGCGGCTGTTGTCGTGGTCCCTTATGGGGTGGCGATGGACAGGATAACGCTTCGCCTCTGGCCTGCCGATTGCGCGTTGGCCTCCTCATCAGCTGCGATGCAATGGCGCTGCCAAATGGGCCAGCGGAGCGCGAACTCGTGTCCTTGATCTTGCCGTTTGTCCGACTTCTCTCGGAGACCGGCGGCAAGAGGATGCTCGCTTGGAATTCTCGACTTCGGTTCTCCACAGGCTCGAAGCTGCGCTCGAAACGAACGGGGATGTTCAAGGGCACAGAAAGCCACCCTCCGGCCCTCTTACATCGCTAGGGCGCCTTCAATCCCACCTCATTCAGTTCCCTTGCCGTCCTCAACAGATCAAACGCCGGTAGCATGAAGCTCTGCGGCTCGCCCACCGCTCCGGTGCTTGGCCATGGGTCAGGTGATCGGCGCCCTGTCGGGATCGCCGGCCGCCATCGCGCGCCTGTAGGCCGGCCGTTGCGCGATCCGGTCGACCCAGGCGCGGATGTGCGGATAGGCGTCCAGCGAACTATGGCTGA
>DATEJA010000190.1:0-2051 GCA_035278405.1 Sphingobium sp. | reverse complement strand
TATCGATGACCTGCTGACCACCGGGCAGCAGGGGATCGATCCCGATGGCCGGGTCGTGCTGCATGCCCAGCCGACCTGCTTCACCATCAACGGCAAGGTGCCGGTCAAGAAGCCGCTCGGCATGCACGCCGACCTGCTGGGCGTCGACATTCATGTGGTGCTGGCCGATGGCGCGCCGCTCGCCAATCTCGACCTGTGCGTGCGCGGGGCTTACCTCAACGTCAACTCGATCGTCGCCTCGCCGATCGCCACGGGCCTTGCCTGCCTGTCGGAAGAGGAGCGGGACCTGGGCGTGGCGCTGGTCGAACTGGGCGCGGGGGTCACCAATGTCTCGCTCTACGCCGGCGGCATGTTGGTGGGTCTGCACAGCATCCCGATGGGGGCGTCCGACATCACCGACGATATCGCGTCGGCCTTTGGCATCCGGCGGAGCCAGGCCGAGCGGATCAAATGCTTCTACGGCTCGGCGATGCAGAACCGCCGCGATTTCCGCGAGATGATCGAGATCGCCCCGCCCCATGGCGATGTCGCGCTGCCGGGGCAGAGCGCGGGCCCCAATGCCGACGGCGGCAAGATCACGCGCGCCGCGCTGGTGGCGGTGATCTGCGAGCGGCTGAACATGCTGATGACCGAGATCAACGCCGCGCTCGCCGGCATGGGCTTCAACACGCCGACGGGCCGCCAGGTGGTGCTGACCGGCGGCGGCGCGGAAATGAAGGGCATCGCCGATTATGCGCAGGGCGCGCTGGGCCGCGCGGTGCGGATCGGCCGGCCGCGCGGGATTGCGGCGCTGCCCGAAGCGCATAGCGGGCCCGCCTTCGCAACTTTGGCCGGTCTTGCGCTTTATGGCGCTTCAAACCCGGTTGATCTTAGAACGATAGCGCCTGCTCCTCAGACGGTTCATCGTATAGGTGCGCCCCAATGGTGGCAGCGAATGGTGCGGGCGATGAAGACCAACTACTGAAATAATCGAAGTCAGACGAAATTTACTGGTGAAAGTCACCATTTTCTGTTGCATTAACCTTCGATGACAGTTTCGCTCACGTCACCGAAGCTGGAGGGAGCTAGAATTTATGAGCATTGAAATCAGCCCGCCGCATGTGGACGAGTTGAAGCCACGCATTGCGGTGATCGGCGTAGGCGGCGCGGGTGGCAACGCCATCGCGAACATGATTGCCGCGTCGGTCGAGGGCGTGGATTTCATCGTCGCCAACACCGACGCGCAGGCGCTGAACGCCTCGCCCGCCGAACGCCGCATCCAGCTCGGCCCGCAGATCACCGAAGGCCTGGGCGCGGGATCGCGTCCGGAAATCGGCAAAGCGGCCGCTGAAGAGACGATCGCTTCGGTTGAGGATGCGCTGAACGGCGCGCATATGTGCTTCATCGCGGCCGGCATGGGCGGCGGCACCGGCACGGGCGCCGCGCCCGTCATCGCCAAGGCCGCGCGCGACAAGGGCATATTGACCGTCGGCGTCGTGACCAAGCCCTTCACCTTCGAGGGCAATCGCCGCATGAAGTCGGCGGAAAGCGGCATCGAGGAACTGCAGAAGCATGTCGATACCCTCATCGTCATTCCAAACCAGAATCTGTTCCTGATCGCGAACCCGAACACCACCTTCAAGGAAGCCTTCCAGATGGCGGACGAGGTGCTGCAGCAGGGCGTGCGCGGCATCACCGACCTCATGGTCATGCCGGGCCTCATCAACCTCGACTTTGCCGACGTCCGCTCCGTGATGGGCGAGATGGGCAAGGCGATGATGGGCACCGGCGAAGCCGAAGGCGACGGCCGCGCGCTCCAGGCGGCGGAAAAGGCGATTGCCAACCCGCTGCTCGACGGCGTGTCGATGCGCGGGGCGAAGGGCGTGATCGTCTCCATCGTCGGCGGCGACGACATGCGCCTGATGGAAGTCGACGAGGCCGCCAACCATATCCGCGAGCTGGTCGATCCGGACGCGAACATCATCTGGGGTTCGGCCTTCAACGATGGCCTCAACGGCAAGATCCGCGTGTCGGTGGTCGCCACCGGCATCGACAGCGAAGCGAGCGCCAAT
>DATEJA010000189.1:0-4373 GCA_035278405.1 Sphingobium sp. | reverse complement strand
ACCGAAACGCCCGGAGCCACCGCGCCCACATCCTGCAGGCTGGTGATGCGGCTGGCGGTCAGTTCCTGCTGTCCGATCACGGCGACGGCGATCGGCACGTCCTGCAGATTCTGCTCGCGCTTCTGGGCGGTCACGATGATTTCGTTGATGCCACCATTATCCGTCTGCGCAATCGCGAGGCTGCTCGTCATCGCCGAGGCGAGGAACAGGCCGATCCTCACCCCATTCTGAAATTTCGTCTGCATATCAACTTCCTCCCCCTTCTTATCTTCAGGCGGATCTCGGGTCGCCTGAGCGTCATTACCCTGACTACATATCGGCCGAGTTTCGTCTGGCCTACTCACCCGTTTTTACTTCAGGCAACTGGACTACAAAACCTATCTTTCGATAAATCACGTGCGACATGTAGTGCGGCGGCAAGTCGTCGCACCTAGGATAGGGTCGCGCCCGGCTCGACCGTCTGACGCCACCCGAAATCTTCGACGAAATGGCGATCGTCCAATGCCCAATGGCCTTCCCGCTTCGACCATCGGTCGAGATGGCGTCCGCGAACATGATCGTCGATGGCGACGCCGTTCGCACCGGCCTCGCCAGGGCGACGGATGATGACTCCCGTTTCGCTGACGGCCTGATTCCCGCTGACCCGGATCAACATGGTGCCGATCTGATGGCGGTCGGCCCGGCCAATGGCGTGCAGCTGCGCGCCAATCGCACGCTCCGCCCATATCTGCTCGACCAGGTGACCGCCATCGCCTTCGACCGACGCGAACAGGGCAAAGGAGGGGTCCTGCCGGTCCCGCCGGCTTTCAGGTCCCGACCACGGCTCGTCGGCAGGTTGGTTCCACATCAACTCCTCGGTCAGCGTGCGATGATCGATGGCCCACCGACCATCCCGCCTGGACCAGCGATCCAGATATCGGCCGCGATAATGGCTGTCCGTGACGGTCCCCGACGGATCGGCATAGCCTCGCAGGACCGCATGGGCGCACGTCTCGCTCACCGCCCGGTCGCCCTTGATCCTGATCGTCGGGTTCATGATCTGGTGCGAATGGCCGGCGTAGACTTCGTGCCCGACCGTCATCTGGGCAGCCATGTCCAGCGCCCTGCCCTTTAAATGTCCGGATTCATAATCCAGCGTGGCGTCATCGTGCCAGACCGACTTCCACAGATCGATATCGAAGCGGTCGAGCCCTCGGCAATAATGGTTCAATTGCCGCAGGATCTGCCACTCTGCCATCAGCACCTCGACCCGCTGCCGGTCACGGACCACTTTCCTGCCCGCCTCTTCGCCCTGATTGTCAAGCCAGGCGAACAACGGATAGACAGGGTCCGCCCGACCCCGGCGCGACCGTTCACCGCGACCGGCGTCCGCCACGGACCGCGTCCATGCGGTGCCGCCAAGCACCTGGCGCCGCTCGATCGCCCAGCGTCCCTCGCGCCTCGACCATTGGTCCCGATATTCCGCCCGATAATGGCTGTCGACCATCGCCGGGGACCGGCGGACGGCGGACAGTTCGCACCGGCTGACTGCCCGATCGCCCTCCACCTGGATCTCGACATTGGACAGATGATGCGCGTGGCATTGGAAGGACCGCAGCTGATCGATTACCAGCGGGGCCTGGTCGGCGATGGCGCCGCTCGATCCCAGGCTCTGGTCTTCCAGGGTCCCCTCCTCGTACCACAGGGACCGGAGCAGGGGCAGGTCGAGCCTGTCGAGCGCCCGGCAACCGGCATGGAGCTGCTGGCGGATAGCTCGCTCGGCGAATAAGGGTTCCAGCCCGTCAACCGGCATCATGTTCACCCGGTCCGTAGATGATCGGAAAAGCGGGATGGTCGAGCGCACCGAACGGCTCCAGCCCCATTCCGTCCGTGAAGGGGCTCTGCGCGCCGGTATAGCGCGCGTCCCCGGGCAGATAGAGCGCGCCCCATGACCAGCGCGGATAGGGGCTGCCATTCTCTCCCGTGCCGTGGATGGTGAAATGGCTGTGCACGGTCGCGTCGCCGGGCTGGAGGGGGATCGGATCGGTCAGGGTGCAATGCTCGTCCAGAGTGGACGCCCACCCTTCCCATATGTCCGGGTCCAGCAAATTGCCCAGATTGCCGAGCTTGTGCGACCGGCTGTAGAAGCGCAGCGCGCCCTGCTCGGGCCTGACCTGATCCAGCGCCAGCCAGATGTTGAGCGTGTTCGCTTCGGAAAAGAAGTTCTGCAACGTGTCCTGATGATAACGCGTCGGCTCCGCCATGCCGCCGCCCGCCGGATGTTTCAGCAGCAGGGAATCGCGGATCTTGCGGATGGAGCTCTCCCGCCCGAACAGCCGCGCGAAGTTTCGGCCCAGCATTTCCGACCGAGCGAAGGCGCGATAGTGGGGATCGGTATCGGCCATGCCGACATGAGTGCGGAACCAGCGAAACCCCTCGGGCATTTCGGGCTCCGCGTCCGGCGCGTTGCCGTCCTCACCGAACTGCCGCTTGGCGCCCTTCAGCAGTTCGGCCGCATAATCGCGGCTGATGAGCCGCTCCAGCTTCACCCAGCCATTTTCGAAAAAGAAGCGCACCTCCTCGTCCGTGACCGCGCGCACGCCGGGGTCTAGGCTCACTGTGCCTGACATTGATTTATCCTCTCCGCCGATATACTGATTCACAGGTCAGTAAATGGCAGCTACGTCTCGTTGACCGCCCTGTCAACCTTTGTTAGCCGCTCCGTCCGGCGCAGTTGGGGGAAGCATGTCCATGGTCGAAAAGCACAAGCCGGCCAGGCGACGCCTTTCCGCCGACCAGTCGCGAACACTCATCCTCGAAGCGGCGGAGCGCGTCCTCTTGACGCAGGGCTATCCCGCGCTCAGCATCCGCCGCGTGGCGACCGAAGCCGGCATGAAGACGCCGCTGATCCACTATCATTTCGAAACGACCGAAGATCTGCTGATCGCCCTCTATCGCCATGTCGGCGAAAAGCATCGGCGCAATATCCAGGCCGCGCTGGCATCGGACCGGCCGTTGCATGCCCTGTGGGACGTCAACACCGGCGGCGACAGCGGGCGGCTGATCGCGGAAATGGTCGGCCTTGGCCACCGCAACGAAGCCGTCCGGGCCGAACTTGCCGCCCATGTCGAGGAATTTCGGGCGATGCAGGCGCGGGCCTTCGACACGGCGCTGCGGGCGCGTCCCGCAACCGCCGGCTGTACGCCCGAAGCGGCAATTTTCATCCTCACCGCCGTGACGAGCGCCCTGGTGATGGATCGGGGCGTCGGCATCACCGCGGGTCATGACGACAGCATCGCTTTTGTGAAGGCCTGCATCGACCGCCTCGAACCGTGAACGGACGCGCAACCCACCCTCGATCGTCGACCGGCGCACCAATCCTTAGATAGAGGACAGGGGCGATGCCGCCCCGCAAAGGGCGCGGCAGCCATGCATGCAAGGCAGGAGAGAAAGAAATGACCATCCCGACATCGACGCTTGCCCGAACCCGCGCGGTGGCGGTCGCGGCACTGATGCTGAGCGTCTCCCCCCTGCCGAGCGCCGCCGCCGATCCAAAGGCCGTCCCGCCGCCCGCCGGCCAATGCCCGGCCGATGCGAACGACCCCTCCATCTGCGGCATCTCCCACCCTGAAGACATGGCCCCGCTCGCCCGCAGCGAATGGATCATCGTCAGCGGCTATGCGCCCGACGCTCTCTATCGCGTCAGCACCCGCACGCGCCAGGCGCGCAACCTGGTGCCCGGCATCCGCGCGCGATGGGACCGCAAGACCTATGCCGACTGCCCCGGCCCGCTGGCGCCCGGCGGGCTGACGGCGCATGGCATCGCCGTGACGGACGGCCCCGCGCCCGCGTTGTTCGTCATCAACCATGGCAGCCGCGAAGCGATCGAAGTCTACAGGCTCGACCGCCAGGACGCTTCGCTCAGCTGGACGGGCTGCGTGCCGATCCCCGCCGACATGATGGCGAATTCGCTCGCGATGCTGAAGTCGGGCACCCTGGTCATCACCAGCCTCGGCACGCCGAAAAGCAATGTCCTGTCGGACATCATCGCCGGGCGGCCCACTGGCGACGTTCGCCTCTGGTCAAAGGGGAAGGGCTGGCGCACCCTGCCCCATTCCCAGGGCTCGGGCCCCAACGGGCTGGCGCTCGCGCCCGACGAACGCTCCATCTATGTCGCCATGTCCGGCTCGCGCGACATCGTCCGCATGGCGTTGGATGGCAAGACCAAGCCCGTCCGTTCCGCCCAGATCGACATCCTGCCCGACAATCTGCGCTGGACCGCCGATGGCGCCCTCATCACCACCGGCATGCGCTACGACCCGGACGTCAACGCCCGCTGTTTCCAGGGCAAGCCTTGCCAGCCCCAGTTCGACATCTATGAAATCGCGGCGAAA
>DATEJA010000188.1:0-20672 GCA_035278405.1 Sphingobium sp. | reverse complement strand
TCTCCCTTACTTCGGACGCTTCGCGCCGTACTTCGAACGGCTCTGCTTACGGTCCTTGACGCCCTGGGTATCCAGAACGCCGCGCAGCACGTGGTAGCGCACACCGGGAAGGTCGCGCACACGGCCGCCGCGGATCAGCACAACGCTGTGCTCCTGAAGGTTGTGGCCTTCACCCGGGATGTAGGTGATGACTTCGCGCTGGTTGACCAGACGCACCTTCGCCACCTTGCGAAGCGCCGAGTTCGGCTTCTTCGGGGTCGTCGTGTAGACACGGGTGCAAACGCCGCGCTTTTGCGGGTTCGCTTCCATCGCAGGGACCTTCGACTTGGTCTTCTGCAGCTCGCGGCCCTTGCGGACCAGCTGGTTGATCGTTGGCATGAAGCCCTTCACCTTTTTCAGTTACTTTACCGCGTGCATTCCCGCTTGTCCTTGCCGCATGGGAGCAGTCGCTTCCAAACAGCAAAGGCCCCGGCGGCGACAAACCGCCCGGAGCCGCAAGAGCACCGGCAATGTTCAGCTCTGACGCCCCAAGAGCCAGAATGGGCGAACGAATCCGTCCAGCCGGGAGCTTTGGGCAGGCGGGCCTATAGCGACGCCCATCCGGCGGGTCAAGGATCGGTCCAGGACCGGCCCGGCCGCGCCCCCCGTCCATGGTGAAAAGCCTATTAGGAAATTGATAACAAGAGGGAATTATTGCGGGCGACGCGGCGTCACGGACGCGCCCCTTTGGACAGCCAGTGAACCAGCTTTCGACGATTACGGGTGAATTTACCGACCTGCGGACAGAAGCCGCCTTCCAGGGCGACCGCCTGCCCGAGTCGCGGCGCCATGCGCGCCTGTTGTTCCTGCTGTCCGCGATGCTCAACACGCTGTTCCTCTTCAGCGACTGGCGTTTCTGGGGCACGCCCCATTTCTGGATCGCCGTGCCCGCCCGCGCCGCCGTGATCCTGTGGTCGCTGATCTGCCTGTCATTCTGCCGCCGGATGGTCGATTTCCGCGCGGTCGAACGCATCTGCTTCGCCTGGCAGCTCATCACCGCCGTGGGCGTCGCCTTCCTCGTTTCCTCGCGCAGCGACATCGCGATCTTCGTGCTCGTGATGCTGCCGCTGATCTTCTATCTTGTCGTGCCATCCAGCTTTCGCGGCAATGTCGGCGGGGGGCTGGGTTGCGCGACGCTGCTGCTGATCGGCTATCTCTCCCCCGCGCCCTTCTCGCCCACGGCGCCCGGCATGGTGATGGCAGTCCTCGTCCTGCATTGTGGCATGTGGATCGCGATCGCCCGCACCAACAGGCTGCAACGGCAGGAATGGACCGCCAGCCGCATGGCGCACCAGGCGCGCGCTGCCCTCGCCAGCAACAGCGAGACGCTGGAGCGCATGTTCATGAGCGTGCCGATCCCGCTGCTCGTCATCCGGCCCGACGACGGCTCGGTGGTGCGCTACAATGACGCCGCCTCCCGCGCCTTCGGCGCCTATGGGGACATTTCGCGCGTCCATCTGCTGGGCGAAGGCGGCGGCTCCCCCGCCAGCCTGCGCGAGCAACTCGCCAAGGGGCAGCAGGTCGACAATTTCGAATGTCGCATCGTCGCACGCGATGGCGCGGTGCGCGACGTGCTCCTTTCCTCGCGCCCGATCCTGATCCGCGAAGAACAGTGCATCCTTTCCAGCATCGTCGACATCACCGAACGCAAGCAGGCGGAGCGCCACCTCGCCCATTTGGCCATGACCGACGCGCTCACCGGCCTTGCCAACCGATCGCATTTCATGGCGAACCTGGCGCAGACGTCCAGCGCCACCCGCCGGTCCGGCACGCGGATGGCGGTGGTGCTGATCGATGTCGACGAATTCAAGCGAATCAACGACAGCGCCGGCCATGACGCGGGCGACGCCCTGCTGTGCGCCGTGGCCGAGCGGCTGCGCGATGCCGTGCGGCCGGGCGACCTGGTCGCGCGCATGGGCGGCGACGAATTCGCCGTGCTGCTCACCCGCTTGCGATCGCTGACCGATCTGGACGCCATATTGGCACGGATGACGGGCCAGTTGCACCGGCCGCTGAGCCATGGCACCCGCGACATCGACTGCCGGGTCAGCATGGGGGTCGCGCTCTTCCCCGACCATGCGGGCGACATAGAGCAGCTGATGAAACATGCCGACATCGCGCTGTACGAGGCGAAGAATGGCGGCCGGGGCCGAGCCTGCCTGTTCGAACCCAGCCTGCTCGACCGCTGGCAGCGCGAGGCGCAGATGCTGGAGCGGGCCCGCGATGCGCTGCTCCATGCCCCGCCGGTGCCCTGGTATCAGCCCAAGGCGGACCTGGTGACGGGCGCCATCATCGGCTTTGAAGCGTTGCTGCGCTGCGTCCGCCCCGATGGCTCCGTGATCATGCCGGGGGACATTGCCGCCGCCTTCGAACATTCCGAACTCGGCCGCACGATCACCAACCGGATGCTCGGCCAGGTGCTCGCCGACTGCCGCGCCTGGCAGGACCGGGGCATCGACATCGGCCATGTCGCGATCAATGTGCCGGGCGTGGAGCTGCATGATGCGAGCTTCCCAGACCGGCTGCTCGCGCGCATCGCCGCCGCCGGCATCCCGCCCCGGCGGATCGAACTGGAAGTGACCGAATCCGTCTTCCTCGGCCGCAACGCCGAAGTGGTGGAGCGCAGCCTGCAACGGCTCAGCCAGGCGGGTCTGTCGATCGCGCTCGACGATTTCGGCACCGGCTATGCCTCGCTCTCGCATCTCAAGCAGTTTCCGATCGACATCATCAAGATCGACCAGCGCTTCGTGCGCGATCTGGAAACCGATCCCGACGATGCCGCGATCGTGCGGGCGGTGCTCAACCTGGCCTATAGCCTGGGCATCCGCACCGTCGCCGAAGGGGTCGAAAACATTCAGCAACTGGCCTATCTGCGTGCGGGCGGATGCCATTATGGTCAGGGCTTCCATTTCGGCGCCGCCATCCCGGCGGCCGATGTTGCCGCGCTGCTCGCAGGGCTCGGTTCGGGTGAAGCTACGCACGTCGCATAAATTTTCGCGAAAGCTGGAACCAAAGCAGCCGCTGCACGTTTCGCCCCACCTTCGTTTCGACTCGTCACGAGTCCGGCTTCCCGGATTCGCGCGGCCTCCCGGCTTTTGCTAGCGCCCCGATTCTCAAAAGAAGGCGGGGTCGCAATTGTCGCAACGGAGCATGGGGAGGGTCGCCACCCTCCGACGTCATATCATTGCCTTGTGTCCCGACCGGGACCTCTATCTTCATTCGGATGGGGAATTGCGGTTCCTGCGCATCACCCGCCGCGCGCAGATCGTCGCGGCGGGGCTGGTCGCGTCCGTGCTGGTCGGCTGGCTGGCGCTGACCCTGTCGGTCGCCTCGGGCCGATCGGCCGTGGAGCGGGACCGGGCGGCGCTCGCGGCGCAAGGCCAGGCGGTGGCCCGCGCCGCCGGCCAGGTCGCCACCTCGCGCCAGTCGATGGAGGATCTCGCCCGCAAGCTGGAAGCGCGGCAGGATTTCATGGACGATCTCTACCGCACCCATTTCGGCAAGGAAGGCGCGGCGTCGGCCGACGGCCTGCTCGGCAAAGCTGACGACGCCCCGCGCGCGCAAGGTAGGCACAGTCTCAAGACCCGGATCAGCACCGCGCCCGACGCCGCGCCGCTCCAGAAGATCGATGCGCGCCAGCGCCATTTCGCGGCGCTGCTCACCCGCGCGGTCGAGCATCGCGCCGACAAGACCGCCGCCGCGATCCGCAGCTTCGGCCTCAATCCCGAGGCGCTCGCCCGCAGCGTCGCCCGCGCGCAGGGCGGCCCCTTCGTGCCCTGGCGCGGCCAGGACGACCGCATGCCAGGCGAGTTCGAACGGCTCGCCAGCGCGCTCTCGCGCATGGAATTTCTCGAAGCGAGCTTGCTGACCATCCCTTCGGGCCGCCCGACCGCGGCGCCAATGCAGTCCAGTTCCTACGGCTATCGTCGCGACCCGTTCAACGGCCGCGCCGCCTTCCACGCCGGCATCGACTTTCCCGGCCGCCACGGCCAGCCGATCCTTGCTGCCGCCGCCGGCCGGGTCAGCTTCGTCGGACAGCGCAGCGGCTATGGCAATGTGGTGGAAGTCGAGCATGGCAACGGCATCATGACCCGCTATGCCCATCTCTCCGGCTTCGACGCGCGCGTCGGTCAGCACGTGCAGCGCGGCGACCGGATCGCGCGCATGGGCTCGACCGGGCGCTCGACCGGCGACCATCTCCATTTCGAAGTGCGGCTCGCCGGTCAGCCGATCAATCCGCGCCGCTTCCTGGAGGCGCGCCGCGATGTCGTCCAGGTCCAGCAGATCGCCACCGCCCGCCTCGCCGATGTCGCCAGCCGGGGCTGACGATCGGTTCCCCTGTCAGTTCACTGGCGCGCGGCGGCGATAGCTGAGCGCCTCGGCCACATGCACGCGGCCGACATGCTGCGCGCCGGCCAGGTCGGCGATGGTCCGCGCCACCCGTAGAACGCGGGTATAACCGCGCGCCGACAGCTTCATCGCGACCGCCGCCTGGGCCAGCAGTTCGCGGCCGGCGGGGTCGGGCCCTGCGACTTCCTCCAGCCGGTCGCCGTCCACCTCGGCATTGGTGCGCACCGTCGTGCCGGCATAGCGCCGCGTCTGCGTTCCGCGCGCCGCCGCCACCCGCCGCGACACCTCGGCCGATCCTTCGGCCGGGGGCGGCAGCACGAGATCGGCGGCGGTCACCGCCTGCACCTCGACATGCAGGTCGATGCGGTCGAGGAGCGGCCCCGACACCTTGGCCTGATAGTCCGCCGCGCAGCGCGGCGCGCGCGAACAGGCGAGCGCCGGATCGCCCAGATGGCCGCAGCGGCACGGGTTCATCGCCGCGATCAATTGGACCCGCGCGGGAAAGGTCACATGCGCATTGGCGCGCGCCACCGTCACCTCGCCCGTCTCGAGCGGCTGGCGCAGCGAATCGAGCACCGCGCGCTGGAACTCGGGAAGCTCGTCGAGGAACAGCACGCCCAGATGCGCCATACTGACCTCGCCCGGCCGCGCCTTGAGGCCGCCGCCGACCAGCGCCGCCATCGACGCGCTGTGATGGGGATTGCGGAAAGGGCGGGCGCGGCTGATCCGGCCGCCCTCCAGCGTGCCCGCGACGCTTGCCACCATCGAGGTTTCCAGCGCCTCGGCGGGCGTGAGGTCGGGCAAGATGCCCGGCAGGCAGCTCGCCATCAGCGACTTGCCGGCGCCGGGCGGCCCGACCATCAGGAGGTTATGCCCGCCCGCCGCCGCAATCTCCAGCGCGCGCTTGGCGCTTTCCTGGCCCTTTACCTGCTTGAGGTCGGCGCCCCGCAGCGGCGGTTCCACCGCGCCGGGCTGCGGCGGGGACAGGGCGGCGCTGCCCTTGAAATGGTTGAGCAGGCTCAGCAGATCGGGCGCGGCGATCACCTCCACCTGCCCGGCCCAGGCGGCTTCGGCGCCCTGCGCCACCGGACAGACCAGCCCCAGCTCCTGCTCGACGGCGTGCATCGCCGCCAGCAGCACGCCGGGCGTCGGCGCGACCCGCCCATCGAGGCCCAGTTCGCCGACGACGACATAGCCCGCGAGCGTCTCGGCATCGAGCACGCCCATCGCGCCCAGCAGGGCGAGCGCGATCGGCAGGTCGAAATGCGATCCTTCCTTGGGAAGGTCCGCCGGCGACAGGTTGACGGTGATCCGCTTGGGCGGGAGCGACAGGCCGATCGCGGCGATCGCGTTGCGCACGCGCTCGCGACTCTCCGCCACCGCCTTGTCGGGCAGGCCGACGACGATGAAATTGGGCAGGCCGGGGACGAGCTGGCACTGCACCTCCACGGCGCGCGCCTCCAGCCCGAGATAGGCGACCGTCGATACCGTCGAAACCAATGATTATCCCCCTGCCCTGCCCGTCCTCGGCCTATCCCAGCTCATGCCTTCGCAGGAACAGAGGGTTATTTCAATGTCTTGGCATCAGGGTGCCATCCGGCGGGTTCAGCCCTGTTCTTCGGGGCGCCCCTTGAACCCTTGCGCGACGACATACCATTCCACGCTGCCCTTGCGGCTGGCCGGCGGCTTGGCATGTTTGATAGTGGTGAAATGCTTCTTCAGGATGGCGAGCAGGTCGGCGTCGGTGCCGCCGGCGAAGACCTTCGCGACGAAGCTGCCGCCCTTGCGCAGATTTTCGACCGCGAACCAGGCCGCCGCCTCGACCAGCCCCATGGTGCGCAGATGGTCGGTCGCGGCGTGGCCGACCGTGTTGGCCGCCATGTCGGAGATGACGAGGTCGGGCGCGTCGCCCAGCGCCTCGGCGAGCAGCGCGGGCGCCTTGTCGTCCATGAAGTCCATCTGGAACAGGGTGACGCCGGGAATGGGATCGGTCGGCAACAGGTCGATGCCCACCACCTTCGCCTTGGGCGCGAGCTTGCGGATCACCTGCGCCCAGCCGCCGGGCGCCACGCCCAGGTCGACGACGGCGCGGGAGCCCTTCACGAAATGGAATTTCTCGTCCAGCTCGATAAGCTTGAACGCGGCGCGGCTGCGCCACCCTTCCGCCTTGGCGCGGCGGACATAGGGGTCGTTGAGCTGTCGTTCGAGCCAGCGCGTCGACTGGGCGGTACGCCCCTTCGCCGTCTTGACCCGGACCTTGCCGGCACCCGTCCCTCTCACGTCGCTGCTCCGTCACGGTCCATGAGGCCGCGCAAAATCCCCTCGCGGATGCCCCGGTCAGCCACGCCCAGCCGCTCGGCCGGCCAGATGTCGAGGATCGATTCCAATATGGCGCAGCCGGCCACGACCAGGTCCGCCCGCTCCGCGCCGATACAGGGCAGCTTCTGCCGCTCGGCCAGCGGCATGGCCGACAGCCGGCCGGAAATCGCGCGCATCGACGACGCCGGGACGATCAGCCCGTCGATCGCCTGGCGGTCATAGCGGGGCAGGTTGAGATGCACGCTCGCCAGCGTCGTCACCGTGCCCGATGTGCCGAGCAGCCGCATCGACGGCGCCTCGCGCGGCAGGCGGCGGGCCAGCGGCGCAAAGGCGTCGGCGACGCGCGCCCGCATGCGGCCATAAGCGGCCATGCGCTCGCCCGGATCGGCATGGTCGAACAGTTCGCTCTCGGTCAGCGAGACCACGCCCCAGGGCGCGCTGACCCAGTCGACGATATGCGGAGCGCCCGAGCGGCAGGGATCCACCAGCACCAGTTCGGTCGATCCGCCGCCAATGTCGAAGATGAGCGCGGGGCCGTCGCCTGGTTCCAGCAGAGCGTGGCAGCCCATCACCGCCAGTCGGGCTTCCTCCTGCGCGCTGATGATGTCGAGCGCGATCCCGGTTTCGCGATAGACCCGCTGGATGAACTCGGCCCCGTTCGATGCCCGGCGGCAGGCTTCGGTCGCGACCGAGCGGGCCAGCGTCACATGGCGGCGCCGCAGCTTGTCGGCGCAGACGGCCAGCGCCGCGATCGCCCGTTCGATCGCTTCATCGCTGATCCGCCCGGTGGCCGCGAGCCCCTCGCCCAATCGGACGATGCGGGAAAAGGCGTCGACGACGATAAAGCCGTCGGAGGACGGCTTGGCAATCAGCAGGCGGCAATTGTTGGTGCCAAGGTCGATCGCGGCATAGGATCGCCGACCGCGCGTCGAATGAGGCAAAAGGCCCCGCTGCTTCGACGGGGGAGGTATGGCCGCAGCCTTGCTCCCATTACCCTGGCCGGAACGGGCAGATTGGCCCGAAACATTCCCGGAGGGACCGGAACTCTGCGGCGATGGGCGGCTGTGCTGCACCATGGCCGTATCTCTTTTCTTCTTCGCCGACACCGACAGGTGAAGGAACTTGGCCCCAGACTATGCGGATGCGATCCAAAGCGCAAGCCGGCCTAAGGAACGGAAAGATAAGGGCACAAACAGGCGGCCGCTACGGATCGCGGCGTCAGAGCGGCAGCAGGGCCGCGACGATCCAGCGCTCCTCCGCCCGCAGCACGCCCCAGGCGCGCGCGGCGGCGCGGCTGTCCATCGCCTCCACGCCGATGCCGCGCGCTTCCAGGTCTGCGACGAAGGCGCGCGGCGGCCGCCGCATGCTCGCGCCGGTGCCGAGCAGCAGGAACTCGGGCAAGGGATCGAGCGCGAGCAGATCACCCAGCGCCGTGAGGGTCAGCGCTTCGAGCGCCGGCGCGTCGTCCCAGGCGAGCGCCAGCGTCGGTGTCAGCAGCAGCCCGGTCGGGAAGACATCATCGCGGACGCGAAAGCCGCGCCCGGCAAAGCCCGTGACGACCGGCCCCTGCCCCGTTTCATCGCGGCGCAGTTCCAGCCCGGTCCGCTTGCCGTTCAGGGCCGGGCTCCGTCATCGCGCGGACCCATGCGCTCGGCCTGCGCGGCGATGTTCGGCTTGCTCGCTTTCTTCTCGCCGAGTTGCGGGCTGAGGCCGAGCGTGATCAGCAGCGAGGAGGAGACATAGACCGACGAGTAAGTGCCGACGACGATGCCCAGCATCATGGCAGCGGTGAAGCCGCGCAGCACATGGCCGCCGAACAGCAGCAGCGCGCCCAGCGCCAGCATCACCGTGACCGATGTCATGACGGTGCGTGGCAGCGTCTCGTTCACCGACAGGTCGATCAGCGCCTTCATGTCCATCTTGCGATATTTGCGCATATTCTCGCGGATGCGGTCGTCGATCACCATCTTGTCGTTGATCGAATAGCCCACGATCGTCAGCACGGCCGCGACGATATTGAGGTCGAATTCCAGCTGGGTGATGGCGAAAAAGCCGAGCGCCATCAGCACGTCATGCATGATCGCGACGAAGGTCGACACGCCGAACTGCCATTCATAGCGGAACCAGGAGAAGATCGCGATGCCGATCACCGCGAGCATCACCGCCAGCACGCCATTCTGGATCAGTTCGCCCGACACCTTGCCGGACACCGTGTCATAGCGGGAGAAGGTGACGCCCGGGAATTGCGCGCTCAGCGCCTTGCGCGCCTTTTCGACGACCGCGTTCGCCGCGCCCGCGCCGCCCTGCTCGGGCAGCGGCAGGCGGATCTGCACGGTCCTGGGATCGCCGAACTGCTGCAGCGACCCATCGCCCACGCCGAGCCGATCGATCGTCGAGCGGACGCGCTCGATCTGCGGGGGCTGGGTGAATTTGGCCTCAATCATCAGGCCGCCGACGAAATCGACGCCCAGGTTCAGGCCGCGATAGACGGTCGCGCCCACCGCCAGCACGGTCAGCAGCATCGTCAGGGCAAAGGCCCAATGGCGCAGCTTGACGAAGCCGATATTGGTATTGTCGGGGACGAGCTTCAGAAGTTTCATGGGTTCTCTCCCGGCCCCTTAGATGTGGATCTCGGTCGGCCGCTTGGCACGGAGCCAGCGCGACGCGAGCAGGCGGGTGAAGGTGACGGCGGTGAACACGCTGGTCGCGATGCCGATCAGCAGCACGATGGCGAAACCCTTGACCGGGCCGGAGCCCAGCGCGAGCATGATGCCGCCGGCGATGGCGTGGGTCACGTTCGCCTCGAAAATGGTGCGGCTGGCTTCCTTGTAGCCGAACTCGATCGCCTGGACGACGCCGCGCCCGCGCCGCCGCTCCTCGCGGATGCGCTCATAGATGAGGACGTTGGCGTCGACCGCCGTGCCGATCGTCAGCACGAAGCCGGCGATGCCCGGCAAGGTCAGCGTCGCGCCGAGCATGCCCATGACGCCCAGGATCACCAGCACGTTGATGGCAACGGCGAGGTTCGCATACATGCCGAAGCGGCCGTAGCTTACGAACATGAAGACCGCGACGGCGACCACGGCGATCAGCGAGGCGAGCAGGCCGGCATGGATCGAGTCCGCGCCGAGCTGCGGCCCCACGGTCCGTTCCTCGACCACGGTCAGCGCCACCGGCAGCTTGCCCGACCGCAGCGCGATGGCGAGCTGGTTGGCGCTTTCGACCGTGAAATTGCCGCTGATCTGCGCGGAGCCGCCCAGGATCGGCTCGTTGATGTTGGGCGCCGAGAGCACCTTGCCATCGAGGATGATGGCGAAGGGGCGGTTGACATTTTCCGACGTCACTTGGCCGAACTTGCGCCCGCCCGAGCCATTGAAGCGGATGTTGACGATCGGCGCGTTGCTCTGATGATCATAGCCCTGTTGGGCGTCGCTCAGATCCTCGCCCGACACCATCACCTGGCGCTTGACGGCGATGACCGGCGGCCCCGCGGGATTGCCGGGATAGGGCAGAACCTCGCTGCCGACCGGGGCGCGGCCCTGGGCGACTTCGGCCGGATTGGCGGTGACGTCGACCAGCTTGAATTCAAGCTTGGCGGTCTGGCC
This sequence comes from Sphingobium sp., assembly GCA_035278405.1. Taxonomy (GTDB): domain Bacteria; phylum Pseudomonadota; class Alphaproteobacteria; order Sphingomonadales; family Sphingomonadaceae; genus Sphingobium. The sequence continues at coordinate 10,359 of DATEJA010000188.1, read as the reverse complement.
GAGCAGGTCCTTCAGCGCCTTGGGATTTTGCAGCCCCGGCACCTGGACGACGATGCGGTTGCCACCCTGCTGCTGGATGGTCGGTTCGCGCGTGCCCATTTCGTCGATGCGCTTGCGGATGACCTCGGTCGCCACCTCCATCGCGCTCTTGACGGCATTGTCGATGCCCGCCTCGGTGGGCGTGATGACGATGGACGTGCTGTTCACCACCTCGACATTGAAGTCGCGCTGGCCGGTCAGCCCCGCCCCCTGGGTCAGCGGACGGATGCGCTCGACGGCGGCATCGACCTGCGACGGGTCGCGCACCATGAAGCTCAATTTGCCGTCGCGGCTGGAAATGTCGCCGATCGCGATGCGCGGGTCGCCCCGGCGCAACTCGGTGCGGACCTGCTCCTCCATATTGGCGAGCCGCTGCTTGGCGACGTCCTGGGTCGAGGCTTCGAGCAGCAGATGGCTGCCGCCCGACAGGTCGAGGCCCAGATTGACGCGCGTCTGCAGCAGGTGCGGCAGCTTTTCAACCGTGCTGTCGGGCAGGAAGCTCGGCACGGCACAGATAATGCCGATCAGCAGCGGCAACAGGATCGCGGCGACCGCCCAGCGCGAGAAGTTCAGCATCGGGCGCTCAGTCGTTCGCGGGCTTGGCGGTGGTCGGGTCGACGACGTCGGAGAGGGTGGACTTGACCGCCTTCACCTTCATGCCGGGCGCCAGTTCGACATCGACATAATGATCATCGACGCGCGCGACCTTGCCGACCAGGCCACCGCCGGTCACCACCTGATCGCCCTTCTTGACCGCGTCGATCTTCGCCTTGTGGTCCTTCATCCGCTTCTGTTGCGGGCGGATCAGCAGGAAATAGAAGACGACGAAGATGAGGACGAGCGGCGCCATCTGCACCAGCATGGATGCGCCGGACGAAGGCTCGCCCGCGGTTTGGGCGAAGGCTGGGGTAATGAACATGGGTGGGACTTTCGCCTTATTCTCTTGTCCAGCCGGGGCGCCCTTTTGGAAAAGCGCCCACGGATCAAGGGCGCGCGGCTAACACAGATGAGCGGGGGGAGGCAACATGATTAGGGACGAGCGAAAGAGGCTGCAAAAAGGCCGGTCTAATGGCTTGCATGTTATTCAACATGCTTCTATGTGCCGCCGCTCCGGTCGGGACGTAGCGCAGCCTGGTAGCGCATCACACTGGGGGTGTGGGGGTCGGAGGTTCGAATCCTCTCGTCCCGACCAAAAAGATCCACACCCAGCAGACCTCGGGCAGTTCTTAATGCGAAGCGAGAAAAGACGGGTCTTTCGAGCCGCCTGCCCGCTTCCCCCCCTCCCTCGGATCAGGATTTGACCTCATACTCTCCACCCCAGCGGTCGAGATGCACGAAGCTCTGCAACGGAGCCCGCCTTACCGGCCCAAACCGCCCTTGGGGATAACCGATAGGCAGGATCGCGAAGGATTTGACTCCTTCGGGTAACCCAAAAATCTCATCCACTTCCTTTGCGTAGACCATGTGGCGCGTCGTCAGGTTCGCCCCCAGTCCCAGCGCGCGTGCGGCCAGAAGCATGTTCTGAACGCTGGGATAGATCGATGCCCCACTCATGGCGTGCCCCCCATTTGGCCCGACTTTCAGGCAGGCAACAAGCCAGACCGGCACCTTGTCGAAATTCTCGGTCAGATATTCCACGGCCGCAACCTGACGGGCCAGTGCGTCGCGCTCGGCGCCTTCCGGCATCTCGCAAAGCCGCGTTTCATAATGGCTTTTGAGATGTGCATCATAGGCGCGCTGGTAATAGACCTGCACCGCGCGCTTTACCGCCGGGTCCTTCACGACGATGACGCCCGCATCCTGCGCATTCCCCGCGTTCGGAGCGGCCTGTCCGGCGCGTAGGATGGTTTCGATCAGATCATCGGGAACGGGATCGGCTTTCAGCCTCCTCATCGCCCGCATGTTGAAAATCGTGTCGAACAACATCGCATCCATCTCGTATTTCTCCTCGCCTCCCCCGTCCTATCGTCGGTCGCTATTTTGAGTCCAGCACGGCAAGCGCCAGAAAGCTTCGCGTCTTCCCCAATTCTCCTTGTCCTGGGCCTTCCCAGCGCTTTTCGCTGTCCTACAGCGAACCAAATGGGATAAGTGGCCCGCCTTCATTGCAACGGGAGGCGACTTCATGGATATTTCGACCCTGATCGACGAGGTCATCGCGCGAGAGGGAGATTTCAGCGATCATCCGGCGGATCGCGGCGGGCCGACGCGCTTCGGCATCACCCAGATGGTGGCACGCGCCCACGGCTATGTCGGCGCCATGCGCAGCCTGCCGCGGACGATTGCGGAGACGATCTATCGGCGGCGCTACTGGGATCAGCCAGGCTACGCTTTTGTCGGCGAGATCGCGCCGAAAATCGCGGCGGAGCTGTTCGATACCGCCGTCAACATGGGTCCGGCGACCGCCACCGGCTTTCTCCAACGCGCGCTCAACGCGCTCAACCGCAACCAGAAGGACTATCCCGACCTGGAGGTCGACCGGCTGGTCGGCGCCAAGACGATGAACGCCCTTCGCGCCTTTCTCGCCCTGCGCGGCGAGTTGGGGGAGGCGGTGCTGCTGCGCGCGATCGAGGCGCTGCAGGGCGAGCGCTATCTGTCGCTGGCGGAAAGCCGCCCCGCCAACGAAGCCTTTCTTTATGGCTGGCTCGCCAACCGGATCGGTTAAGGGAGGTGCGATCATGTCGACAGCAAGGACGAGGCCGGATCGGTGGACGCTGCGGGCGCGGCCCGCGTTTCTCTACCTTATGTATGGGCTGCTGCTCTGGTCGGTGCCGCTGGGGCTGATCGGCGGCGTGCGGCCCGAGGTGGCGGCAGCGATCATTCGGGCGATGCGCGCCTATTTCGAGGCATTGCCCGAACCGCTCTACGCGCTCTTCGGGACGGGCTATCTAGGCTACACGGCGGCGCGGACCTGGGGGAAGGTCAAGGGCGTGGAGCGCTAGGCTGGCATGCCGCTGGCATGGTCGAGATTTCGTTCAGAGGGAGCCGAGAAAGGTGATTTCCGAGCATCGGAGCGCAGCGTGCTTCCTGCAGGTGAGTACCGAAGCGCAGGAAAGCGCCTTTCGCAGGCCGCTCTGGGCGGAATATCGATCATGCCAGAAATGAGAGGGGCCGTCGGGGAGATAAGTCCCGACGGCCCATCATTGACATGGTCAGCGGCCGGAAGTGCCGCCCAAGGGAAACGTTTATCGCGCTCTTTTCGAAAGCAAGCGGACCTCTTCGCGGCAGAGCGCGTCAGCGATCCGATCTTTCCCGAAAATCGACGCCCCAGCGTCGCTCAGCGGCGCGTTTCCCGATTGGACTTGACCGACCCCATTGCTGAACCATGAGACATCGGATCACCTCCTTTCGCTTGTTGAGCCCCGCGCGACCCTTCCTGGAACCTGTCCGAGAGAGGACCACGAGAGGGACTGTGAATCAGACGGGATGCACGATCAAGACTTGTAAAAATCTTTTTTCGAATCATACTTACCCGTCCGCCGATCACCCCGATGTGGTGCGTCGGGCCTTCAGCCGCCACAAGATATGCCGAATTGGGGCGAAAACCGCCGGCGCTAGTGGCGGCAATCCTCGACGACGCGCGCCACCTCCGCCCAGGCGGGCAGGATGAGCGCTTCGACGCCGGGAGCTTCCACCCCGAAATGGCCCCGGCTGTAGGCGATCTGGTCGAGCACCATGTCGTTCGCCGCGCGCGTCGCCACCAGTTGGCCCGACCCGTCCGCCGCTGCCGGCCAGCTGACCGCGCCGAAGCTGGTGCGCACGGTCATGGGGCCCTGCCCCGCGCCGAGGCGGGCGATGCTGACGCGCGCGGCAGCGGGATCGCAGCGCAGCGTCAAGAGCGGCCCGCGCGCCGGGCTGGCGAAGGTCGCCACCGAGCCGCTTCCTTCGGCGCGATAGGTCCAGTTGCCGGGCGTGGCGGCGCGGTCCTGCCATTCGACCGGGGCGGGCGTGGGCGCCGGTGTCGGTGTCGGGGCGGGCCGGTGGACGGGAGCGGGCGCGGAAGCGCGGGGCTGTTCGGGCGCGCCGACGCAGGCGGGTAGGAGCAGCAGGGGCGCAAGCGCGGCGAGGACGGGGTGAAGACGCATCGCGCTTCCATGCCCGAGCCCGGGGGGCGGCTTCAACCCGAAAAGGATGGGGCGAGGCTCGCGAGGGAATGGAGCGGAGGCGGATGCGCGAAATTCAGTCGACGCCCTTTTCAACCGTCTCCTGAACCGGGTTCAGAATCCATGGCGCCTCCGGCACCGCCGCGCGTGCGGAGAAATAGACCCTGAAAACGGAGTGGTGGATCGGGGACCTTGTGCGAATGGTCGATGGGACAGGATCGGGGGCCCGCCGCCTTGACAGTTTTCGGCCGAATCGCTACGGGCTCAGCCACCCCAACACGCTGGTAAGCGGCAGTGCATGGCACTGGCCGTCTTTTTTGCGTCGAGGGGCCTATCGAATCGGCCGATGCCCTTCCGGGGGCTCCCGGCCCGGACGCTTTGAGATGGGGCGGCGCCAACCGCCCTGTGGAGCAGGAGTACAGAATACCATGGCACGTATTGCGGGTGTCAACATCCCGACCAACAAGCGCGTGATCATCGCGCTCACCTACATCCACGGCATCGGTCGCAAGACCGCCGTCGACCTTGCCGACAAGCTGGGCATCGACCACAGCCGCCGCGTTCAGGACCTGTCCGACGCCGAAGTTCTGCAGATCCGCGAAGCCATCGACGCCGACCTCACGGTCGAAGGCGACCTGCGCCGCGAAACCGCGATGAACATCAAGCGCCTGATGGACCTGGCCTGCTATCGCGGCCTGCGTCATCGCAAGGGCCTGCCGGTTCGCGGCCAGCGCACGCACACCAATGCGCGCACCCGCAAGGGCAAGGCCAAGCCGATTGCCGGCAAGAAGAAGTAATCGTTGAGGGTCGGCTTCGGCACGGCCCTCCGGCGACTTCTCCTTTCAACGATTTCAGTAGGATAGAGCAAAAATGGCACGCGAACCCCAGCGCATCAAGCGGCGCGAGCGCAAGAACATCTCGGCCGGCGTGGCGCACGTCAACGCCAGCTTCAACAACACGATGGTCACCATCACCGACGCCCAGGGCAATGCGATCAGCTGGTCCTCGGCCGGCATGATGGGCTTCAAGGGCAGCCGCAAATCGACCCCCTATGCCGCGCAGGTCTGCGCCGAAGACGCCGGCCGCAAGGCTGCCGAACATGGCGTGCGCACCCTGGAAGTCGAAGTGAAGGGCCCCGGTTCGGGCCGTGAATCGGCCCTGCGCGCGCTGCAGGCCGTCGGCTTCCACATCACCTCGATCCGCGACGTGACGCCGATCCCGCACAACGGCGTGCGTCCGTCCAAGCGCCGCCGCGTCTAACCGGCCGCCAGTGACGTGCGGGCGGCGGACGCGTCGCCCGCTCACCCATCTGCATCGGCCGGAACGTCCTGTTGGGAACAGGATCATGCGCGTTTCGGCCTCATCCCCAGGGGAAATACATGACTGTCAACATGAAGAACTGGCAGGAATTGAAGAAGCCCAACAACCTTGAGATCAAGGCGGCGGGCGACGGCAAGCGCAAGGCGACGTTCGTTGCCGAACCGCTGGAGCGCGGCTTTGGCCTGACGCTCGGCAACGCGCTGCGCCGGGTTCTTCTCTCCTCGCTCCAGGGCGCGGCGGTCACCTCGATCAAGATCGAGAACGTCCTGCACGAATTCTCCTCGCTCGCCGGGGTGCGCGAGGACGTCACGGACATCGTCCTCAACATCAAGCAGGTCGCGCTGAAGATGGAAGGCGACGGTCCCCGCCGCCTGCAGCTGTCCGCGACGGGGCCTGCCGAAGTGAAGGCCGGCGACATCATGACCGTGGGCGACATCGAAGTGATGAACCCCGACCTGGTGATCTGCCACCTGGACCAGGGCGCGACGCTGAACATGGAACTGACCGCCGACGTCGGCAAGGGCTATGTCCCCGCCGTCGCCAACCGTCCGGCCGATGCGCCGATCGGCCTCATTCCGATCGACGCGCTCTATTCGCCCGTCCGCCAGGTCGCCTACAAGGTCGACAATACCCGCGTCGGCCAGGAACTGGACTATGACAAGCTTTCGCTGACCGTCGAGACCGACGGCACCGTCACGCCGGAAGACGCGGTCGCCTATGCCGCGCGCATCCTGCAGGACCAGCTGCAGCTGTTCGTCCACTTCGAGGACGCGCTGCCGGTCGCCGCGCCGGCCGCCGGTGCCGCTGCTGGCGCCTCGGCCGCCGAGGGCGAGAGCGACACCAACCAGATCAACCGCTATCTGCTGAAGAAGGTGGACGAGCTGGAGCTGTCGGTCCGTTCGGCGAACTGCCTCAAGAACGACAACATCATCTATATCGGCGACCTGGTCCAGAAGACCGAAGCCGAGATGCTGCGCACCCCGAATTTCGGCCGCAAGTCGCTGAACGAAATCAAGGAAGTGCTGTCGTCCATGGGCCTGCGCCTGGGCATGGACATCCCCGGCTGGCCGCCGGAAAATATCGAGGAAATGGCCAAGAAGCTCGAACAGGAGCTGCTGGGCTGATCTGATCCTCCCCATCTCGCCATGGGGAGGATTTGAGAAGGGCTGATGGGCGGTGGCCCTTAACACCGCCTGGTCTGGGCTACCTCACACGGGCCCTTAACGAACGAAGGAAGAAGACATGCGTCACAAGGTTGGTCATCGCAAGCTGCAGCGCAGCGCCGGGCATCGTAACGCGCTGCTGCGCAACCTCGCCGCTTCGCTCATCAAGCATGAGCAGATCCTCACCACCACGCCCAAGGCGAAGGAACTGCGTCCCTACGTCGAAAAGCTGATCACCCTCGCCAAGAAGGGTGGCCTGTCGAACCGTCGCCTGGCCCAATCGCGCCTGCAGGACGACACGCAGCTGGCCAAGCTGTTCGAAGTCCTGGCCGAGCGCTATGCCGGCCGCAACGGCGGCTACACCCGCGTGATCAAGGCCGGTTTCCGCGCTTCGGACGCGGCGCCGATCGCGATCATCGAGCTGGTCGACCGCGACGTCGATGCCAAGGGCAAGGATTCGGGTCCGGTCCAGGGCGCCGACGCGGACGAGCTGGAAGCGGCCTGATCGGCTGAACCGTCTTTTCGGAGGCGGGACAATCTATTAACAGGCAGGCTGTGGCTTCATCGGAAGCCGCAGCCTGTTTTCATTTTCCGGACAAGAAGCGGGAGAGGATGCGCGTTTTTCGCCTGGCCCTGGCATGGCTGCTGCTGCTGCTGGCGCCGATCCCCGCTTTCGCCGAACCCGGCGCCGCGCGCGAAGCGGCGGCGGGGCCCGCCTGGCACTATCCGCCCGCGCGGCGCATGGCCCTCATCGAGGATCATTTCGGGATCAAGGTCGCCGACCCCTATCGCTGGCTGGAAAATGACCTGCGCACCGATGCCGAGGTGCGCGCCTGGGTGACGCAGGAAAATGCCCTCACCCGCCGCGTGCTGGACGCGCTGCCGGGGCGGGAGATCCTGCGCCGGCGGATGCAGGCGCTGTTCGGCCATGGCCGCTACACCCTGCCGCGCAAGGCCGGCGGCCGCTATTTCTACGGCTATAATTCGGGTCTGCAGAACCAGACGCCGCTCTATGTCCGCGAAGGGTTGAACGGCGCGCAGCGCCTGCTGATCGATCCCAATGACTGGGCAAGGGACGGCAGCGCCGCGCTTGCCGAGTGGGCCCCCTCGCCCGACGGCCGCTATCTGCTCTATGCCGTGCAGGAGGCGGGCAGCGACTGGCGCACGCTGCGGGTGCTGGACGTGGACAGCGGCCGGGTGCTGGAGGACCGGATCGAGTGGGTGAAATTCTCCCAACTGGCCTGGGACGGGCGCGGCCAGGGCTTTTTCTACGGCCGCTTTCCCGCCCCGGCGGACGGCCAGGCCTTTCAGTCGGCCGCGGTGGGGCAGCAAATCTATTATCATCGGCTGGGCCAGCCACAGGCTCAGGACGCGCTCATCTACGCGACGCCCGACCGGCCGACGCTCAGCCATATGGCGCAGGTGACGGGCGACGGACGCTGGCTGCTGATCAGCTCCTTCCAGGGCACCGATCCGCGCCGGGAGCTGCATGTCGCGGAACTGACCGGGGGCAAGCTGCGGGTGCGCACGCTGGTGCGGGGGATCGACAATGACTGGCGGCTGATCGGCAGCCGGGGGTCGAGCCTCTATTTCATCACCGACCTCGCCGCGCGCAACCTGCGGATCGTGTCCATCGACGCGCGGCGGCCGCGCCAGGGCGCGCGGGGGGTGGTGGCGGAGCGGGCTGATCCGCTGGCCGGCGGCGCGCTGGTCGGCAGCCGGCTGATCCTCGCCTATGCGACCGACGCGCAGACCGTGGCCGAGCTGGCGGAACTGGACGGGCGGCGCGTGGGAGACGTGCCGCTGCCCGGTATCGGCACGGCGGCGGGCTTTGGCGGGCGCGAAGGGGATCCGGAAACCTTCTTCAGCTTTTCGGGCTTCGTCAGCCCGGCGAGCATCTACCGCTTCGATACCGCGACGCTGCGCTTTGCGCTGTTCGCGCGGCCCGACCTGCCCTTCGACCCCGACCAGTTCGGGATCGAGCAGGTGAGCTATCCGTCGAAGGACGGGACGATGATCCCAATGACGATCATCCGCAAGAAGGCGCTGGCGCTGAACCGGACGCCGGCGCCGACGATCCTCTACGGCTATGGCGGCTTCAACATTTCGCTGACCCCGGGCTATTCGGCGACGCGGCTCGCCTGGCTGGAGCAGGGCGGCGTCTATGCGATCGCGAACCTGCGCGGCGGCGGCGAATATGGCCGCGCCTGGCATGATGCCGGGCGGCTCGCCAACAAGCAGAATGTGTTCGACGACTTCATCGCGGCGGGCGAGTGGCTGAAGGCACAGGGCTATACGACGAGGGATGGCCTGGCGATCGAGGGGCGGTCCAATGGCGGGCTGCTGGTCGGCGCGGTGGTGAACCAGCGGCCCGACCTGTTCGCCGCCGCGCTGCCGGCGGTGGGGGTCATGGACATGTTGCGCTTCGACCGCTTCACCGCGGGGCGCTACTGGATCGACGATTATGGATCGCCCGACCGGGAGGAGGATTTCCGCCTGCTGCGCGCCTATTCGCCCTATCATAATATCCGCGCGGGGCAGGATTATCCGGCGATCCTGGTGACCACCGGCGATACCGACGACCGGGTCGTGCCCGCGCACAGCTTCAAATATGCAGCGGCGCTGCAGGCGGCCGATCTGGGCCCAAGGCCCCGCCTCATCCGCATCGACACGCGCGCGGGCCATGGGTCGGGCAAGCCGGTCGACAAGCTGATCGACGAATATGCCGACAGCTACGCCTTCGCCGCGCGCTATACGGGCCTGAAAATACGCGACGAACCGTGAGCTGCGTTCAGCCGCGCGACAGCCGCATGGGCGTAGGCAAGCTGCCCTGTGGGACGAGAGGTGGAGGGCATGATGGGCAAGGCGGCATGGATGACGGGATCGCTGCTGGGCGTGGCGATGCTGATGAGCGGGGGCGCGGTGGCGCAGACCCAGCCGCGCTACGACTATCCGCAGGCGGGCGGCCGGCAGGACCAAGGCGACGCCTATCAGGACGAGGATCTGACGCCGCCTGACCAGAATGACGAAGCGGCCGCGCCGCGCCAGAGCCGCCCGGACGAGGATTTTTCCGACGTGGTCGCCGCCGATCGGCAGCGCGAGCAGGCCACGCGCGGCACGGCCCCGGCCGAGGAGCGGGACGAAAGCGCAACGCCCCGCGCCGATGACGAGGAAGGCGACGCCCTGACCAACGACTGCGCGATCGCCGCGCGCAACGAAGCCGAGCGCGAGGGCGGCTATGCCGAGGTGCGGCAGATGGAAGCCCCGCGCGAGAACCGCAACGGCTTCAGCATCGAGGGCGATGTGGAGAGCCGCAGCAGCTGGCGCGCGCAGGACGGCCGGACGCGGCATTTCACCTGCACGGTGGTGAACGGCCGGGTCGAGGACGTGTATTTCCGGGGCGATCGCGCGGCGCGCTGAGGGCGCTCAGTTGGTCGCGCATGGGGCCCGCTTTGCCCTATCCTGTTTAGCATCAAGGGGTTAGCATTGCCGCGAATCAGGGGAGTCAGGGGTGGCCGCGTTCCTTTTCGCGACCGAAAATATCGTCTTCGTTTCGGCCATCCTGTTGATGCTGCGGGCGATCTTCCTGGCGCTGTTCGAAGCCATCACGCCGGACCACAAGGGTCCGTCCCCATCCTGATGGAGCAGGTCTAGGATCAGTCGATGCGTCGATATGATGCCCGTCGCCATATATTGGCCATCGGCCTCGCGGCGCAGGCGGGATTCATCGATGCGCT
>DATEJA010000187.1:0-7821 GCA_035278405.1 Sphingobium sp. | reverse complement strand
TGGTTCGAATGTGCGAAACGGCAGCTGCATCGTTCATGATCGCAGCGGCCATGGGCGTGTCGAAGGTGGGGCCCGGCGCGATGCTGTTCACGCGTATCCCGCGCCCGCCAAATTCCATCGCAAGCGATTTCATCAGCACGTCGCCCGCCGCCTTGGATGCCATATAGGCGGCGTGGTCGGGCAGCAGTGCCGAGGCACTGACCGAGGAAATCTGAATGATCGACCCGCCATTCGCCATCACGCGGAGAATGGCCTGCAGGAAATGGAACAGGCCGGTGAACTGCACGTCGACCACGGATCGCAGATCGTCTTCCGTGACGTCAAGGAAGGGTTTGACCTGGTTGAGACCAACCGCGTTTACGGCGATGTCGAGCCGACCATATGTTTCGATCGCGCCAGCAGCCAGGCGATCGACATCGGTCCTGCTGGTGATGTCGCAGAGCTGGTGGGCAGCGCCGATGGTTTCGGCGAAGCGGCGCAACTCTTCACCATTTCTTCCGGCGACCATGACAGCGGCGCCTTCCGAAGCGAATTTCGACGCGATCGCTTGCCCCATGTTGCCGGCTGATCCGGCGCCGAGCACCAGTGCGACTTTGTTTTCCAACTTGGCCATGACCGCCTTATATCCTCTCTTATGTCTTTAAGACGGCTCAGTCCTTGGCGATCCCGCCCATTGCGCCTGCCAGCGTGGCAGGATGGCCTGATTGCGCACATAAAGCGGTCGCTCCCCAGAAAGGGCGCGACAGATATTCTCGACACCGGCCCTGATGATGCCGTCCTTCGAATCCACCGTATGCCCTAGCGCGTGAGGCGTCAGGATCGCGTTCGGCAATGTCCGCAAGGGACTCTCTTCGGGCAAGGGTTCCGTCGCAAACACGTCAAGGGCGATCGCGGAGAAGTGTCCGCTCTTCGCAAGGTCGAACAAGGCCTGTTCGTCGACCAGCTGGCCGCGCGAAATATTGACGAACAGGGAGCCCGGTTTGGTCCCGGCCAGTCGTTCGCGGCTCAGGAGATTTTCGGTTTCCGGGCGCAGGGGCGCGGTCAGGCAGGTGACGTCGGCTCTTGCGAGCAACTCTTCCAGCGAGACAAATGCCGCGCCGGGCGGGAAGGGCGCGCGGGGCCGTGGCGTGGAAATGAGCAGAGTTACCCCCCAGGGTTCCAGCCGCGCCGCCACCGCCCGGCCGATTTCCCCGAAGCCGATCAGTCCCACGGTCTTGCCGCGCAGCAGCCGAGGTGCACGGCGCGGCGGTGCCGCGCCGCCGGGCGTCATGGCGCGTTCCGCACCAGAAAGGTCGTAGGATGCCGCCAGCATCAGCAGGATGGCGGCTTCCGCCATGCTCTCTGTATTTTCGGGAACCTGACCATTGGCGATGAGGATGTTCCGCGCCGTGGCCGCTTCCTCGTCGATGCCGTCGGTCCCGGTGTAGACCGACACGATCGCGCGCAGAAACGGCGCGTCGGCCAGATCGTGGGACGAGACAGGCAAGGCGCCGGGACAATAGAGAATGTCCGCGTCGCGCAGGACCTTCCGGCCATTCTCCCGGAAGGCGGTTTCCTCAAGATAAGAGGCTTCGACCCCGCGCTTTTCCAGTTCGGCCTGTACCGGACGCACGACGACGTCCACGACGGGCGAACCAACGAGGACCACCCGCTGACGGCGTGCTTCGGCGTGGGCTGCCGGGCCATTCATGCGCCGGGCGTCTCGGCAGCATCAGGCTGCGGCGCCAGGGAGGCAAGTTGACGCTCGAAATCTCCCAGGTCGAAATAGTCCCGCCATTCCGCGATCAGCCCGTCCCTGATGCGGAAGCTGCCCATGAGCGGGATCGAGATCAGGCCGCCGTCGGCCGCGCGGAACGCGTCGACCCGTTCGGTAAGGACGGTATCTCCCGACGCGGCGATGGCGATGGTGTCCCAATCGACCTTGAAACGCGTGCCCATGCCGAATTCATGAGCGAAAGCGCGCACAGATTCGCGGCCCGTCATGGGGGCCATCGGGATATTGTGATAGAATACATCTTCCGCCAGAAGATCCATGCCTTGGTCTATTCGGCCCTCATTCAGGTGGGTGATGAAGGTTTCGACGACGTCTGCCGGGTTGGTTGCGGGCAACTTCTCTTCCTTCGAAGTGGGTTGTGCTGGTGTGTCGAAGGCGAAGAACGCGTGGGTGCGGGCCGCCATGCACTCGTTTCGGATAGGAGCGTAGGAAGCTATCATCTTCCTGTAAAGATGTTTTGGGGCGACAAAGTGCCTTCCCATGCACGATCTGCTGTTCTAGGAAGAAGGTCGGACACTGACGGCTGCCCCCCAGGCGGCGCCGGCCCCTGCGGAAAATTTGGTGCGCGTCCTGGATCTCCAGTGCGCCCTCGATCGGGATGAATGACATGACGGATGACAAGCTGGCGCATGGCGTGGATCAAGTCGACTATCTGGGCCGCCTGCGGCTCGACGGTCGCGGCATAGTCGTGCTGGGAGGCGGGGACGGCATCGGTCGCCAGAGCTGCCTCGCCTTGGCCCAGGCGGGTGCCAGGGTCTTGTGCGTGGATCGCGACGCGGCCCTTGCGGAAGCGGTCGCGAAGGAAGTCGGCGGGGACTTTTTTGCCGCCGACATTACCAGCCGTGAAGACATGGCCAAGTTGTTCGCGTTCGCGGGCGAAAAATATGGCAGCGATCTGAAAGGGATCGTGAATGTCGTCGGTGTGGCGTTCATCAAGCCTTTCCCCGACATCGACGAGGAAATCTGGGACAAGCAGTTCGACATCGTGCTGCGCCATGCCTATCTCACGCTCCAGATCGGCGCTCCGATGCTGGCGGCCAATGGCGGCGGTTCGATGACCTTCGTCGGATCCATGTCGGGCATGGGCAGTATCAGGAACCAGACCGCCTACGGATCGGCCAAGGCGGCGCTCCATCATCTCGTGCGCGGCGGGGCGAGTGAATATGGCCCGCAGCAGGTCCGCGTGAACGTCGTCGTTCCCAGCTTCATCCGTACCCCGCGACTGGTCGCGAAGCTGGACCAGTCGATGTGGGACAAGATGACGTCCGTCACCCCGCTCGGCCGGGTTTCGACCCCCGACGAGATCGCATCCGCCATCCTGTTCCTGCAATCCGACCTGGCGTCCTTCGTCTCCGGGGCGGTCTTCCCCGTCGACGGCGGCGTGACGGCGCAGAGCCCCTTGACAGAATTTTGAATAGGCGGTCGATAGCAACGCATGAAGCAGACATCCCCAAAGAATGAGGAGCATGCCACCAGTCATATCGAGGATCTTCTTCTGTCATGGGAAGCGGCTCGACCCGATCTGGATCTGCGCGAATTTCTGCAGGGCATAGCGTTGATGCGGCTGGGCCGCATTCTCGATCTTTCCTTCGACCGCATGTGCCGTCGGGATCACGATATCAGCGGCGCGGACATGCGCGTGCTGTTCGCCCTGCGGCGCGCAGGCGCGCCCTTCGAGCGCAGGCCGACCGATTTGTTCAAGGCGCTATTGGTCGCGTCGGGGACGATCACGCGCCAGATCGATCGACTCGTCGAGAAAAACTATGTCGTCCGCAAGCCCGATGCCAGCCATGGCGGCGGTTTTTTGATCAGTCTGACCCCGGAAGGGAAGGGCGCCGCCGATTACGCGACGAATTTCTTGGCGACCAAATCGCTGCTGCTGAAGGGTAGCGCCGGCATGTCGCCGGAATTAAGGGCGGCGGGCGAGAAATATGTGTTTACCCTACTCAAGGAATTGGAGCGTTACACCGATTTCGGCGTGAACCTGCCCTCGCGCTGACGGCGCATTCCGGCAGCGGTCAGGTCAGGGACGCTCTGCTGCCGACCAATTCTCATAGTCCAGAAGAATCGCCTCGCATAATGTCGCGAGGCGTTTTCGTTCTACCGGCGGCAGCGCTCGCTTCAGCCTGCTAACGGTCGAGCCGCTGACCAGATTGGTCATGGCCTGGTCGGCGAGATCGAGGCCAGCCTCGGTCACGTGGACCGCCAGACCGCCGCCGTCGCCCTCAAGGGCCTGTTTCGATATCAAGCCCAATCCTTCGAGCCGATCCAGCTGCTTTGCCATCGCGCCGGTCGTGACCATCTGGGCTTCGGCCAGTTCGGCGGCCTTGGGCGCGCGAATCGCCTGCGAACGCCGCAGGATCATGAGGACACGGACATCCGCGCCGCTCAAGCCGAATGCCTTGCGCGAGAAACTGTCGTGCAGCTTGTCGATCAGTTGGCCGAGACGCATGACGTGGATCAGAAAGAGATAATCGTCCGGATCAAGGTCCGGCCGCTCCTTCGCCCATGTGTCGACAGCATAGCGCGTCGGGCTGCCGAGGCTGCGCACCCGTGGTCTGGCCATATGTCGTAATCCCCGTGCAGCGCCGTTCGTGGTCGGTCTGTCGCTTCATTGGCTTGACTCGTCCAGTAAAAAATTATACTTCCAAGGAAGCTTAAACGGACTCGGCTTCGTTGCAGCGGCGAGCAGGAAAACAGGCGTTCCCCGCGCATCAAAAGCCCAAACGCTGGAGGAGGATTACCGTGCAGACAAAAGACAATGAACTGATGTGCCGGGTGGGCCGTGGGACGGCCATGGGCACCGCGATGCGTCGCTATTGGACGCCGGCCATGCAATCGAGCGACCTGCCCGAACCGGGAGGCGATCCGCGGCGCGTGGTGCTGCTGGGCGATGCCTATGTGGCGTTCCGTGGCGAAGACGGGGTGGTGGGCGTCCTGGACGAGGGATGTTGCCATCGCGGCGTCAGCCTGTCGCTCGGCCGGGTCGAGGGCTGCGGCATCCGTTGTCTTTTCCATGGCTGGAAATTCGCGGCCAACGGCGAACTGATCGACGCGCCCAACGTCGCGGATGAAAATTTCCGCAAGCGGGTGAGGGCGAAATCCTACCCGGTTCGCGAGGCGGGCGGGCTCATCTGGGTCTATTTGGGGCCAGCCGAACTCGAACCTGCCTTCCCGCATTATCCCTGGTTCGACGTGGAGCCCAAGTACCGAATCAACGCCTATCTGGTGGAGCAGTGCAACTATGTTCAGACGATGGAAGCGCTGTGGGACTCCAGCCATCTGAACTTCCTGCATCAGGGCCCCTTGGCGCATGGCGGCGACATCGATCTGGAATTCGGCAAGAAGACGCAAAATCTCCTCCTGAGCAGCGCGCCGCGCTTCGAGGCGGAACCCACCGAATTCGGCTTTCACTATGCCGCGATGCGGCCGGACGGCGACCAGGAGATTGCGCGCATCCAGGCGTTCATCCCGCCCTATTCCGAGCATAATCCCAACGGGGATCTGTGGATGTCGGTCGTTCCGATCGACGATCACAATTCCATTTATTTCCATGTCTGGTGGGACACGTCCCGCGAGATCGGGGAGGAGCCCTATCGTTCCGAACATTTGAAGTATATCGGGTTGGACGATGAGGCGCTCCGCAAATTCGGGATGACTTACGACAGCATCAACGATCCGGCGAAGCCCTACATTCACAATGGTTTTCGGCAGGACCGTGCGGCGATGCGGGCTGGCAAGAGCTTTTCCGGTTTCCACAGCTTTACGCAGGAGGATTCCGCCGTGCTGATGTCGGCCGGTTCGCTCAAGGATCGCAGCAACGAACATCTGGCGACTTCGGATGCGGGGATTTCGATGCTGTACCGCACCTTGCTGAAGATCGCGAAGAGCACGGAAACGGGCGAGGACCCCATCGGTCTGAACGCGGATCCGATGCAGATCATCGGCAGGACCGCGCCGATCCCGGCAAGCGGGAAGTGGCAGGATCTGGTCCCCCACAAGAAGCCGGCCAAGGCTTCGGCATCGACCGAGATCGAAAGCGCGGAATGAATGGCATAAAGGTCGGAAGGGGGCGGGGCCAAGCATGGCTTCGCCCCTTTGTCATTCTCTCGGTACGGCCAAGTCAATTGATTTGACGTCCGAGATGGATCCCTGCCTGCGCGGGGACGACGACAAAATAATGATTTCCGACGGTCCGACCAGGAGCATGGGCTCTGATCGGAAAGCGCGCCCTGCCGTGCTCGGCGCCCTGGCCGATCGACAACTTATAAAAAACAAGGTTATTGACCAACGGACTCCGAGGCGGTAGTTTCGATGAAAGAAGGTACAGGCGTCATCTGCATGAAGTCGACGTCGAACAGCCGATCCGGAAGGGGAGGCTGCACCGAACAGAAACCGAACTTTCGTGGATGCGCCTGCGTTCGCATCCGGCAAATGCGAAGGTGTGAAGAGGATGTCGAAGCGCGCCCTGGAATGGGGCTGGACGCGGCGATTCACCCTATTCGCGCCTGATCAAAACGGTCGTCACATGGCCATAATTTTTAGGAAAAGATATGTCTGAGCAATTGGTCACCTATAAACTCGACGGCGATGTGGCACTGATCGGCCTGGACCGGCCGGCAAAGCGGAACGCTCTGAGCAATGAGCTGCAAAGGCAGCTCGAAGCCGCCGCCCTGCGCGCGGAGAAGGAGGCCAAGGTCGGCGTCATATACAGCCATGGCGATCATTTCTGCGCCGGGCTGGACCTGAAGGAAGCGGTCAACTGGATGGTTGACCATATGGGCCATCTGGACATGCGCATCGGTTCCGCACAGGTCGCCCGGCCGTTCGACTATCTTTCTCGCGGACGGATCCCCTATGTCGCCGCGATCAACGGCGCCTGCATCGGCGGCGGGCTGGAAATCGCTTCCTCCTGCCATATCCGCGTGGCCGATCCGACCTCCTTCTTCGCTCTGCCGGAAGGCCAGCGCGGCATCTATATCGGCGGCGGCGGTTCCGTCCGGATCGCCAGGCTGCTTGGCGTTTCCCGCATGACGGACATCATGCTCACGGGGCGTGTCCTGTCCGCCGACGAGGGTGAGCGCTTTGGCCTTGTTCAATATCTGGTGCCGCAGGGCGAGCAGTTCGAAAAGGCGGTCGCGCTGGCGAAGCGCATCGCCAAAAATGCGCCTCTGACCAACTGGGCGATCGTGCACGGACTGCCCCGCATCCAGGATTATTCCTATGATGACGGCCTCTTCGTCGAGGGCCTGTTCAGCCATATCGCCGCCAGCCCGGAAACGGCCGACCGGATCAAGGAATTTGTGGAAGGCCGCGCCGAGCGGCTGGCCAAGCCCGGCGAAGCGAGCGAAGGGCAGGCGTAAGCGCCGGGTGATGACCCTCTCGGGTCCAGTTTGGAGAGGAGAAAGCCTCCAATGGCTATAAGCGACACCGCAATTGTCGGCTATGCTGAGACGAAGATCGAGCGTCGTTCGGGGCGGGACATTTGGGATTTCGGCGGCGAAATCCTGAGCTCCCTGATCGCCAGCACGGGCATCGAGAAGGGCGAGATCGACGGCATGCTCGTGAACGGCTGCATGACCGGCGCGGGCAATGCCTTCTGGTCGCAGACGACGGCGGATTATCTGGGTCTGGAACTGAATTTCTGCCAGACCGTGGACCGTGGCGGATCATCCGCCGTCGCGGCCGTCGCCCGCGCGGCCGCGGCGCTCGAGGCCGGCTTGTGCTCGACCATCCTGTTGCTGAACGCGGATACCGAGTCGTCGGAGAGCAACCTTAGGATGCGCTCCTACCATAATGAGTTCGTGAACCCATATGGATCGATCGGCCCGGCGACCGACTTCGGCCTGCTCAGCAAGCGCTATGACCATCTCTACGGCCTAGACCCCGAGGCGCTGGGCAAGATCGCGATCACCCTGCGCGAGCATGCGCTGCTCAACCCGCTGGGTTCGGACAAGCTGCGCAAGCCGCTGGATATGGAGACATATCTTGCCTCGCCCATGGTTGCCGACCCGATCCGGGTGCTGGATTGCGTCATGGTCTGCGAT
>DATEJA010000186.1:0-8602 GCA_035278405.1 Sphingobium sp. | reverse complement strand
TCGACATCCCATGCTTCGCCTTCGCTCAGCGATGCCCTTCGACTTCGCTCAGGGCGAATGGAGGAAGAGGGCAGTGTTGCTCGGCGTACGAACGGAATGATGGAAAACTCTGCTCCCTCTTCCCAGCCCGTCATCGTTCTCGTCCGTCCGCAGCTCGGCGAGAATATCGGCAAGGCGGCGCGGGCCATGCTGAATTTCGGGCTGACCGAGATGCGCCTTGTTTCTCCCCGCGACGGCTGGCCCAATCCCGACGCCGGCCCGTCCGCCGCCGGTGCCGACATCGTGCTCGACAAGGCGAAGGTGTTCGAGACGCTCGCCGATGCGGTGGCGGATTGCGCTCATGTCTATGCGACCACGGTGCGCAAGCGCGGGGTCACCAAGCCGGTCGTCACGCCGGAAGAAGCGGCTCGCGAAATCCATGCCGCGCAAGGGCGCTGCGCCTATGTGTTCGGGCCCGAACGGTCGGGGCTGGAGACGGAGGATGTGGCGCTGGCGCGCAAGATCCTGACGGTGCCGATCAATCCTGAATTCGGCTCGCTGAACCTCGCGCAGGCCGTCATCCTGTGCGCTTATGAATGGTCGAAGCAGGCGGCGCTGGAGCAGCCGACCGTGGTCGACCTCGGCGAACCCGCGCCGCAAGCCGAACTGGAGGGCATGATCGCCCAGTTCGAGACGCTGCTGGAGGGTGCGGGCTATTTCTTCCCGCCCGATCGCGCGCCGGCAACGAAGCGGACGCTGCGCAACCTGCTGACCAAGCCGGGCTGGAACCATCTGGAGGTGCGGACGCTGCGGGGGGTACTCTCCGCGCTCGGCAATCCGCGGTCGCGCTGACGCCTGCCTCCCCCCTAGGGCTTATCGCCCCTTCAGCCGGTCGAATTCCGCCGCTTCATAGGCGATGGAGGTTTCGACCAGTTGTTCCCACAGGTCCGCGATGATCTCTCCGGGGGCGCCAAGCCGCTCCGCTTCGGCTCGGGCGTTACCAATGACCTCGGCCTTGCGCGCTTCGTCGCGGACGGCGCTGCGTTCCGGCTTGATCCGGGCGGCGGCGCGCATATGGGCAAAGCGCTGATCGAGCAGCGCGACCAGCTGGCGGTCGATCTCGTCCACGCCGGCGCGGACCTCGGCCATCGTCGTATAGCTATCCGGGTTCATGGAAGCGCTGACTAGGCCCGCCGCGCCGCCCTGTCGAGGGTTGACATGCCCCCTTCGCTTCGTCATAGGCGCCGCTTCGCGAGTGGCCCCGCACCCCGGTGAAGCGGTGGCCCTGCCCCCTTGTGGCAAGCAGGCGAGGACCGGGAATAACGTTGTTAGCAGTTGTAAGGAATTATCATGTCGAAGCGTTCCAGCGCCAAGTACAAGCTCGACCGCCGCATGGGCGAAAACATCTGGGGTCGCCCGAAGAGCCCGGTCAACAAGCGTGAATATGGTCCCGGTCAGCACGGCCAGCGCCGCAAGGGCAAGATGTCCGACTATGGCATCCAGCTGCGCGCCAAGCAGAAGCTGAAGGGCTATTATGGCGACATCACCGAAAAGCAGTTCAAGAAGAACTACACCGAAGCCGCCCGCATGAAGGGCGACACCGGCCAGAACCTGATCGGCCTGCTGGAGCGGCGCCTGGACGCCGTCGTCTACCGCGCCAAGTTCGCGCCCACTATCTGGTCGGCGCGTCAGATCGTTTCGCACGGTCACATCTATGTGAACGGAGTGAAGTGCAACATCGCCAGCCGCCTGGTGAAGCCGGGCGACGAAATCACCCTGGGCAAGAAGGCGCAGGAAATGGCGCTGGTGCTGGAAGCGCAGAGCCTGCCCGAGCGCGACATCCCCGACTATGTGTCGCCCGATGGCAATGCCAAGGTCACCTATGTCCGCGTTCCGACGCTGGACGAAGTGCCCTATCCGGTGAAGATGGAACCGAACCTGGTCGTCGAATTCTATTCGCGCTAAGGTTTCGACCTCACGAGATACGGAAAGGCGGTCCTTCGGGGCCGCCTTTTTTTGTTGCGCGGCCTCTCTTGTTTGACGCCGGTCCAACTGGCATCACCGGCCAATCACCGTCTTTTCAAGGCCCTTGCCATGCGCGCCCTGCCCCTCCTCGCCCTTCTCCCCCTTGTCGTTGCAGGTGCGGCGACCGCTGCTTCGTCGGACCCGGGCCCTTCGATCGAAACGATGAAGGAGGTGGTGAAGGAAATCTCCTCCGACGCCTATGAAGGCCGCGCGCCCGGCACCGTCGGGGAGGAGAAGACGCTCGCCTATCTCGTCCAGCGGTTCGAGGCATTGGGCCTGAAACCCGGCAACAAGGGCAGCTGGTTCCAGGACGTGCCGCTGGTCGAGATCGCGGCGAAGAATATCTCGCCGCTGCGCTTCACCGGCGGGAAGAACGCCGTTTCGGCGACCTACGGTCCGGAAATGGTCATTGCCACCTATCGCACCGGCCAACCGCATGTCGAGGTGAAGGACAGCCCGGTCGTCTTCGTGGGCTATGGCATCAACGCGCCGGAAAAGAAGTGGAACGACTATGCCGGCGTCAATGTCAGGGGCAAGACCGTCATCATCCTGGTGAACGATCCCGACTATCAGACGGCTGGGCTGCACGGGCCGTTCAACGGGCGGGCGATGACCTATTATGGCCGCTGGACCTACAAGTTCGAGGAGGCGGCGCGGCAGGGCGCGGCGGCGGCGATCATCGTCCATGACACGGTGCCGGCGGCTTATGGCTGGAACGTGGTGCAATCGAGCTGGAGCGGCCCGCAGCATGTCGCCGACAGCGCCAACGGCAATGTGGACCAGTCCGCCGCGATCGGTTGGATGCAGAAGGACAAGGCGGCGGCGTTGATGGCGAGTGCGGGCCTCAACCTCGACACGCTGATGGCGGCGGCGAAGAAGCGCGGCTTCAAGGCCGTGCCGCTCAAGGGCGTGAAGGCCTCGGTCAGCTTCGACAATGCGGTGCGCAAGCATAGTTCGAAGAATGTCGTCGCCCTGCTGCCCGGCAAGGCGCGGCCCGATGAATATGTGCTCTATGCCGCGCACTGGGATCATCTGGGCCATTGCCAGGCGGCGCCCGACGGCGACGACATCTGCAACGGCGCGATCGACAATGCGACCGGCACGGCGGCGCTGGTGGCGTTGGCGGAGGCCAATGTGAAGGCGGGACCGACCGATCGCAGCCAGGTCTTCCTGGCGGTGACTGCGGAGGAATCCGGCCTGCTGGGGTCGGCCTGGTACGGCAATCATCCGGTCTTCCCGCTCGGCCAGACGGTGGGCGGCGTCAATATGGACGCGCTCAGCATGGCCGGGCTGGCGCGCAATGTCGTGGTGATCGGCAAGGGCAAGTCGCAGCTCGACGCCTATCTCGACCGCGCGCTCGCCGCGCAGAAGCGGGTCGCCAGCCTGGAGCCCACGCCGGAAAAGGGCTTCTATTATCGCTCCGACCATTTCAGCTTCGCCAAGCATGGCGTGCCGATGCTCTATTTCGAGGGCGGGCAGGATCTGGTGAAGGGCGGCACCGCTGCAGGCGCGGCGGCGGCCAAGGATTATGAAGAGCATCGCTATCATGGCCCCAAGGATGAATATGATCCCAAATGGGACTGGAGCGGGGTGAAGGCCGACCTGAAGCTTTATTATGATGTGGGGCGTGCGCTCGCGAACACGACCGACTGGCCGAACTGGGTGCCGGGGGACGAGTTTCGCGCGATCAGGGATCGGAGCCGCGCCGGGAAGTGAAGCCTGCGTGGCCGAGCCGACGCTCCCCACCGTCACCCCAGCGACGGCATCGCGTGAGACCCCAGGCTTCGCTGGGGTGACGGCGTTAAAGAGCGGGGGGCGCGGCGGCTCCCCCATCACCCGTCACCAAATTTCCCCCTGCCACAAGCCGCGCAATCCTGTAGAGCGCGCGTCAGGATCGCCAGCACAGGAGAACGCCCATGACCTTCCGCATGCCCGCAGAATGGGCGCCGCATGAGTGGACCTGGATCGGCTTTCCCACCAATCCCGCCGAATGGCCCGGTGCCTTTGACGAGGCGCGGCGGCAGATCGCGGCTTTCGCCAATGCGCTGCATGCCGGCGGCAAAGGAGAAGAGGTGCGGCTGGTGGTCGCCAATGAGGGCGACGCGGATGTTGCGCGCGCGCTGGTCGAGCCGGGCGTGAGCATCGTCGTGCAGAAGCTGGGCGATGTCTGGCTGCGCGACACGGCGCCGATCGCGGTGACGCGGGGGGCCGAGCGGGCGCTGGTCGACTTCGGCTTCAACGGCTGGGGCGGCAAATATCAGATGCCGGGCGATGAGGATATCGGCGCGCGGCTGGCGGCGACCACCAGCCTCGCCACATCCACCCAGCATTGGGTGTTCGAAGGCGGCGCAGTCGACACGGACGGCACCGGCCTCTTCGTGACGACCGAGCAATGCCTGCTCAACCCCAACCGCAATCCGGAACTGGACCGGGGGAAGATCGAGACGCTGCTCGCCGGCGCGCTGGGCTTGTCCGGCATGCTGTGGCTGGGCGACGGCCTGCTCAACGACCATACCGACGGTCATGTCGACAATCTGGCGCGCTTCGTGGCGCCGGGCATCCTCGCCCTGCCTGAGGCCAGCACCGACGATGACCCCAACGCGGCCGTCTATGCCGACGCCCGCGCCCGCGCCAAGGCGTTCGGGGTCGAGGTGGCGTCCATCCCCTCCCCCGGTCGCGTCATCGTGGATGGAGAGGTAATCCCGGCCAGTTACATGAATTTCTACGTCGGCAACGCGGCCGTCATCGTGCCGATCTATGGCCAGCCCAATGACCAGGCCGCGCTTGATGCGTTCAAACCCTTCTTCCCCGGGCGCGAGATCATCGGCCTCGACAGCAGAGCCATATTGTCGGGCGGCGGCAGCTTCCATTGTTGCAGCCAGCAGATGCCGGCCGCCTGATGAGCGCGATGCTGGCGCTGCGGGCGCTGATTTCGGGCATATTGATCGCCATCGTGTCGGTCGTCTCGCGCCGTTTGCCAGGCCTGGGCGCCCTGATCGCGTCGCTGCCGCTGATTTCGGTGCTGGGCATGATCTGGCTGTGGAACGACAAGCCGGACGCGGAGAATATGGCGCGGCATGCGGAAGCGACCTTCTATTATGTCATCCCCTCGCTCCCGATGTTCCTGCTGATCCCCATGCTGCTGCGGCGGGGTGTTTCCTTCGCACCCGCGCTGATCGCCGGTTGCGTGCTGACGATCCTTCTCTATCTCCTGACCGTCGCCATCGCCACGCGCATGGGTATTCGTCTCTAAGGGACCATGATCGAAATGACCAAAGTCACCGTTGCCGCCCTCCAGCTCGCCTTTTCGGACGACATGACCGACAATGTCGAGATGGTCGCGACCCATGTGGTCAAGGCGGCCGCGCGGGGGGCGAAGATCATCCTGCCGCCCGAATTGTTCGAAGGCCCCTATTTCTGCAAGGTGGAGGACGAGGCGCTGTTCGCGACCGCGCAGCCCGTGGGCGAGCATCCCGCGGTCCAGGAAATGCGCAAGGTCGCGAAGGCGGAGGGCGTCTATATCCCCACCAGCTTCTTCGAGCGCGACGGCCAGCATCATTATAATTCGCTCGCCATGATCGATGACGAGGGCGAGATCATGGGCGTCTATCGCAAGAGCCACATTCCCGATGGCCCCGGCTATGAAGAGAAGTATTATTTCCGGCCGGGCAATTCGGGCTTCAAGGTGTGGGACACGAAATATGGCACGATCGGCGTCGGCATCTGCTGGGACCAATGGTATCCCGAAGCCGCGCGGGTCATGGCGCTGATGGGCGCGGAGATGCTCTTCTATCCCACCGCGATCGGATCGGAGCCTTATGACGCCGACCTCGATACCAGCCGGATGTGGCGCCGCGCGATGGTCGGCCATGCGGTCAGCAACTGCATGCCGGTGATCGCGGCCAACCGCATCGGCGAGGAAGAGGGCCAGAAATTCTACGGCCACAGCTTCATCACCGACGAATGGGGCGATTTCCTGGCCGACGCGGATGCGAAGGACAGCGGCTCGCTGGTCGCGACGCTTGATCTGGCGCAGGCGCGCAAGCATCGTGCGGGCATGGGCTTCTTCCGCGACCGGCGGCCGGAGCTTTATGCGCGGATTGCCCAGGATATCTGAGAGGAAAGGACAAGAGGATGACCGTCGCCCGCCACTATCTGATGCACGCAAGCGAAGGCAACGACGCCGCGCTGGAAAGCGCGCTGCGTGCCCTGGCCGACGCGGTTGCGCCGCTGCCCGGGTGCGAAGGCGTCGAACTGCTGCGCGACCTCGGCAATGAGCGGCGCTTCATCTTCATCGAGAAATGGGCGGATGTGGACGCCCACAAGGCCGCCGGCCCGCTGCTCGACAAGAGCCTGTTCGCGCCGATGATGGCCGCGCTCGACGGACCGCCCGACGGCGCCTATTTCGACTATCTCATCGGCTGAGCGCGACCGCGCGCGCGAACACGGCTTCGAACATCTCGGGCGTCAGGCGGCCGGTATTCTGGTTGTAGCGCGAGCAATGATAGCTATCGATCACGATCTTGCCGCTGGGCATGCGATGTTCGGCGAGATGGGCGAAAGGCGCCTTGGGCAGCTTGCCGCCCAACGCCTTGACCGTGGACTGGTGTGCGATCTGGCCCAGCGCGATGAAGATGCGCGCGCGCGGCAGGGCATGGAGCGCCGGCTTCAGGAAGGCGCGGCAGTTGCGGACCTCCTCGGGCAGCGGCTTGTTCTGCGGCGGCAGGCAACGGACGGCGTTGACGATGATGATGTCGCGCAGCGCCAGCCCGTCGTCGACGCGCGCCTCATAGCCGCCTTGCGCCAGCCCGAATTTGGCGAGCGTAGCATAGAGCAACTCGCCCGCATGATCGCCGGTGAAGGGCCGGCCGGTGCGATTGGCGCCGTTCCTGCCCGGCGCGAGGCCCACCAGCGCGATCCGCGCGTCAGGGTCACCGAAGGAGGGTACCGGGGCGTTCCACCAGTCCGGATGCTCGGCCCGGCACTCCTCCCGAAGCGCGACGAGGCGGGGGCAGAGCGGGCAGTCATGGGGCGGCTCGCTCTGCGCGAGAGGGCTTTGCAGCGTCATGCCGACGCAGTAGGCGCTGGCCGATGGCAAAGACAAGCGCGCTTCATCACTATGCCCTCGCCCTGGGGTCCAATCGGGCGCAATCAGCCGCGCGCCCACCCCGCCGCCTGTTGGCGGAAGCGGCGCTGCTGATCGCGCAGTTGGGCGAGGTGCGCGCGGTCGCCCCCACCATAACGACGCCGCCGATTGGCCCGTCGCTACGCCGCTATGCCAATGGCGCGCTGCTGGTCGAAAGCCCGCTCGCGCCCGAAGCCATGCTGGCGGCGCTGCAGGCGATCGAACGCCGTCTCGGGCGACGACGCCACCGCCGCTGGGGCATGCGGCGCATGGACATCGACATCATCCTCTGGTCGGGTGGGCGGTGGAACAGCAAGGTGCTGCACATCCCCCACCCCGCCTTTCGCGCCCGAGCCTTCGTGCTGACCCCGCTCCGCGCGATCGCCGCCGCGTGGCGTGACCCGGTGTCGGGCCTCACCGTCCGGCAACTCGACGCCCGACTGCGAAAAGCGATGCCTTTGCCGCGAGCTAAAGGTTGACCAGCCGCATCGCCCCCTCTAGTGCGTGCGGACCTCGCGAGCGTGGGGGCCCTTAGCTCAGTCGGTAGAGCAACTGACTTTTAATCAGTAGGTCGCTGGTTCGAATCCAGCAGGGCTCACCATATTTTTCAATAACTTACCAAAGCGAGATTTCGCCACCGTCTGAAAAAGACGGTAATTCGGACGGTACGGCAGAGATCGCATGTCAGTTTCACCGCTTCGGTGCACACTTCTCATTCTTGGCAGATTTCCGTACCTTTGAGCTTTGCTCGGACGGAATTTGTTGCCTCCGCCTTTTCCTTGGCCGATAGAGACCTCGGAGCCGCCACGCACGGCTCTGGGGCTTAGTAACCCCGAACAGAGACGGTTGGGCTGCCTGCTGTAGCCCGCACATCCTTGACCCTTATGGTCGGGGAGCCTGCGACGTATGTCCAGGGCTCTCCAGCCTAAAGGTCGCAGGGACCGATCTCTGTCGGTTTACTAACTCTCTCTAGCTGAGGTCCCTGCGGCAGGGCGGGACGTTGGTGTCGCTACTTCATCATGCTTTGTCTTTTCTGGCAATGGTCACGTCGGCATGGTGATCGACCCGGGGCGCAACAGTCTCTCCGGGGTCATACGACGGCCGTCTTGATGCAGCCTTCATCAGTGTCGCATGCCGCAATGGGGTCGGTTCGTATCGAAGGGTGGCGCTTCAACAACCGTTGCTCGGGGTCATCGCTGCCCCAACGTTAGAATCGAAGTCACCGGTCCCTCCGCCTCCCGGGAGGATCGTACCGTCCGACGGGACGGATGGCGTAAAATCGTATCAGGCTCGGGCGGTCTGCATCATCTGACGATGCGGCTCGACCGTCTCGGCTTTGAACTGGAAGTGAGTGCCGTCGCGCCACATGCCGAACAGGATGACGGCGAGCTTGCGGGCAACCGCCACTTTCGCCTTGTTGAACCCGACCTTCTTCGCCAGCCTGACGCCCCAGTCCTTCAATGACGAAAAGGT
>DATEJA010000185.1:0-3147 GCA_035278405.1 Sphingobium sp. | reverse complement strand
GACCTGCTGATCTCCGGCTTCGACATCCTCTTCTTCTGGGACGCCCGCATGGCGATGCAGGGCCTGGAGTTCATGGGCGATGTCCCGTGGCGCAAGCTCTATCTCCACGGCCTCGTCCGCGCCGCCGACGGGCAGAAAATGTCCAAGTCCAAGGGCAATGTCGTCGACCCGCTGGGCCTTATCGACAAGTTCGGCGCCGACGCGTTGCGCTTCTTCATGAGCGCCATGGAAAGCCAGGGCCGTGACGTGAAGATGGATGAAAAGCGGGTCGAGGGCTATCGCAACTTCGCGACCAAGCTGTGGAACGCCGCGCGCTTCCTGCAATCGAACGGCGTCACCGCCTCGACCACGCACGAAGCGCCGCATGCCGAGGCGCCCGTCAACCGCTGGATCATCGCCGAAACGGTCGCGACCGTGCAGGCGATCGACACCGCCATGGCCGAATTGCGCTTCGACGCGGCGGCGAACGCCATCTATCATTTCGTCTGGGACCAGTTTTGCGACTGGTATATCGAACTCACCAAAGGGTCGATGGACGAAGAAACCCGCGCCGTCGCCGGCTGGGCGTTCGACCAGATCCTGGTCATGCTCCACCCCTTCATGCCCTTCATCACCGAAGAGCTGTGGAACCTCACCGGCACGCGGCAGAGCGAGTTGATCGTCGCGCGCTGGCCGCAGGCGCTCTACGCCATCGACCAGGAGGCGCAGGCAGAGATCGATTGGCTCATCCGCCTGATCAGCGCGATGCGCACTGCGCGCACCGAACTCAATGTGCCGCCGGGCGCGAAGCTGGGCGTCGTCGTGCATGACGCGTCGGAGGAGACCCGCCGTCGCATTGATCGCCAGGGCGCTGCGTTGGCGCGACTGGGCCGGGTCGAAAGCCTCTCCTTCGGCGAGGATGTCCAAGGCGGCGCGGCGCAGATCGTCGTCGATGAAGCGACGTTCATCCTGCCGCTGGAAGGGGTGATCGACATCGCCGCCGAAAAGGCGCGCCTCGCCAAGGCGCTGGCCAGCGCGGAGAAGGAACGGGATTCGCTCGCCGGGCGTCTTGCCAATCCGAGCTTCGTCGAAAAGGCCAAGCCGGAGGCGGTGGCCAAGGCGCGCGAGGATCATGACGAGAAGGCGGCCGAGGCGGACAGGTTGAAGGCAGCACTGGACCGGCTCGCCTAATTCGTTATCGAAGATCGTTCGAAATATTGTGCGGGGATGAAGACCAGATGGCGACGAAGGCGAGCGGGACGCGGGACCTGACGCAGGGACCGATCGGATCGACCCTGCTGTTTTTCGCCATCCCGACCTTTTTCTCCAACATCCTCCAGTCCCTGAACGGGTCGATCAACGCCATCTGGGTCGGCCGTTTCCTCGGCGCCCAGGCGCTGGCCGCCACCGCCAACGCGAACATGATCATGTTCCTCATGTTTTCGCTGGTGTTCGGCTTCGGCATGGCGTCGAGCGTGGTGATCGCCCAGTCGCATGGCGCGCGCGATATCGACGCGGGGCGGCGTGCCTTCGGGTCGGCGATCGGCTTTTGCGCGATCATGGGAGTGGTCGTCGCGACTGCGGGCTGGATCGGCGCGCCCGCGCTGCTGCGCGTGCTGGCGACGCCGGTGGAGGTGTTCGACCTGGCGCTCGTCTATCTGCGCGTCATCTTCCTCGCCATGCCCGCGACGCTGGTCAGCGTGACGGTGATGATGGGCCTGCGCGGCGTCGGCGATTCGCGCACGCCGCTGATCTTCATGATCGTCAGCGTGGTGATCGACCTGACGCTGAACCCCTTGCTCATCATCGGCGTGGGGCCGTTCCCCGCCTTCGGCATCGCCGGATCGGCGGCCGCGACCGCCGTTGCCGGGGTGGTCAGCCTCGCCGGCGTGGTCATCTACATCTATGCCAAGGACCTGTCGCTCCGCCTGCGCGGGCCGGAACTTTCCTATCTGCTGCCGAGCGCGGCGCAGCTGCGCATGCTGCTCGTCAAGGGGCTGCCGATGGGCCTGCAGATGATCGTGATGGCCTTGTCGGGCATCGTCATGATCGGTCTCGTCAACCGCGAAGGGCTGGCCGCGACCGCCGCCTATGGCGCGGTGCAGCAGATCTGGACCTATATCCAGATGCCGCCGATGGCGATCGGCGCGGCGGTCAGTGCCATGGCGGCGCAGAATATCGGCGCGGGCAAGTGGGAGCGGATCAACAGCATCACCGTCGCGGGCATCCTCTACCAGGGGGTCATCATCACCGCCATGATCGCGGTGACGCTGCTGCTCCACGAGCAGTTGCTCTCCCTGTTCCTCAGCACCGACAAGGCGGCGATCAGCACCGGCTGGCGCATCCAATTGCTGGGCAGCTGGAGCTATCTGATGTTCGGCGGCTCCATGATCCTCTTTGGCGTCATGCGCGGCAATGGCGTCGTCATCGCGCCGCTGGTGATCGTCAGCTTCTCGCTCTTCATCGTGCGCTTGGGCTTCTATCATTTCGGCTACCCGATCTGGGGCGCCGATGCGCTGTGGCTGAGCTTCCCGAGCAGTTCATTTTCCAGCCTGCTGCTGGGCACGCTGCTCTATCTGGAGGGCAGCTGGCGCAAGGTTCGGCTGCTGATGCCGGTCAATGAGGAAGAGTGCCGCGAGGCGGTGAACGCGGACACCGAACCCGCCGGCCGCATCGCGCCCACCGGCTGAGCGCCGCTTTAAGCCGTTCCCCGGCGAAGGCCGTATGCGCAACCCTTGTGAAGGCGACCTTACCGTCCCTGGCTGCGCCAACGGGTGATGGTGCGGTCGAGGATATCCGCCTCGCCGCCCGCTTCGCGCCATAGCGTGGTGAAGCTCGGATCGCCCGAAGCCGGCCGCCGCTCCTCTTCCAGATTGTCGAGCGCGACGCGGATCGGCACCGCGACGCCTTCGCCGCAGATGATCGCCTCGCGATTGCGCAGCGCCGGGATGGAATCCAGGAAGCCACGCGCGCCTTCGGGCATGGCCGCCTTCACGAAGGCCTGATCGCGATCATTGTTTAGGCGCATCGAGATGATCGTGCCGCATTGTGACAGCACGCCTTCGGCGAGGTCCGACGGGCGCTGGGTGATGAGGCCCAGCGAAACGCCATATTTGCGGCCTTCCTTGGCGATCCGCTCCAGGATGCGCCGCACCGCCTGGCCGCCGC
>DATEJA010000184.1:0-3582 GCA_035278405.1 Sphingobium sp. | reverse complement strand
GCCGCCGAACGCGCCGCCGCCTCGGCCGCTGCCGACGCCCAGGCCGCTCGCGCCGCTGCCGTGACGCCGCCGCCGGCTGCTCCCGCCCCGACGACGACGACCGTGACCACCGAGACGGTCAAGACCCATCCGACCACGGTGCGCAAGGCAGCGCCCGTCAAGCGCAAGGTGGTCCGCCGGAAGACCCATGCGCCCGTGCGCGCGACGGTGGTGGAAAAGACCACGACCACCGTGTCCAACCGCTGATCCGGCATCCCAGTCGCAATCCTGCTTCCGCCCCGGCGGGCGCAGGATTGCCTGGCTTCCCGCCGGTCAGCGCACCGAGGCTGCCGGTTCCAGCCGGTCGAAGCCCTCGTCGCCGCTCGCGTCGCCCTCGCGCGCGTCCCGTTCGGTGGCCTGGCGCGCCCACATGGCGGCGTAGAGCCCATCGGCGCGCACCAGGTCGGCATGACCGCCGCGTTCGACCACCCGGCCCTGATCCAGCACGATGATCTCGTCCGCGTCCACCACGGTGGACAGGCGATGCGCGACGATCAGCGTCGTGCGCTTGCGGGCGATGGTGCGCAACACGGTCTGGATTTCCGTCTCGGTCCGGCTGTCGAGAGCGCTGGTCGCTTCGTCCAGCACCAGCACCGGCGGATCCTTCAGCAGCGTCCGCGCGATCGCCACCCGCTGCTTCTCGCCGCCCGACAGCTTCAGGCCGCGCGCGCCCACGCGGGTGGCGTAACCTTGCGGCAGCCGCATGATGAAGTCGTGGATCGATGCTGCCTTGGCCGCTTCCTCTATCTCCGCCTGGGTCGCGCCCTGGCGGCCATAGCCGATATTATAGCCCACCGTGTCGTTGAACAGCACCATGTCCTGGGGCACGATGCCGATCGCCGCGCGCAGCGACGCCTGCGTCACCGCCGCGATATCCTGCCCGTCGATGCTGATCCGCCCGGCCTGGATGTCATAGAAGCGGAAGAGCAGCCGCGCGATGGTCGACTTGCCTGCTCCCGACGGCCCGACGATCGCCAGCGTCCTGCCGGCCGGCACGGTGAAGCTGACCCCATGCAAGATCTCGCGTTCCGGATCATAGCCGAAATGCACATGGTCGAAACGCACCTCGCCCCCGCGCGCGTGCAGCACCGGCGCGTCGGGCAGGTCGCTGATCTCCGCCTGCGTGTCGATCAGCCTGTACATCGCCTCCATGTCGATCAGCCCTTGGCGGATGGTGCGATAGACCATGCCGAGCAGGTCGAGCGGGCGGAACAGCTGGCTCAGCAGCGTATTCACCAGCACCACGTCGCCAGTGGTGAACTGCCCCCGGCTCCAGCCCCAGACGGTATAGGCCATGGCGCCCGCCATCATCAGGTTGGTGATCAGCGACTGGCCGATATTGAGCCAGGCCAGGCTGTTTTCGGACTTGACCGCCGCGTCGGCATAGCGCCGCATCGCCTTGCCATAGCGCGCCGCCTCGCGCTCCTCGGCGCCGAAATATTTGACCGTCTCGAAATTCAGCAGGCTGTCGACGGCATGGGCGACCGCGTTGGTGTCCATGTCCACCATGTCGCGCCGCAGCTGGTTGCGCCATTCGGTGATGGTGCGCGTGAACCAGATATAGAGCCCGACCATCAGCAGCGTCGCGGCGACCAGGCCCGCGCCGAACTTCACGAAGAAGATGATGCAGACCGCCGCCAGCTCCAGCACGGTCGGCGCGATGTTGAACAGCAGGAAATAGAGCATCGTGTCGATGCTCTTCGTGCCGCGCTCGACGATCTTGGTGACCGCGCCGGTGCGCCGGTCGAGGTGGAAGCGCAGCGACAGGCGGTGGAGATGGACGAAGACGTCGTCGGCCAGCCGCCGCCCGGCCTCCTGGCCGACGCGTTCGAACACGGCGTTGCGCAGATTGTCGAACAGCACGCTGCCAAAGCGCGCGCCGGCATAGGCGATGACCAGCGCCATGGCGAGGCCGGCGCCCGACTCCATCCCCGGCACCATGCGGTCGACCGCGCCCTTGTAGGCGAAGGGCATGGCCAGGCTGACGACCTTCGCCACCAGCACCAGCAGCATCGCAATGGCAACCCGCCGCCGCAGGGCAGGCGCATCGGCCGGCCAGAGATAGGGCAGGAAGCGCCGCAGCGTTGCCCAGACGGGCGGCAGCGGGGAATTGTCGGGCGTGGAAGGCGGCATGGGGGCTATGTAGTCGACCGCCGCCAATCTTATAAGCCCCTCCCTTTCAAGGGAGGGGAAGGGGTGGGCGGATTGCCCAGCAAGCGCCACCAACGTCGCCGTTCAGAACAGCGCTCGCTTCGG
The DNA here is from genome assembly GCA_035278405.1 of Sphingobium sp. Lineage (GTDB taxonomy): Bacteria > Pseudomonadota > Alphaproteobacteria > Sphingomonadales > Sphingomonadaceae > Sphingobium. The sequence goes on along the minus strand of DATEJA010000184.1, from coordinate 1,287 downwards.
TCGCGGCCCACCCCCAACCCCTCGCTATGAGGGAGGGGAGTAACCTTGGGAAATCAATCCCGCAGCAGGTCGTTGATGCCGGTCTTCGACCGCGTCTGCGCGTCGACGCGCTTGACGATCACCGCGCAATAGAGGCTCGGCCCCGGCGTCCCGTCGGGCAGCGGCTTGCCGGGCACGTTGCCGGGCACGACCACCGAATAGGGCGGCACTTCGCCGATGAAGACCTCTCCCGTGGTGCGGTCGACGATCTTGGTCGACATGCCGATGAACACGCCCATGGAGATCACCGACCCCTTGCCGACGCGCACGCCTTCGACGATTTCCGATCGTGCGCCGATGAAGCAGTCATCCTCGATGATGACGGGGTCGGCCTGCAGCGGCTCCAGCACGCCGCCGATGCCGACGCCGCCCGACAGGTGGACATTCTTGCCGATCTGCGCGCAGCTGCCGACCGTCACCCAGGTGTCGACCATCGTGCCTTCATCGACGAAGGCGCCGATATTGACGAAGCTGGGCATCAGGATGACATTCTTGGCGATATGCGCGCCGGCCCGTGCAAAGCTGCCCGGTACCGCGCGGAAACCGGCAGCGCGGAACGCGGCCTCGTCCCAGCCGGCGAACTTGCTCGGCACCTTGTCCCACCAATGGCCGGCGCCCGGACCATTGTCGATCATCGCATTGTCGTTCAGGCGGAAGGACAGCAGCACCGCCTTCTTCAGCCACTGGTTGACCTGCCAGCCATCCGCCGTGGGCTCCGCCACCCGCGCTTCGCCGCTGTCCAGCAGCGCCAGCGCCTTGTCGACCGCCTGGCGCACGGTCCCCTGCGTCGCCAGGGTCACATTGGCCCGGTCCTCCCAGGCGGCGTCGATGGTCGCGATCAGTTCGTTGCTCATGGCTTTTCCCCAAAGATATCCGCCAGAAACGGCGTCAGATGGTCGGTTTCGAAATCGATGAAATCAGGATGATGGCCGTGGTCGCCCGCTTCCGAGCCATTATTGACCCAGATGGTGGTCATGCCGATCGCCTTGGCGGGCTTCAGGTTGCGCGCCATGTCCTCGAAAAAGGCGGCGCGGCTGGGGTCGACATGATGGACCCGGCACAGCTCGGCATAGCCTGACGGATCGGGCTTGGGCACATATTGGCAGGCGTGGATGTCGTGGATCAGCTCGAACGCGCCGGTGAGGCCCAGCTTGTCGAGCACGCGTCCGGCATAGTCCGCATCGCCATTGGTGAAGATCAGCCGTCGGCCCGGCAGCGCGGCGATATGGGCATTGAGTGCCTCGTCCA
>DATEJA010000183.1:0-9343 GCA_035278405.1 Sphingobium sp. | reverse complement strand
GAAGCCCCGCTCTTCGGCGATCCGGAGAATGAGGCGCAGCCCAGCGACCGCAAAAAGGTCGTCATCCTGGGCGGTGGTCCCAACCGCATCGGGCAGGGGATCGAGTTCGACTATTGCTGCGTCCACGCCTGCTTCGCGCTGGCGGAGGCGGGCTATGAGACGATCATGGTCAACTGCAACCCCGAAACCGTGTCGACCGACTATGACACGTCCGACCGCCTTTATTTCGAGCCGCTGACCGCCGAGGATGTGCTGGAAATCCTGAGCGTCGAAATGTCGAACGGCACGCTCGCGGGCGTCATCGTCCAGTTCGGCGGCCAGACGCCATTGAAGCTCGCCCAGCCGCTCGAGGATGCGGGCATCCCCATCCTCGGCACCTCGCCCGATGCCATCGACCTCGCTGAAGACCGCGAGCGGTTCGCGGCGCTCGTCGACAAGCTCAAGCTCAAGCAGCCCGCCAACGGCATCGCCCGCAGCCGCGAGGAGGCGATCGCCGTCGCCAACCGCATCGGCTATCCGGTGCTGATGCGTCCGTCCTATGTCCTTGGCGGCCGCGCCATGGAGATTGTCGACGGCCAGGCCCAGCTGGAGGAATATATCGCCACCGCCGTCCAGGTGTCGGGCGACTCCCCGGTGCTGATCGACCAATATCTGCGCGACGCGGTTGAGGTCGACGTGGATGCGCTGTGCGACGGGGACGATGTCGTGGTCGCGGGCGTGCTTCAGCATATCGAGGAAGCGGGAGTCCATTCGGGCGATTCCGCCTGCTCGCTGCCGCCCTACAGCCTGTCAGACGACATCATCGCCGAAATCGAGCGCCAGGCGGATGTCCTGGCTCGGGCGCTGTCGGTCCGGGGCCTCATGAACATCCAGTTCGCGGTAAAGGACAGCATTGTTTACCTGATTGAGGTGAACCCTCGCGCCAGCCGCACCGTCCCCTTCGTCGCCAAGGCGATCGGGACCCCCATCGCCAAGATCGCCTCCCGCGTCATGGCCGGGGAAAAGCTCAAGGCTCTCCCGAAAATCGACCGTAATTCTATAACTCATATTGCAGTTAAGGAAGCGGTCTTCCCCTTCGCGCGCTTCCCCGGCGTCGATCCGGTCCTCTCGCCCGAAATGAAGAGCACCGGCGAAGTCATGGGCATCGACAGCGATTTCGCCACCGCCTTCGCCAAATCCCAGCTGGGCGCGGGCACCGTCCTGCCTACCAGCGGGACGGCCTTCGTCTCGGTCAAGGACAGCGACAAGCCGGTGGTGCTGCCGGCAGTCCGCAAGCTGACCGCGATGGGCTTCTCCATCGTGGCGACCGGCGGCACCGCGCGCTATCTGGAAGAAAACGGCATCAGCGTCGAAACGGTGAACAAGGTGGCGCAGGGACGCCCCCACATCGTCGACCGGATCACCGACGGCGGCGTCGACCTCATCGTCAACACCACCGAAGGCTGGCAGTCGCTCAAGGACAGCAAGGCCATCCGCACCAGCGCGCTACGGGCCAAGGTCGCGAGCTTCACCACCGCAGCCGCCAGCGTGGCGGCGGCGGATGCAATCGAGGCTCTGCGTGGCCATGCCCTTGAAGTGCGGTCTCTCCAGTCTTATTATCCTGGGCCGCAAGCCTGACCCCCTGCACCAGGAACCATGCTGCGGGCGGCCCCATGGTTGGGGCTGCCAAAGGGAAGTTTTGACAAAGGATCTGCGATAATGGCGACCGTCGAAAAGATGCCGATGCTGCAGGTGGGCTATGACAAGCTGACCGCGCAGCTCCGCGAGCTGAAGGCCGAGCGGCCGCTGATCGTGGACGCCATCGAAGAAGCCAGGGCGCATGGCGATCTGTCGGAAAATGCCGAATATCACGCCGCCAAGGAAAGGCAGGGCCAGGTCGAAGCGACGATCGCCGACCTGGAGGACAAGCTGTCGCGTGCGCAGATCATCGATCCGGCGACGCTGTCGGGCGACAAGGTGATCTTCGGCGCCACGGTCACCCTGCTCGACGAAGACGACAAGCCGGTCAAATACCAGATTGTGGGCCAGGCCGAAGCCGACGCGAAGCTGGGCATGATCAGCTATAACAGCCCGCTCGGCCGGGCGTTGATCGGCCGTCAGGTGGGTGAAGAGGTGGAAGTGTCGGTGCCCTCGGGCGACAAATTCTACCTGGTCGACAAGATCGCTTTCATCTGAAATCCGGTGAAACTGCCTGCCGGGCACATGACGAACGGGATTGCGGCGATCACCTTCGCCGCCTTCCTGCTGCTCTATCTGACAGGCCAGGTCGATAACGCTGCGATCCTGGCGGGCTTCATTCCCGCGCGGATCGGAGAGCCGGGGCTGCTCGCTGGCATGCTGGCGGTGCCAGCCTGGGCGACACCGCTCAGTTGCACCCTTGTCCATGCCGGTTGGCTTCACGTCGGCTTCAACCTGCTGATGCTGGTCTTTTGCGGTCGCCAGGTCGAACAGGTGCTGCAGAAGGGCGCGCTGTTCATCCTCTATGTGGCCGGCGCCTATGGCGCGGCGGCGGCACAATGGGCGCTCGATCCTTCATCGACGGGCCCGATGGTGGGCGCCAGCGGCGCGATCTCGGCGGTCGTCGCCACCTATTCCTTGCTCTATGGCCAGCGCTCGGTTCGCCGGCTGGGCCCGTTTTCGCCCCATTTCCTGCGGATAGTCTGGCTGGCGATCGGCTGGATCGTGCTGCAGTTGATGATCGGCGTCGCCACCGTCAAGGGCTTCGGCGACCTCGGCCAGATCGCTATCGCCGCACATATCGGGGGATTCATCGTTGGCCTTGTACTCACCCGGCCTTTGCTGCGGTGGCGCTTTCGCAAGCCACCGCAGATTTCGGGATAAGCAGCGATCAGTTCGTCTGAGGCAGGTCCGGCTCCAGCAGCCGGTGCAGATGGACGATCACATAGCGCATTTCGGCATCGTCCACCGTGCGCTGCGCCGCGCCGCGCCAGGCATTTTCCGCTGAAGCATAGTCAGGAAATACGCCGACGATTTCGATCGATCCCAGATCTTCGAATTCAAGCGTCTGGGGGTCCTTGACGCGTCCGCCCATCACCAGGTGGAGTTTGCTCATGATATCTTCTGTTCTCCGAAGGAAGGAGCGGCGAGCTTAGCAATGCGGTCGCCCGCCTCCAAGAGGGGGCGGGCGCGTCACTCGATGCTTTCGGCGCCGAAGCGATTACCTTTTCGGCAATCGAGCCTTCAGCGCGTCGCTGACGGAATCGATCTTGCTGGCGACCAGCGAGACGAGATCGTCGGCCATGCGCGATGCCGTGCCGCTGATGTCGGCCGATGCCGCCGCGTCCCGGGCGGAGGCAACGGCGTGACCCGCGCCTTCCTTCGCCTGAGTGAAGGCCTCGCCCGCATTGGTCTTGACGCTTTCGGCGCCCTGCGCAGCGGCGGCGCGCGCGGCGAGTGCGGCATCGACCACGCGCGCGCCCGCCGTGGTGGCGAGGCCGGGCAAGGCCTTCATCGCCGCCCGGCTCTTGGGGAACATCCAGGCGATCAGCGCGCCGGCGGCCACGGCGCCGGCGACGGCGGCGATGGGATGGTCCTGCACGATCTCGTTCGCGCGGGCAGCCACGCGCTGGGTACGATCGCGCACATCGCCATAGGCGTCGGTCGCACGGTCGCGGCTGGTCTGGATCAGATCGCCGGCGCTATCGCGCGCCTTGCCGGTCGTGTCCCGCAGCTTGCCCGATGCCGTTTCGGCGATATCGTTCGCGGCGTCGCGCACGCGGGTGATCTGGGCACGGATGTCAGCCATCGTCATTCTCCGATTTTTCCGGGGAGTGGTTGCGTATCCGAACGTATGCGCGCCGGAAAAGTGCCGACAGCGGACGCCGGAAAAGATAGAGCAGCAAGGCCGCGCCCGCCGCGCCGAACGCTACCGGCCGCTCCTGCACCTGGGCGGCGACCTGCGCCTTGCCGCTCGCCCAACCATCCGCCGCCCTCTGCTTGACGTCCTCCTTGAGCCGGGCAGGGGCGATGCGCGCCTTTGCTGCGGCCGCGCTGGAAAGGAAAGCGGCCTTCTTCCGCTCCGCATCGGCGGCGGCCTGCCGGTAGCGTTGCTGCTCGGTCATGACCGGATCGCCTCCCTCATCTTCGTGATGCGCGCCTTGGCGATCAGCAGGAGGATGAAGGCGATCAGCAGCGACGCCCCGACCACCGCAAAGGTCGCCCAACCCGCCCCGATATAGGGAGCGAACACAAGCACCAGCCCGACGAGAAGAGCGACCAGCGCGGCAAAGGCCAGCAACGCGCCCGCCACACCGAAGATCGCCGCGTCGCGCACGCCCGCGCCGGCGATCCCGACCCGCAGCTTCTGTCGCTCGATCTCCGCGTCGGCATAGGCGCGTCCATCGGTATAGAGACGGGCGAACGCCTCCTTGACGCTGCCGGCCGGTTCGTCGTCCGCCCAGTGCCGTGCGTCCTCGTCCGGCTCCGCCATCATGATCGGCTCGTCAGTCAATAGCCCCTCCGCCCCGGACGGGGCTCTTGTGGGTTAGGGATGCACCTGGCTCAGGCCTTGTCGTCGGACCCTTTGGCAAGGCGCATGAGGACGAAGCCAACCACCGCCGCCGCACCGATGGCCACCGCCGGGCTCTTGCGCACGAAGTCGCGTGCTTCGGCCATTAGCTGGTCGACATCCTTGCTATCGAGCGTATCGGCGGCGCTGGCTACCGTTTCAGCGGCCTGGCGCGCATAATCGCCATATTGCGGACCGAGCTTGGCGTCCACCGTTCCGGCCGTCTCGCTGATCAGCTTGGCAAGGCTCTGCATGGCCGATCCGGTCTTGTCCTTGGCCGTGCCCGCCGCGGACTTGGCGGTTTTCGTCGCCTGTTCCTTCAGCGGATCGATATGCGTCTTCCAATCGACCGAGTTGAATTTGTCGGCTGCCGTCCGCGCCGCCTTTTCCGCCTGGGCCTTGATGGGAGCGATCTGCGCCGACCAGCCGTGGGAAGCAGCGCCGTTGCCGCTCTGGGCGCTCGCCGCCTTGCGGGTGGGCGCGGCCTTCAGCGGAGCGGCGGGCTCGATCGAGGAGGATGTAGCAGGCGCCATGGACTCCGCCTTCACGGGCTTGGCCTTGGCGGGCTTGTCGGTCGTCGCCTTCTTCGCGCGCTTGGCGGGAGGGGTTTCCGGTGTGTCGGCCATCGTCCTATGTCTCCTCATTATGTGGTCGCCAAGCGGGCAGACGGTTGCCGTCCTAATGCTTTGCGGCGGACCACAGTTCCGTTGCCGTTACTATTTTGAGCATCGGCATTTTTCGAAGCCATGCAAGCCCCCGCATTGCCAATCCATGATGTGCTGGCTAAGCGGTGCGCGCCGCAGGCGCACTGTACCATTTCCAGGGAGCGACCCATGACCGCCATTCTCGACATTCACGCTCGGCAGATCCTCGACAGCCGGGGCAATCCCACCGTCGAAGTCGACGTCATGCTGGAAGATGGCAGCTTCGGTCGCGCGGCGGTGCCTTCGGGCGCGTCAACCGGCGCCTATGAAGCAGTCGAAAAGCGCGACGGGGACGCGACCAAATATCTGGGCAAGGGCGTGCTGGCCGCCGTCGCCGCCGTCAATGACGAGATTGCCGAACAGTTGATCGGCCTCGATGCCGAAGACCAGGCCGAAGTGGACGCGGCGATGATCGCGCTCGACGGGACGGAGAACAAGGGCCGCCTGGGCGCCAACGCCATCCTGGGCGTCAGCCTCGCCACCGCGAAGGCGGCCGCCGACGCGCGCGGGCTGCCGCTCTATCGCTATGTTGGCGGCGTGTCGGCGCATGTGCTGCCGGTGCCGATGATGAACATCATCAATGGCGGCGAGCATGCCGACAACCCGATCGACTTCCAGGAATTCATGATCATGCCGGTCGGCGCGGAAAGCCTGGCCGACGCCGTGCGCGTGGGGGCGGAAATCTTCCACACGCTGAAGAAGGGCCTGCACGACAAGGGACTGGCGACCGCCGTCGGCGACGAGGGCGGCTTTGCACCCAACCTGTCGTCCACGACCGACGCGCTCGACTTCGTCCTCGCCTCGATCGAGAAGGCCGGATACAAGCCGGGTGACGACGTCATGCTCGCGCTCGACTGCGCTTCGACCGAATTCTTCAAGAACGGCAAATATGAGATGGTGGGCGAGGGCAAGAGCCTGACCTCCGCCGAAATGGCCGATTATCTGGCCGATCTCGTCGCGCGCTACCCGATCAAGTCGATCGAGGACGGCATGGCCGAAGATGATTTCGAAGGCTGGAAGATCCTTACTGACAAGATCGGTTCCAAGTGCCAGCTGGTCGGCGACGACCTGTTCGTCACCAACCCCAAGCGTCTGGAAATGGGCATCGGCAAGGGTCTAGCCAACTCGCTGCTGGTGAAGGTGAACCAGATCGGTTCGCTGACCGAAACGCTCGCCGCCGTCGATATGGCGCACCGTGCGCGCTACACCGCCGTCATGTCGCACCGTTCGGGCGAGACGGAGGATGCGACCATCGCCGACCTCGCCGTCGCCACCAATTGCGGCCAGATCAAGACCGGCTCGCTGGCCCGCTCCGACCGGCTTGCCAAGTATAACCAGCTGATCCGCATCGAAGAAGAATTGGGCGACGTCGCGGTCTATGCTGGCCGCTCGATCTTCCGCTGAGACTTTAATTAGCCAGCCGGCTGCAAGTTAAACAGATTTCACTTGCAGCCGACGCGGCCCTGTGATTCAACTGATCCATGGCGCACATCGCTAAGCTCCGCATGTTGTTGTTCTCGGCTTTCGGGCCGGCGATTGCGGTGCTTCTTCTTCTGTTCTTTGCGGGTTATGTCGTGCTGGGCTCCAATGGGGTGCTTGCCTGGGGTGACTATACGCGTCAGCTGCATCACGCCCAGGCGGAACTGAAGCAGGTGGAGGCGCAACGCAACCAACTGCGCAACCGCGTCGACCTGCTCAACCCGCGTCGTGTCGACCCTGATCTCAGCGACGAGCTGATCCGGCGGCAGCTGGGCGTTCTCCATCATGACGAAGTCATCGTTCCGCTGAACTGAAGCGGGATTCCGATGGCGATTCGACCGGCTTCGGCCGGCGTGCGGCGTTGCATTGCACCATCTTCTGTCGCTATACGGGGCTTCCTTCCATCCCTGCCCACGCAAAAGGATAAAAGCCTTGGCGAAACCAACGACGCCGCGTCCTTCACGCGCAAAGGCAAAGGCTCCCAGCCCTGCCGGCGCCGACCATAACCGGCCTCGCCCTGAAGCTCCCACCGATTACAAGGCGACGAAAGAGGAATTGCTGGAATTCTACCGGCAAATGGTTCTCATTCGCCGGTTCGAGGAAAAGGCGGGCCAGCTCTATGGCCTGGGACTGATCGGCGGCTTCTGCCACCTCTATATCGGCCAGGAAGCCGTCGCGGTCGGCATCCAGTCCGCGCTCCAGCCGGGCAAGGACAGCGTCATCACCGGCTATCGCGACCATGGCCATATGCTCGCCTATGGCATCGATCCCAATGTCATCATGGCGGAACTGACCGGGCGCGAAGCAGGCATCTCCCGTGGCAAGGGTGGTTCGATGCACATGTTCAGCGTCGAACATAAATTCTATGGCGGCCACGGTATCGTCGGCGCGCAGGTGTCGTTGGGCGCGGGCCTCGGCTTCGCGCATAAATATAATAATGACGGCGGCGTGTGCGTCGCCTATTTCGGCGACGGCGCCGCCAATCAGGGGCAGGTGTACGAAAGCTTCAACATGGCCGAGCTGTGGAAGCTGCCGATCATCTTCGTCATCGAAAACAACCAATATGCGATGGGGACCAGCGTCAATCGCTCGTCCGCCGAGGACCAGCTTTATCGGCGCGGCGAAAGCTTCCGCATCCCGGGCCTTCAGGTGAACGGCATGGATGTGCTGGCCGTGCGCGGGGCTACCGAAGAGGCGCTGAAATGGGTGCAGGCGGGCAACGGACCCATCCTGCTGGAGATGAAGACCTATCGCTATCGCGGCCACTCCATGTCCGACCCGGCCAAATATCGGTCGCGTGAGGAAGTGCAGGCCATGCGCGACAAGTCCGATCCGATCGAAGGCGTGAAGAAATATCTCGCTGACATGGGCGTCGCTGAAGAGGATCTCAAGAAGATCGACCAGGACATCCGCAAGATCGTGAGCGACGCGGCGGACTTTGCTGAAACCTCCCCTGAGCCGGACATGTCCGAGCTTTATACCGACGTGCTGGTGGAGCAATATTGATGGGTATCGAAATCAAGATGCCGGCGCTCTCCCCCACGATGGAGGAAGGCACGCTGGCCAAGTGGCTGGTGAAGGAAGGCGACGAAGTACGGTCGGGGGACATCCTTGCCGAAATCGAAACGGACAAGGCGACGATGGAATTCGAAGCGGTCGATGAAGGCAAGATCGGGTCCATCATGATCCCCGAGGGCACCGAAGGCGTGAAGGTCGGCACCGTGATCGCGACCATGGCGGGTGAGGGCGGCGAGGCTGCGCCCAAGGCGGCCGAAAGCGCCCCCCCGGCCAAGCCGGAAACGGCGCCCGAGCCCAAGAAGGCGGAAAGCGGCACGGCGAAGCTTGCCACCGAGGCCAAGCCGACCGTGCAGGATCCGGATCTTCCCACCGGCACCGAAATGATCAAGACCACCGTCCGCGAAGCGCTGCGCGACGCCATGGCCGAAGAGATGCGCCGCGACGAACGCGTTTTCGTCATGGGCGAGGAAGTCGCCGAATATCAGGGCGCCTACAAGGTAACCCAGGGCCTGTTGGACGAATTTGGCGCGCGGCGCGTGATCGACACGCCGATCACCGAATATGGCTTTGCCGGCATCGGCGCGGGCGCGGCGATGGGCGGGCTGCGTCCGGTCATCGAGTTCATGACGTTCAACTTCGCCATGCAGGCGATCGATCACATCATCAACTCGGCGGCCAAGACCAATTACATGTCCGGCGGCCAGATGCGCTGCCCGATCGTGTTTCGCGGTCCCAACGGCGCCGCGAGCCGCGTCGCAGCGCAGCACAGCCAGAATTACGGCCCTTGGTATGCCGCCGTCCCCGGCCTCATCGTCATCGCGCCCTATGATGCGGCCGATGCCAAGGGCCTGCTGAAGGCGGCGATCCGCTCCGAGGACCCGGTCGTCTTCCTGGAAAATGAGCTGGTCTACGGCCGCAGCTTCGACGTTCCCAAGCTCGACGATTATGTCCTGCCGATCGGCAAGGCACGGATCGTCCGTCCGGGCGCGGACGTGACGCTGGTCAGCTATTCGATCGGCGTCGGCGTCGCGCTGGAAGCCGCCGAGGCGCTTGCCGCCGAAGGCATCGACGCGGAGGTCATCGACCTGCGCACGCTACGCCCCCTCGACACGGC
>DATEJA010000182.1:0-3470 GCA_035278405.1 Sphingobium sp. | reverse complement strand
AAAGCGGACAGGCTCACCCGACCCCGTCCAGCTGGGCGAGGCGCGCGGCTTCATCCTCCGCCACCAGCGCGTCGATGATCTCGGAGAGGCCGGGCCCTTCCAATATTTCGGGCAGGCGGTGCAGCGTCAGGTTGATGCGGTGGTCGGTGACGCGGCCCTGGGGGAAATTATAGGTGCGGATACGCTCCGACCGATCGCCCGATCCGACCATCGCCTTGCGCGCGCCGGCCTGCTCGCTCTGCGTGCGTTCGCGTTCGGCTTCGTAGAGGCGGGCGCGCAGCACCTGCATCGCCTTGGCCTTGTTCTTGTGCTGCGATCGTTCGTCCTGCTGCGTCACCACGATGCCGCTCGGCAAATGGGTGATGCGCACGGCGCTATCGGTCGTGTTGACGTGCTGGCCGCCCGCACCCGAGGCGCGATAGATGTCGATCTTCAAATCGCTGTCGGCGATCTGGACGTCGACTTCCTCGGGCTCGGGCAGCACCGCGACGGTCGCGGCGGAGGTATGGATGCGCCCGCCGCTTTCGGTGACGGGGACACGCTGGACGCGGTGCACGCCGCTTTCGAACTTGAGCTTGGCGAAGACGCCGGTGCCCGCGATGCTGGCGACGACTTCCTTGTAGCCGCCCACTTCCGAGGCATTGGCGGAGATGAGGTCCATCTTCCACCCCTGCGCGTCGGCATAGCGCTGATACATGCGGAACAGGTCGCCGGCGAACAGCGCGGCTTCGTCGCCGCCGGTGCCGGCGCGGATTTCCAGCATGGCCGGGCGCGCATCGGCCGCGTCGCGGGGGAGGAGCTGGAGCGCGAGGGCGCGCTCGGCGGCGGGCAGCTGGCCCTTGATCAGCTGCATTTCCTCCTGCGCCATTTCGCGCATCAGGGGATCGGCCTCGGCATCCTCACCGCCGGCCATATATTCGAGCGCGCTCAATTCCTGGCGCAGGCGGCGCACCTCATGCGCGGCGCGGGCGACCGGCTCGATCTCGGCATATTCCTTCGACAGCCGCACGAACTCGTCCGGCGCAAGGTCGGCGCGCGTCATCGACGCCTGCACCTCGTCCCGGCGCGCCTCGATCTGCGCGATGCGTTCGGCGGATATATGCATCAGAGGGCCGTGAGCTTCTCGACCAAAGTGCCCAACGGGACAGCCTGCTGCTCGCCGGTGCGAAGATCGCGCAGCCCGGCTTCGCCCCGTGCGAGTTCATCATCACCGATGATGATGGCCCAAGCCGCGCCTGAGGCGTTGGCCCGCTGCATCCGCTTCTTCATATTGCCACGATAGCCCATGTCGCAGGCGATGCCGGCGCGACGCAGGTCGGCGATGATGGCGGTTGCCTTGGCTTCCGCGGCATCGCCCATCGGGACAACAGCCACCGCTGGCGCGGCAATTTCCGGCATATCCACCAACATCGCCAGCCGCTCGATCCCCGCCGCCCAGCCGACCGCAGGCGTCGAAGGCCCGCCGAGATTCTCGATCAGCCCGTCATAGCGCCCACCGCCCAGCACCGTGCCCTGTGCGCCCAGCCGATCGGTGATGAACTCGAACGCGGTATGGCGATAATAATCGAGGCCGCGCACCAGCCGGGCATTGCGCTCCCAGGCGACGCCGGCCGCATCCAGGCCCGCCGTCACCTTTTCGAAGAAGCCACGCGCTTCGTCGGTGAGGTAAGCATCGATATCCGGCGCGCTGTCGGCGACCGGCCGATCGCGCGGGTCCTTGCTGTCGAGGATGCGCAGCGGATTGCGATGCAGCCGGTCGAGGCTTTCTTCCGACAGCTGGTCGCGATGCGCTTCGAAATGGGCTACGAGCGCGGCGCGCCAGGCTTCGCGGCTCTGCGCGTCGCCCAGCGTGTTGAGGTTGAGCGTCACGCCGTCCGATACGCCCAGTTCGCGCAGCAGCTGGTCGGCGAAGACCAGCAGCTCGACATCGGCGCCCGGCTCGCCCGCGCCGATGATTTCGGCGTCGAGCTGGTGAAACTGGCGGAAGCGGCCCTTTTGCGGCCGTTCATAGCGGAACAGGGGGCCGTGCGTCGCCACCTTGAGCGGCGCATATTGCTGCCAGCCCTCCGTGACATAGGCACGCGCGATGCCGGCGGTGAATTCGGGGCGCAGGGTGATGCTGTCGCCGCCGCGATCCTCGAATGTGTACATCTCCTTCGAGACGACGTCCGTGCTCTCACCGAGCGAGCGGGCGAAGACCGCCGTCGCTTCGAATACCGGCACTTCGACGCGGTGGAAGCCATAGAGCCGGCGCACCCGGTCAAAGGTCGCGACGACATGCGCGAAACGTTCCTGGAACGCTTCCGCCGTGCCCCCCAGCATGTCCTGCGTGCCGCGTACCGGACGCGGCGTTTCGATTTTCGCCATGGGGATGCGCCTTTAGCGACAAAGAAGGTCCAAGGAAACGCGCTTTTTTGTCACAGAATGTCGCGGCTCTTCTTGGGGGTGGACGCGGCGATTGGCGCTCGTCATGCTGTCATCATAAGTCCTTCCCCCTTCGTCTTTTTCCCGGAGATGTTCATGATCCGCAGCCTGGCCGCCGCGCTCCTGTTTTCGACCGCGCTCTGCGGCCCGTCGATCGCCCAGGATGCCGTAAGGTCAAAGCCGACCGCCCTGCCCGTCAACAGCGCCAGCCCCGCGCCGCGCGACATCGCCTATCCCGGCGGCACCATCCGGCTGGAGGTGGACGCCAGCGACACGGTGCAGCGCATCTTTCGGGTGAAGGAAACCATCCCCGTCGCGGCAAGCGGGCCGATGACGCTGCTGGTGCCGCAATGGCTGCCGGGCAATCACGCCCCGCGCGGCCAGATCGAGAAGATCAACGGCCTGACCTTCACCGCCGACGGCAAGCCGCTTGCCTGGAAGCGTGACCCCTTGAACGTCTTCGGCTTCGTGATCGACGTGCCGCAGGGCACCCGGCAAGTGGTGGCGCAGTTCGAATTTCTGTCCGCCACCCAGCCCAACCAGGGCCGCGTCGTGGTGACGCCCAAGATGCTCAACATCCAGTGGGAGTCCGTTTCGCTCTATCCGGCGGGCTATTATACAAGGGCGATCCCGGTGCAGGCGACCGTCACCTATCCCGACGGCTGGCAGGCGGCGAGCGCGCTGCGGGGCAAGCGGACCGGATCGACCGTCGCCTATGAGACGATCGATTATGAGGCGCTGCAGGATTCGCCGGTGTTCGCCGGCCGCTATTTCAAGCCGGTGGATCTTGGCCACAACGTCACCCTCAACATCGTGGCCGACGATGCCGACGAGCTGGACGCCAAGCCCGACCAGATCGCGAAGCACAAGAAGCTGGTCGATGAAGCCGGCGCCCTGTTCGGCACCTATCATTTCGACCATTATGACTTCCTCTTCGCCATCACCGACGAGATGGGCGGCATTGGCCTGGAGCATCATCGTTCGTCCGAGAATCAGGTGGAGCCGGGCTATTTCAAGAAATGGGGCGAAGGCGAGGCGCTGCTCGA
>DATEJA010000181.1:0-17298 GCA_035278405.1 Sphingobium sp. | reverse complement strand
TGGTGCCCAGAAGAGGACTCGAACCTCCACGACCTTGCGATCGCCAGCACCTGAAGCTGGTGCGTCTACCAATTCCGCCATCTGGGCACGGGGTAGGTGGGCGCGATTAGCCGTTGGGTGGGGGCCTGTCAACGCGATGGGTGCATTATTTTTCTTCTCTTTTTGGTTTTTTGCGCGTCCGGCTCTAAGGGCGGGCCGATAAGGACCGCCCCAGCATTGGAGAGACCCATGGACAATGCCACCGCCGCGCCACCCGCGCTGTTCGCCCGCCCCGACGGCACGAGGCTGGCCTATCGCCACCGGCCGGGCACGGGGGCCACGCTGGTCTTCCTGCCGGGCTACATGTCCGACATGGAAGGCGGCAAGGCGGTCGCGCTTGACGGCTGGGCGGCGCGGAGCGGGCGCGCGATGCTGCGGCTCGACTATGGCGGCAATGGCGCGAGCGAGGGGCGGTTCGAGGATGGGACGCTCGCCAGTTGGCGTGACGACGCGCTGCTGCTGATCGATTCGCTGACGCAGGGGCCGGTGGTGCTGGTGGGATCGTCGATGGGCGGCTGGCTGGCGCTGCTGATCGCGTTCGCGCGGCCGGAGCGGGTGGCGGGGCTGGTCGGGATCGCGGCGGCGCCGGACTTTACCGACTGGGGCTTTAGCGAGGAGGACAGGGCGCGGCTCGCCCGCGACGGGCGGATCGTCGAGGAGACGCCCTATGGCGACCAGCCCTATGTGACGACGCTCGCCTTCTGGCAATCGGGCCAGGCGCTGCGGCTGCTGGGCGCCGACATGCCGATCGACTGTCCGGTGCGGCTGCTACACGGCCAGGAGGACCGCGACGTGCCGTGGCAGACGGCGCTGCGGATCGCGCAGCGGCTGCGTTCATCCGATGTGCAGACGCTGCTGGTTAAGGATGGCGACCACCGCCTTTCCCGCGACGCCGACATCGCCCTGCTGATCGGCACCGTCGCCAGCCTGTTGGACAGCCTCTGATGCCCCTGCTCCTGCCCCTGCTGCTGCTGATGCCGCAAGCCTATGATCCGGAGATCGAGGCGGTGATGAACCACCGGCGGGCGAAGGCGGCCGCGCCTGCCCCGGCGGCGCCGGCAGCCGCGGCAACGGCGACGCCAGACCGGCCGAACGACGGCCGCATCCCGGTGCCGGAAAAATTCGCCAAGCCATTCCAGGCCTGCCTCGACCAGGCGATCGATTCGCCCGAACGGGGCGTGTCGTTCGCGGAAAAGTGGCGGATCGAAGGCGGCAGCTTCTATGCGCGGCACTGCATGGGCTTTGCCTATGCGCGGGCGGAGCGGTGGGCGCCGGCCATCGTCGCGTTCGAACAGGGCGCGGACGAGGCGGAGCGCAGCGGCGAGATGGCGCAGAGCGCGCGGCTGTGGGCGCAGGCGGGCAATGCGGCGCTGGCGGCGGGCGACGCGGCCAAGGCGCGGACGAGCTTCGATGCGGCGCTGGCGCGCGGCCTGCCCGATGGCATCGAAAAGGGCGAGACGCATCTCGACCGCGCCCGCGCGCTGGTGGCGCTGGGCGACGTCAAGGCGGCGCGGGAGTCGATCGACATCGCGCTGGAGCAGGCGCCGCAGGACCCGCTGGGCTGGCTGCTGTCGGCAACGCTGGCGCGGCGATCGGGCGAGATGAAGCTCGCGCAGGCGCATATCGCGCGGGCGGTGCAGCTGTCGCCCGACGATGCGTCAGTGGCGCTGGAGGAGGGCAATATCGCGATCCTGACCGACCATGCCGATATCGCGCGGTCGGCCTGGCAGCGGGCGGTGAAGCTGGCGCCGCAATCGGCGGCGGGGAAGGCGGCGGCGGACAATCTGACGCGGTTGCCGGCGGGGTGATGGGGAGTGGATTGAAGCCCTCCCGCTTATAGCCGTCACCCCAGCGGAGGCTGGGGTCTCGGGCGGTGTTGCGTTTCCTCTCCTGAGATCCCAGCCTTCGCTGGGATGACGGGGGGGTGGCGGGATCAGTTCAGGTAGAAGTCGACTGTCGTGACCACGCGCACCTTCTTGTAGGGCGTGTCGCTCGCGCCGTCGGCCTCGCCGTCGCGGGGGTCGATCGAGAAATAGCCCTGGGTCGCGCTCTTGATGCCGCCGACGCGCGAGCCGCTGTCGCGGGCGAACTGTTCGGCGGCGGCGCGGGCGTCCCGGGTGGCGGCGGCGACCATCGGCGGCTTGACGTCGTTCAGCCTGGTGAAGCTGTAGCGCATGCCCGACCCTTCCTGCAGCGTGACGCCGCGCCGAACGAGGTCGAACTGCTGCGCCACGGCGCGCTGGGCCCGGGCGATGTCGGTGGTGCGCAGCAGCATGCGCTGGGTGATGGTGATCGTGTTGACGCCATTGTTGATATATTGGTTCACCCCCGCCCCGGTCGGCGTCAGCGCGTCGGGCCGGAAGCCGAGGCTGGCGAAATAGGCCTTCAGCTCGCGGGTATTATTGTCGATTTCCGCGCGCACCGCCGGCAGGTCGAAGCCGGTCGCGGCATAGCTGATCGACCAGGTCGCGAGGTCGGCCGTGACATTGCGTTCGGCAAGGCCCCGCACCGTGACCGAGCGGTCGGCGGCCTTCGCGCGCTTGAGGCCGTCGCCCAGCAGATAGCCGCCGCTCACCAGCCCCAGCGCCAGCAGCCCGGCACAGCCCAGCAGCACCTTGTCGCGAACGTCCCATCCCATCGCCCTCTCCTCTTCCCAGCGCGCCACCGCCGCCCTATCTAGGGGGATATTCCTGCCATGACTGAGATGAACCGTTGCTTTATGGCGACGAATGGAGCAGCGACACGTGATCAAATATCTCCACACGATGATCCGGGTGACCGACGTCGACCGGACGATTGCCTTCTTCAAGCTGCTGGGGCTGCGCGAACTGCGCCGGCACGACAATGAGAAGGGGCGCTTCACCCTGGTCTTCCTCGCCGCGCCCGGCGATGAGGAGGCGCAGGTCGAGCTGACCTACAACTGGCCGCCCGAGGATGGCAGCGAGCCCGAACGCTATGAGGGCGGACGCAATTTCGGCCATCTCGCCTACAAGGTCGACAATATCTACGACGTCTGCCAGCGGCTGATGGACGCGGGCGTCACCATCAACCGCCCGCCGCGCGACGGACACATGGCCTTCATCCGCACGCCCGACAATATTTCGGTCGAGCTGCTGCAGGACGGGCGGCTGGAACCGGCCGAACCCTGGGCGTCGATGCCCAATGTGGGAGTGTGGTGACGATGCTGGAGGTGGTCCGCATCCCCGTGCTGTCGGACAATTATGTCTGGCTGCTGCATGACGGCGCGAGCGGCGAGACGGTGGCGGTGGACCCCGCCGTCGCGGAGCCGGTGCTGGCGGCGGCGGCCGCGCGAGGCTGGACCATCAACCAGATCTGGAACACCCACTGGCATGGCGACCATGTCGGCGGCAATGCCGCGATCAAGGCCGCGGCAGAGGCATGGGGCGGCTGCCGCATCACCGGCCCGGCCGCCGAAGCAGCGAAGATTGGCACGCTCGACCGGCAAGTGGCGGAGGGCGACGAGGTGCGCATCGGCGACCATGTCGCCACGGTGATGGAGGTGCCCGCCCATACCGCCGGCCATATCGCCTATCATCTGTCCGAGGACCGCCTGATCTTCGTGGGCGACACGCTGTTCGCCATGGGATGCGGCCGGCTGTTCGAAGGAACGGCGGCGCAGATGTTCGGCAACATGGCGCGGCTGGCGGCGCTGCCCGACGACACCATGGTCTATTGCGCGCATGAATATACGCAGGGCAATGGCCGCTTCGCCCTGACGATCGAGCCCGACAACCAGGCGCTGGTCGATCGGATGGCGCAGGTGGATGCCGACCGCGCGGCGGGCAAGCCGACGGTGCCGACGACGATCGGGCAGGAACGGGCGACCAACATCTTCATGCGCGCCCGCGACGTGGCGGAACTGGCCGCGCGCCGCACCGCCAAGGATACCGCCTGACGGTTCGGACGTTATCGCGGCGTCGTTTCAACAGGGCGGGAGTGCAGGAGAAGGGCCATGCGCGCATGGATGTTTCTGACGCCGCTGCTGCCGCTGCTGTCGGCCTGTGCCGGCGGGGGCCAGCCCGCCCGCCTCACCGAAAAGCAGGCGGCGCAACTGGAAAGCGCTCTCGCCGGCAAGGTGGCGGGCGAACCTGTCAGTTGCGTCTTCCGCCAGCCCAATGCCAATCTGACCGCGATCAGCGACAGCGTGCTGCTCTATCGGGTCAGTCCCCGGCTGGTCTATCGCAACGACCTGATCGGCAGCTGCATCGGGCTGGGGCGGGGCGACACGCTGGTGGTGAAGACCTGGGGGTCGCAATATTGCAGGGGCGACATCGCCCGCAGCGCCGACCTTGCGACCGGCATGGTGACCGGCGGTTGCGCGCTCGGGTCATTTACGCCCTACCGGACGCCGGGGCGGTAGGGCGCTGTCATACCTGCGTAAGCGCTGTTCCCCGGCATCGGCCGGGGAACATAAGGATGAAAGCCGCTCCGTGGGCGAACGAGATCACCCCTTGTAGAGCGCGTCCAGCCTCTCCTGATAGCGTGCGCGGATGATGTGGCGGCGGATCTTCATCGATGGGGTCATTTCGCCATTGTCGATCGTGAAGGGCTCGTCCGCCAGGATGAAGCGGCGCACCCGTTCGGTGACGGACAGGTCCACATTGACCCGATCCACCGCCGCCCGCAACGCGGCCTGATAGGCGCCGTCCAGCGCGATGCCGTCGACGCCGCAGCCCTGCGCCGCCGCCCATTCGCGCGTCCATTCGGCGTCGGGCACCAGCAGCCCGACCAGATGGGGACGCCGGTCGCCATGGACCATCGCCTGGCCGATCTCCGGCTGGAGGGTCAATATCCCCTCGACTTTCTGCGGCGAGACATTGTCGCCCTTGTCGTTGACGATCAGGTCCTTCTTGCGGTCGGTGATGCGAATACGGCCCTTGGGGTCGATCTCGCCGATATCGCCGGTATGAAGCCAGCCCTCCTTCAGCGCCTTGGCCGTTTCGGCGGCGTTGCGCCAATAGCCGTGCATGACCAGCTCGCCGCGCACCAATATCTCGCCATCCTCGGCGATCCGCACCTCCACGCCGTCGAGCGGCGGCCCGACCGTGTCCATGGCGATGCCCGCGCGCGGGCGGTTGCAGCTGATCACCGGCCCCGCTTCGGTCTGGCCATAGCCCTGCAGCAGCGTCATCCCCACCGCATCGAAGAACAGCCCGACATCCGGGTTGAGCGGCGCGCCGCCCGACACCAGCGCCTTCATCCGGCCGCCGAAGCGCTGCGCGATCTTGGGTTTGAGGGTCCGGCCGAGCAGCAGCTTCATCGGCAGGTCGGCGATCGATCCCTCTCCCTTCTGCTCCTTGGCCGCGATCCGCAGCGCCTGGGCCAGCAACCAGGCGGGGAACTTGCCCTGCTTTTCGATCGACTTGATGATGCGCGTGCGCAGCACCTCGAACAGGCGGGGGACGACGACCATGATGGTCGGCCGCGCTTCCTCGATATTGCCGGCGAGCTTTTCGAGGCCTTCGGCATAATAGATCTGCCCGGCGAGCATGATCGGCAGGAACTGACCGCCGCTATGTTCATAGGCATGGGACAGCGGCAGGAAGGAGAGGAAGACCTCCTCGTCCCAGCCGAAATCCTCCGCGACCAGCCGGCCCGCGCCTTCGATATTGCAGAGGATGGAGCCATGATGCTGCATCACCCCGCGCGGCGCGCCGCCGGTGCCGCTGGTATAGATAATGCAGGCCAGGTCCTGACGGCCGGCGGTCTGCTCGGCGGCGCAGGCGTCCGGGTCGGCGATGTGGGACGCGATCAGGTCGCTCCACATATGGCAGGAAATCTGGCCCTGGACGCCGCGCAGCGGCTCCATGCCGATGACGAAGCCTGCTTGTGATCGCAGCACGGCCGGCATCAGCACCTGCGCCAGCTTCGCACTCGATACGATGACGGCGCGCGCGCCGCTGTCGGTCAGGATATGCTGGTGATCGCGCGTCGTGTTGGTGGTGTAGGTCGGCACGGTGACGCAGCCCGCCGCCATGATGGCGAGGTCGGCGATGCAGAATTCGGGCCGGTTCTCGCTCACCAGCATGATCGGATCGCCGGGCTGCAACCCTTGCGCCTTGAGCGCGGCGGCGAGCGAGGCGACCTGATGGGCGACCTCGGTCCAGCTGAGGGACTGCCAGCGCCCGGCCGCCTTGCGCCAGAGGAAGGGGGCATCGCCCCTCTCCTCCGCACGGGCGAAGAACATGGTCACCAGATTGGGAAACTGCTCGATCGCCCGCAAGTCGGTCCACCTTTCGCCCTGGGCGCGTCTGCCGCGCGCCTTTCACCCCGCCCGCCGCTATAACGGGGCGGATCGGCGAGGGCCAAGGTTTTTCATGGAGCTAGGGCGGGTTTCGTTTCCCGGCAAAGGCGGGAGCCGGGGGCGAGGCTGGAACTGGACCCGGCCTACGCCGAGGAACGGATATTAGCCGAAAAGCCCGTCCTGCGTGCCCGGGGGCGGATTGAGCCCGAGATGCTTCCAGCCCGGCCCGTTGAGGCAGCGGCCGCGCGCGGTGCGGGCGATGAGACCGAGCTGGATCAGATAGGGTTCGATCACTTCCTCGATCGTGTCGCGCTGTTCGGACAGGCCCGCCGCCAGCGTCTCCACGCCCACCGGCCCGCCGCGATAGATGTCGGCGATCATCATGAGATAGCGCCGGTCCATGAGGTCGAGGCCGAGTTGGTCGACCTCCAGCCGGCTGAGCGCGGCGTCGGCGGTCTTGGCGTCGACCGCTTCCACCCCCGCGACATTGGCGAAGTCGCGCACCCGGCGCAGCAGACGGCCGGCGATGCGCGGCGTGCCGCGCGATCGCCGCGCGATTTCGACCGCGCCGTCGGATGTGATGCCAAGGTCGAGCAGCCGCGCGGCGCGGCGGACCACCAGCTCCAGCTCGTCGACAGTATAGAATTGCAGCCGCACCGGGATGCCGAAGCGGTCGCGCAGCGGAGTGGTCAGCAGGCCCTGCCGCGTGGTCGCGCCCACGAGGGTGAAGGGCGGCAGGTCGATCCGCACCGACCGGGCAGAGGGCCCCTCGCCGATCATCAGGTCGAGCGCGCGATCCTCCATCGCGGGGTAGAGCACTTCCTCCACGGCCGGGTTGAGGCGGTGGATTTCGTCGACGAAGAGGACATCGCCCTCGTCGAGATTGGTGAGCAGCGCGGCAAGGTCGCCCGATTTGGCGATCACCGGCCCGGAGGTGGCGCGGAAGCCCACGCCCATTTCCCTGGCGATGATCTGCGCCAGCGTCGTCTTGCCCAGGCCCGGCGGGCCGAAGAAGAGCACATGGTCGAGCGCCTCGCCCCGCGCTTTGGCAGCCTCGATGAAAACGCGCAGATTGCCGCGCGCCGCTTCCTGGCCGATGAATTCGGCGAGCGATTTGGGGCGCAGCGCGGCGTCGACGTCCTCGACGCGGCGGGTGGAGGCGATGAGGCGGTCCTCGCTCATGGGTGGGAGCCTGCATGACGATCAGGGAGGATAGGCGCGCTCACTTCGCCGCCTTTCGCAGGGCGAGGCGGACGAGGGCGTCGAGGGTGGCGGTTTCGCCCAATTCCTCTTCCGCAGCCGCGACGGCGCTGCTCGCCTCGGCGGGCTTGAAGCCGAGATTCTGGAGCGCCGATAGCGCGTCCGCCGCGAAGCCGACTGCGGCGATCGGGGCGGCGCCTGCCGTCAGAACCGCGCCCGCGCCGGGTGCGGCGCCGATCTTGTCCTTGAGTTCATTGACGATGCGTTGCGCCAGTTTGGGTCCAACGCCGTTCGCGCGCGCGATCATCGCCTTGTCGCCCGTCGCGATCGAGCGGTGGAGTTCGGCGGGCTCCAGCACGGAGAGGATCGCCAGCGCCACGCGCGATCCCACGCCCTGGACGCCGGTCAGCAGGCGGAACCAGTCGCGCTCCTCGCCGCGCGCGAAGCCGACGAGGCGGATCGAATCCTCCGCCACCAGCATTTCGGTGTGCACCGTCACCGCTTCGCCCACCGACCCCAGCGCGGCGAGCGTGCGCGACGAGGCGCCGACGAGATAGCCTACCCCGCCGACATCGATGATGGCGTGGTCGATGCCGGTACTGTCCAGCCGGCCTGAAAGTTTCGCGATCATGCCCCGCGCCCTTTGGTCATGATCTGTTCTTTACAGCCTGTTCGCCCGCGCGCCAGTCAAAAGCGCGCGCGGCACCATTTGCCTTCCCGGGCGTAGTGCAGGCCGACGATCCAAGCGACAGGACCAAGCCACAGCATGTCGAGCCAACCGCCCCTGCTCACGCCCGCCGACTTCGCCTTCCCCGCCGTGCGCCTGTCGGGCCCGGTCGACCAGGCCATGTATCTGCACTTCAAGGAGGCGCTGGCCGGCGCGCCGCAGCAGGGGCTGGTGGTCGTGGAGATGTCGACGCTGGGCGGCGATCCGGAGATAGCGCGGATGATGGGCGAGGATATCCGCTTTCATTCCGAGCTGTTCCCGCAGGCGCGGCTGGTTTTCCTGGGCAAGACCGCCGTCTATTCGGCGGGCGCCACCTTCATGGGCTTTTTCGCGCGCGAGAACCGCTATCTGGCGCGCGGGACGCGGGTCATGATCCATGAGCGCATCATCACCCGCAACGTCCATCTGGAAGGGCCGCTGTCGACCTGCCTGGCGCCGCTCAAGGCGGCGATCAACGAGATCGAATCGTCCATCGCCATCCAGAATGAGGGCTTTGCCAACCTGATCCTGGGATCGCAGGTGACGATGGACGATCTGTTGCGGCGCGCGTCCACCAACTGGTATCTGGAGGCCAATGAGGCGGTCGGGCTGGGGCTGGTGAGCGCCGTTTTGTAACGTCTTGCCAAGCCGCCATTTGCAACGTCTAATCGCGCCCATGAAGCACGCGCATGTTCGGTCGTGGGGCCTGCCCTGGCGGTACGGCATGTTCCTGGCGCTGTTGCTGATCGCCGTGCCCTTCTCCGCGGTCCTGGCCTGGCATGAGGCGGCGATGGTGGGCTTTGATTGCGCGGCGCTGGCCTTCATCCTTTCGCTCTATCCGCTGATCGACGCCGACCCCGACCGGATGCGGCGCAGCGCGCAGCGCAACGACGCGGGCCGCCGCCTGATGCTGCTGCTGGCCGGGATCGTCTCGCTGGTGGTGCTGGTCGCCGTCGGCGTCGCGGTCAGCCAGCATGGCGGCCCCAAGCCGGCTGTCATCGTCCTGCTGCTCTTGACGCTGGCGCTCGCGTGGCTGTTTTCCAACCTCGTCTATGCGATGCATTATGCGCATCTCTTCTATCTGCCGGGCAACGGCAGGGGCAGCGGCGACAGACGGGGCCTGGATTTCCCGGACACGCCCGAGCCCAGCTATCCCGACTTCCTCTACTTCGCCTTCACGCTGGGCATGACGTTCCAGACGTCCGACATCGCCATCACCGGCCGGCCGATGCGCGAGGTCGCGACGCTGCACTGCCTGGCCGCCTTCGTCTTCAACCTGGGCGTGTTGGCCTTCACCATCAACGTGCTGGGCGGGGGATGAGGCTCTTCCTTCACGGCTTGCTTACCATTTTCCCATAAGGACAGCGCCATGCGCAAACCCGCCGACTCCTGCCCCGCTTCCGCCGTCAGCCATGGCGTCGGGCTGGCCGGGCTGGCGGGCCTCGCCTTCTGGGCATGGCTCGCGCGGCGGCATGGGATGGACGGCCCCCATGCGGGCTTTGCCGCGGTGGTCGCCTGCGCGGTGCCGATGGTGCTGTGGTCGCTGATCATCGACAAGGTGCATCGCAACCCGTCGACCGGCATCGACTGGAAGGGGGCGCCCCGGCCGGCGCGAGCGGTGCTGGACATCAGCCTGGTGAAGATCGCCGGCCTGTGGGCGACATGGCTCGCCATCGCGGTCTTCTACTGCCTGGCGCGCTGGTATTGGGACGGCAATTATCGTTATTCGATGACCCTGTTCATGGCCGCCGCGCCTTGGCTGCTCGTCGCGTCGGTGCCCTATGTGATCTGGCTCGACCGGCGGCTGGTGGAGCCCAAGGACGCCTCTTATGCCTTTGGCCAATGGGTGATCGGCGGCGCGGCGGGGACGCCGGATCGGGCGGAAGTCGCCAACCATGCCCGCGCCTGGGCGGTCAAAGGCTTCTTCCTCGCCTTCATGCTGTCGATCGTGCCGGGCAATTTCGCCAGCGTGGTCGACTGGCGGATCGACCAGTTGCTGACCCATCCGCTGAACCTGGCCGCCTTCCTGATCGCGGTCATGTTCATGATCGACGTGTGCATGGCGACCGTCGGCTATCTGCTGACGATGAAGCCGCTGGATTCGCACATCCGCACCGCCAATCCGCTGCTGGCGGGATGGGTGGCGGCGCTGATCTGCTATCCGCCCTTCGTGCTGATGGGCAGCGGTGGGCCGCTCGACTATCATGCCGGCGGCGCGGAATGGGATATGTGGGCGCAGGGCCATGTCACGCTGCAATGGCTGCTGGGATGCTGGCTGGTGCTGCTGACGGCCATCTATGCCTGGGCGACGGTGGCGTTCGGCATCCGCTTTTCCAACCTCACCCATCGCGGGATATTGACGCATGGCCCCTATCGCTGGACGCGCCACCCCGCTTACCTCTCCAAGAATCTCTTCTGGTGGTTTTCGGCGCTCCCTTTCCTGACGGTGACGGGGAGCCTGACCGACATGGTGCGCAACTGTGCGATGCTTGCCGTCACCAACGCGGTCTATTATTGGCGCGCGCGGACGGAGGAGGCGCATCTGTCTACCGACCCCGCCTATCGCGCCTATAGCGAATGGATGGAGCGCAACGCGCCGGTGCCGCGCTTCTTCGCCTGGGTGCGGGGCGCGGGGCGGCCGGTTTCGCCGGGGTTGGAGCCGGCGGAATAAGACCGAGGGTGCGTCGAGTGGCGCGGTCGGCTCTGGGCCCCGGCCTTCGCCGGGGAGCGTCAGTCGAGATCGCGCGGGTTAATAGCTTTCCTCGGCATAGACTTGGGACAGGTCGCCGCTCCACTCGCCATGATAGCGTTCCAGCAGCCGTTCGGCATGGGTGCGGCCCGAAGAGGCGATCTCGTCGAGCGGGGCAAGATAGCCGGTTTCATTGTCGCCCGCCGCATTGATGCGGGCCCGCGCGCGCAGGCCGCTGCGGGCGATGTCGAGCACCTGGTCGGCGATGTCGCGCAGCTTCCGTCCGCCCGGCACCGGCGCGTCGAGCGCCAGTCTGGGCGCGGCGTCGCGCAGCGCCTGCCGCTCCTCCATGGTCCAGTCCTTGACCAGGTCCCAGGCCGCGTCGAGCGCGCCCTGATCGTAGAGAAGCCCGACCCAAAAGGCGGGCAGCGCCGTGATGAGGTCGGCCGCGCCGCCGTCCGCACCGCGCATTTCCAGGAAGCTCTTCAGCCGGACTTCGGGGAAGGCGGTGGAAAGATGATCCTCCCAATCCTTTTCGGTCGGCTTTTCGCCCGGCAGCACCGACAGCCTGCCGTCGAGGAAGTCGCGGAAGCTGAGCCCCGCCGCGTCGATATAGCGGCCGTCCCGGTAGACGAAATACATCGGCACATCGAGCGCATAGTCGGCATAGCGTTCATAGCCAAAGCCGTCCTCGAACACGAAGGGGAGCATGCCCGTGCGGTGCGGGTCGGTGTCCGACCAGATATGGCTGCGGTAGGACAGCATGCCGTTGGGCTTGCCTTCGGTGAAGGGCGAGTTGGCGAAGAGCGCGGTCGCGAGCGGCTGCAGCGCCAGCGAAACGCGGAACTTCTGCACCATGTCCGCCTCGCTGCCATAGTCGAGATTGGTCTGGATGGTGCACGTGCGCAGCATCATGTCGAGCCCCAGCGACCCTACGCGCGGCATGTGGCGCAGCATGATGTCGTAGCGGCCCTTCGGCATGATCGGCAGGACTTCGCGCGTCTTGTCCGGCCACATGCCAAGGCCGAGGAAGCCTAGGCCCAGCATGTCGCCGACATATTTGACCTGTTCCAGGTGCCGTTGCGTCTCCGCGCAGGTCTGGTGCAGATTTTCGAGCGGCGCGCCGGAAAGTTCCAGCTGGCCGGCCGGTTCCAGGCTGACGGTGCCGTCGCTGCCCGACAGGGCGATGATATTCTCGCCCTCGAAAACGGGGTTCCAGCCATAGCGGGTGAGCCCGATCAGCAGCGTGTGGATGCCGCCCTGCTCGTCATAGGAAGGGGCGTGATGATCCTTCTTCGCATAGACGAACTTTTCATGTTCGGTGCCGATGCGCCAGCGCTCCTTGGGCTTGGCGCCCTTGGAGAAGGCCGCGATCAACTGGTCGCGACTTTCGATGACGGGATCAATTCCCCCTGAATCGGTTCTGGTGCTCATGCCCCGCCTTAGCCTGTCCCCCTGGCGCGTCAAACAAAGCGCGCGGGCGACAAATAGGTTGCGCTTGTGACGGCTTCAATCCTGTTTCGGATTGAAACTGGAAATGCTTTTTTCTCCCTCATTCCTGCGGAGGGAACTGCCCGCTTCCCTGACGCCTCCCTTGGGGCTCGGATGGGAGATGGGTTCCCGCTTTCGCGGGAATGACGGGGTAGGGGCTATTTCCAGTCGCCGTTGAGGGTCATCCAGGCGCTGGTGGCGGCAATGGCGGCGGTTTCGGCTCGCAGGATGCGGGGACCGAGGGAGACGGGGACGGCCTTGGCCACGCTGCGGATCGCCTCGCGCTCGGCGGGGTCGAAGCCGCCTTCGGGGCCGATGAGGAAGGCGGCGGGGCCGGGATGCGTCTTCAGCGTGTCGACCAGCGGTTCGCCGCCGGTCTCGTCGGCGAAGAACAGCCAGCGATCCTCCGGCCAGTCGCGCAGCAGCGCGTCGAGCTTCAGCATCTCGCCAAGCTCCGGCAGCGCGGTGCGGCCGCATTGTTCGGCGGCTTCGACCAGATGCGCGTGCAGCCGGTCGAGATTGAGCTTGTCCACCACGGCGCGGCGGGTCAGCACGGGCTGCAGCTTCGCCACGCCCAGTTCGCAGGCCTTTTCGGCGATGAGGTCGATTCGGCCTTTCTTGATCGGCGCGCAGCAGAGCCAGAAATCGGGCACCGCCTCCAGCGGACTGGTCTGGCTGACACACTCCAGCGCCAGATCGCGCTTGCGGATGTCGCGGACGCGCGCGGCCCATTCGCCCGAGCGGCCGTCGAACAGCAGCACGATATCGTCGGGCTTCACCCGCATGACGCTGATCAGATAATGGGCCGGGTTGCCATCGACCGGCACGACGACGCCTTCACCGAGCATCGTCTCCACATGCAAGCGCGGCGCGCTTTGCGGGGGCCAGGCGGGAGTTGCGGTCATTTTGTCCCTTTCGTTCACCCTGAACTGTCGACCCGAAGGGCGCCATAGCCAAGGGTGTTCCTTCTCTTTAGGGAAGAAGAGGGCTTCGACAAGCTCAGCCCGAACGGAGTGAGAGTGACAGGCACCATCGTCCCCGATACCCAAGCGCGCGGCCTGCTCTCCCGCCTGCCCGAAACGCCGCGCGCGCTGGCGCTGCTGGCGCGGTTCGACCGGCCGATCGGCTGGTGGCTGCTGTTCTGGCCCGGCGCCTGGGCGGTGGTGCTGGCGGGCGGCGCGGGGGCGCGCTGGCCGCTGATCCTGTGGCTGCTGCTCGGCAGCATCGCGATGCGGGGGGCCGGCTGCGTCTTCAACGATATTGTCGACCGCGATCTCGACCGCAAGGTGGCGCGCACGGCCGCCCGGCCGCTGGCGAGTGGGGCGATGTCGGTGCGGATCGCCTGGGCCTGGCTGCTGCTGCTCTGCCTTGTCGGCCTTGTCGTGCTGCTCCAGCTGCGGCCGCTCGCGCAGATCGTGTCGCTTGGCAGCCTGGCGCTGGTCGCCGCCTATCCCTTCATGAAGCGGATCACGGGATGGCCGCAGATCTGGCTTGGCCTCGTCTTTTCCTGGGCGGCGCTGGTGGGATGGAGCGAGGTCGCGGGCGCGCTGACCGCGCCCGGCCTGATGCTTTATGCCGGCTCCATTTTCTGGGTCGTGGGTTATGACACCATCTATGCGCTGCAGGACAGGGAGGATGACGCGCTGATCGGCATTGGATCGAGCGCATTGTCGATGGGGCGGCATGTGCGGGCGGGGGTGACGCTCTGCTATCTGATCGCGCTGGCGCTCTGGGCCGCCGCGCTCTGGCAGGTGCGGCCGCAGCTTCTGGCCCTCGCGGCGCTAATCCCGATGGCGGGGCATCTTTGCTGGCAGGTGGCGACGCTCAAGGAGGATGGCGCCGACCCCCTGATCAAGTTCCGGGCCAACCGTTTCGCGGGGCTGCTGATGTTCCTCGCTTGCCTCGTCGTGGGCAGCGCATGAGCGGGCCGCGCGAAGGCGAGGATTGCTGGCGCATCGCCCGCGCCGCCAAGGCCAGCATCATCATCGATGCCGATCAATATTTCCGCCATGCCCGCGCCGCGATGCTGAAGGCGAAGCGACGCATCATGCTGATCGGCTGGGATTTCGACGCCGCGATCAGCCTGTTGCGCGAGGAGCAGACGGACGACGGTGCCCCCGTCATCATCGGCGATTTCATCAGCTGGCTGGTGGAGCGGACCCCCGAGCTAGAAATCTTCCTGCTGCGCTGGGACATGGGCGCGATGAAGTCGATGGTGCAGCCGTCCAACCTCATCACCACGGTCAAGTGGATGGCGCACAAGCGCATCCATGTGAAGCTGGACAGCCATCACCCGCCGGCCGCGTCCCATCATCAGAAGATCGTGGTGATCGACGATTGCTTCGCCTTTTGCGGCGGCATCGACATGACGGCCGACCGATGGGACACGCGCCATCATCGCGACGAGGATCCGGGGCGGCGCCGTCCCGACGGGTCGAGCTATGGCCCCTGGCACGACGCCACCACCGCGCTGCAGGGGGATGTCGCGGCGGTGCTAGGCGAGCATGGCCGCGCGCGCTGGAAAGGCGCGGGCGGCGAGGAACTGGAGCCGATCCTGGGCGAACATGATTGCTGGCCAGACGCGCTGCCGGTGCAGTTCGAGGATGTCGACATCGCCATTTCGCGCTCCGCGCCGGAAATGGCAGACCAGCAGCCGTTGGTCGAGATCGAGCGGCTCTATGTGCACCAGATCGCTTGCGCGCGGCACAGCATCTATGCCGAGAGCCAATATTTCGCGTCCCGCCGCATTGCCGAGGCGATCGCCGCGCGGCTCGGCGAGCCGGACGGGCCGGACATCGTCATCATCAATCCGGAACAGGCCGACGGCTGGCTGGAACAGCAGGCGATGGACAATGCCCGCGCCCGCCTGGTCGAGGCGCTGCGGGCGCGCGACACTCATGGCAAATTGCGCATCTATCACCCCTTCACCGCGCGCGGCGAGCCGATCTATGTCCATGCCAAGATATTGATCGTCGACGATCAGGTGCTCCGCGTCGGCTCTTCCAACATGAACAATCGCTCGATGAGGCTCGACACCGAATGTGACGTGACGATCGACACGCGCCTTACCGCCAATGCGGGGCGCGAGGACCGGGTCAGGGCGATACGCGACGAGCTGATCGCCGAACATCTCGACCTGCCGGCCGAACGCGTGGCGGCGGTGATCGGGGATCGCGGGCTGATCGCGGGGATCGAGGAACTGCGCGACCGGCCGGGCCGGACGCTGCGGCCCTATGTGACGCCCGATCTCAACAACGTGCAGGCGTGGCTGGCCGATAATGAAGTGCTAGACCCGGAAGGGCCCGGCGAGATGCTGGAGCCGATGACCGCCAAGGGATTGTTTCGGCGGATGAAGCTATAGCCCCAGCGCCTTGCGCAGGGCATCGTTGATGCGGCTCTGCCAGCCCGGGCCGGCGCTGCGAAACCCGTCGAGCACCGCCTGATCCAGGCGCAACGTGACCTGCTGCTTGGGCTGATCCGCCTTGGGCCGGCCGCGCCGGGTCAAGGTGCCGCTGGCGGGGCGGACGATGCGGTCGCCGACGCGAAGCTCTGCCCGCCTGAACATTTCTTCTGTCCATTCGGGAGCGTCATCCTCATCCCAGTCGGGCGGCAAAGGCTTTCTGCTCTCGCTCATTGCATTTCCTCATCGAAATCACCCGAATACCCCGGCTTGTTGGCGTCCAGACGAGCATCACCAGGCGATCGTTCATCAGCCCATAGGTCTGGAAGCGCGGTTCGGGATAAGCGAACCTGTCATCTTCCAGCGTGAGTTGCGGGCCTTCGAAAATCTGCGCCGCATCCGCGAAATCCAAACCGCGCTGTTCCAGCGTCGCCTGCCGCTTGGCAGGATCGAAAGTGATTTCCACGGACCAGACCTTGTTATTCGTAGCTACAATAAATGTCAATATCCGTAGCTACATCAATCATTCCGCCGCCAGCAGGGCCTCGGCACCGCCGAGATTGACCGAGACGAGGCGGCTGACGCCGCGTTCCACCATGGTGACGCCGAAGAGGCGGTGCATGCGCGCCATGGTGACGGCATTGTGGCTGACGATCAGATAGCGGGTGTCCGTCTGGCCCACCATCGCGTCGAGCAGGTCGCAGAAACGCTCGACATTGGCGTCGTCGAGCGGGGCGTCGACTTCGTCGAGGACGCAGATCGGCGCCGGGTTGGTGAGGAACAGGCCGAAGATGAGGGCGACGGCGGTCAGCGCCTGCTCGCCGCCCGACAGCAGGGTGAGCGCGGCGAGCTTCTTGCCGGGCGGCTGGGCCATGATTTCAAGGCCCGCCTCCAGCGGATCGTCGCTGTCGATGAGTTCCAGATGGGCCTGGCCGCCGTTGAACAGGGTGGTGAAGAGCCGGCGGAAATGGCCGTCGACCGCTTCGAAGGCGGCGAGCAGGCGCTGGCGACCTTCACGATTGAGGCTGCCGATCGAGCCGCGCAGGCGGTGGATCGCTTGCGTGAGTTCCTCGCTTTCGGCGCGGCTGCTCGCCTGAGTCGCCTCCAGCTCTTCCAGTTCCTGCGCGGCGACCAGATTGACCGGGCCGATCCGCTCGCGCTCCGTCGCCAGCCGGTCATGCTCGGCCTGCTCGCTCTGGGCGATGCGGATGTCGGCGCTGGCGAAGCCCAGCTTCTCCGGCAGCACGGGGGGCGGACATTCGAAACGCTCGCCCGAGAGGCGGTTGGTTTCGACGCGCTTCTCGTCGGCCGCTTCCGCGCGCGCCACGGCGGTCGCGCGGCTTTCGCGCGCCTGCGCCAATGTCTCTGCGGCTTGCGCGGCGCGGCTTTCGGCGAGGCGCAGCGCCGCCTCCGCCTCGCTTTCCGCCAGCCGCGCATCCTCGGCCGCCTGGGCCAGGGATGCGCCCTGCTGGCTCAACTGTGCGATCGAAGCGGCCAGCCTGTCGGGC